>CAWVKQ010000066.1:0-5818 GCA_963929955.1 Bacillota bacterium
GGTATATGACTGATAATATGTAAAAACAGGGAACAGAACGGGCGCTGGCAGCAGCGCCCGTTCTGATATTATGCACTCCAGGCAGGCGAAGTCCTCTGCGGCAGTATACGAGGCGGCAATTTTCCCTTTATTTTTGCCGCCCCGTATGGTATCATATGCGAGGATGGGTGGTATTCAGACAAAGAAACTATACCAACTGTAAAGTTTAAAAGACATATTCATTTTCCTGCAGCTTATATCCGGAAAGGAACAAGACGAAGGGAGGTCGCCTCACCCGGCCGGAATACTGAAAACATATAAGGTGACGCGAAACGCGGAGCCTTCCGGGAGGAGGGAGATAAACTGAATATAGGTTTTACAGGAGCAGGAAAAGCAGGCTGCTCCCTTGGAAAGTATTTTAAGGAACAAGGTCTTGACGTAAAAGGCTATCACAGCCTTCATCGCCGTTCGGCGCAGGAAGCGTCGGAATTCACGGATTCTCATTTATACGAAACAGCTCAGGAGCTGGTGGATGAGTGCGATGTGATCTTTCTGACCGTTCCTGACGGCAGCATCCGAAGTGTCTGGGAGGACATACGGAAGCTGGAGATAAAAGGAAAAATAATATGTCATTGCAGCGGCGCCATGTCCGCAGGGGAAGCGTTCCCCGGGATAGAAGAAGCAGGCGCCTTTGGATATTCCGTCCATCCGCTGTTCGCCGTAAGCGACAGGTTCAGCGCTTACAGGGAACTGACGGATGTTTTTTTTACCGTCGAAGGCAGCGAAGAGCATATCCATACCGTAAAGAGACTGATCGAGTCCGCGGGAAATCCGGTGCGTATCATAGAGGCCGCGAAAAAGACCCTCTATCACTGCGCTGCGGCTGTTGCCAGCAATCTTGTGTGCGGACTTGCCGATCAGAGCGTGCAGCTTATGGAAGAATGCGGATTTTCACGGGATGAAGCAGTGAAAGCTCTGGCGCCCATACTTACGGGAAACATGAAACACATCGCTGAAATCGGGCCTGCGAAAAGCCTTACAGGCCCTGTGGAAAGAAACGACGTGTCAACGGTAAAAAAGCATCTGGACTGTCTCAATGATGAAGAGGAAAAGCAGCTTTACAGACTGCTTAGCCTCAGACTGGTGAAGCTGGCGCAGGAAAGACACCCGGACAGGGATTATGCCGGGATGAAAAAGGCGCTGAGAAAGGACGAAGAAAAATGAAAAACACAGTAGCTAGCCTTATGGGTATGAAGGAAAAGGGAGAAAAAATATCCATGCTCACATGCTATGATTATTCCACCGCCAAGATAATGGAAGAGGCGGGGGTAAATTCCATACTGGTGGGAGATTCTCTTGGTAATACCATACTCGGATATCCCGACACTCTTTCAGTGACTATGGAGGACATGATACATCACGGGGCGGCAGTTGTGAGAGGCTGCAAAGACACATTCGTAGTGATCGATATGCCGTTCATGTCGTATCAGACATCTGTGTACGATGCGGTAGTCAACGCAGGAAGACTCATAAAAGAGACAGGCGGCAACGCGGTGAAACTTGAAGGAGGAGCAGCGGTAAAGGAGCAGATAAAAGCCATAACGGATGCCGGTATACCGGTAGTGGGGCATATAGGCATGACTCCGCAGTCTGTCAACGCTTTCGGAGGATTCAAAGTTCAGGGCAAGGATGCGGAAACTGCCGAGAGGATACTCCTCGATGCATTTGACGTCCAGGAGGCAGGCGCATTCTGCGTCGTGCTGGAATGCGTTCCGGCGGGACTTGCCACGCTAATATCGGAAAAGCTGACGATCCCGACCATAGGCATAGGCGCGGGCGACGGCTGCGACGGGCAGGTGCTCGTATGGCAGGATATGGCCGGACTGTTTACAGACTATGTGCCAAAATTCGTGAAGCACTTCGCCGAAGCCGGCAGGATACTTTCCGAAGCCTTTGCCAGATACGACAGAGAAGTAAAGGAAGGAGCGTTTCCGGACATGGAACACGCTTTCAAGATAGATGAGGATATAATAAAGGGATTAAGGGAAAAGTACAAGGGTGAAATCAGATGATTACAGCGACGACGATAGACGAAGTGAGAAAGCAGGTGAGGATGTGGAAGGCAGAAGGTCTGACAGTGGGCCTTGTTCCCACTATGGGAGCGCTCCACGAAGGACATATCTCCCTTGTGGAGACATCCACGTCTCAGTGCGACAGGACGGTGGCTTCAGTATTCGTCAATCCCACACAGTTTTCGGCATCTGAGGATCTGGAGAGCTATCCCAGAGATTTTGAAAGGGACAGGAGGCTCCTTGAGGAGGCGGGATGCAGCATGGTTTTTCATCCGCAGGTGGAGGAGATGTATCCTGAGGGCGCGTCCACATATGTGGACATGGATTCCCATATGACGAAGCAGCTCTGCGGCAGGAGCAGACCCACCCATTTCAGGGGAGTCTGTACGGTGGTGAGCAAGCTTTTCAATATAGTAACTCCGGACAGAGCCTACTTCGGAGAAAAGGATGCCCAGCAGCTGGCAGTCATAAGGCAGATGGAAAGGGATATGGCCTTTGGCATTGACATAGTGGGATGCCCTACAGTAAGGGAAGAGGACGGCCTTGCCAGATCCAGCAGAAATTCTTATCTGAGCGAAGAAGAAAGAAAGGCCGCACCAGTGCTGTACAGGGCAATGGAGGAAGGAAAACGCCTCATCGCCATGGGAGAAAGGGAAGGCGGAGCTGTTGTCGGAGCCATAAGCAGTATCATAGAAAAAGAGCCTCTGGCAAGGACAGATTATGTGGAGGCTGTTGACGGCAGGACCCTTATGCCCAAGGCAAGGCTTGAAGACGGGGACCTTGTGGCCCTGGCCGTTTACATAGGGGATACCCGCCTGATAGATAACTTTACCGTATGTTTTTAATGTCTTTTTAATGCAGGACTGATAAAATCAGAGCAGGAGGATATCTGATTATGAGATTATTGGTAGTGGAAGATCAGAAGGATCTCAACGAGATAATAGTGAGAAAGCTTACAAACGAGCATTACAGCGTGGACTCCTGCTTTACGGGAGACGATGCTCTGGATTTTCTAAGATGCGCAGAATACGACGGGGTAATACTTGACATAATGCTGCCAGGGACCACAGGCATAGGGGTGCTGAGAAAGATGCGGGACAGGGGAGACAAGACGCCTGTGCTGCTGCTTACGGCAATGGGGACCGTTGAGGACAGAGTGGCGGGGCTCGATGCGGGCGCAGACGATTATCTTGTCAAGCCCTTTGATTTTGACGAGCTTCTCGCGAGGATAAGGGCCATGATAAGGCGCGGCGGGGAGAGAGCCAGCAGTGTGATGACCTCAGGGGATCTTACTCTGGATTCATCCTCAAGGAGAGTCGAAAGGGGAGGAAAGGAAATATCCCTTACGGCCAGAGAGTTCGATATCCTGGAATACCTGATGCAGAACGAGGGCAAGGTGCTTTCCAGGGACAAGCTTTCCAATCACATATGGAATTATGATTATGACGGCGGTTCCAACGTCATAGACGTGTACGTGTGCCATCTGAGAAAAAAGATTGACGACGGACATGATGAGAAGAAGATCATAACCGTGAAGGGCGCGGGATATATGGTAAGGTAAAAAATGAGAAGACTGTCCATTACATCCAAGATAACCATATGGTACACCATATTCCTCATAATACTGGCAGGAAGCTTCCTGCTGATACTGGCCTATTCGGGAAACACGAGAGCAAGCGAGCTTGCCAGGACAAAGCTGACCGACTCGGTGGAAGATGCCAGCCGCAAGATAGAGGGAGCGGGAGAATCCTTCATAATAGACAATGATCTTGATTTTTACGACGACGGAGTATATATAAGCGTATACGATGATGATGAGGAGCTCATAGAAGGAAGAAGACCTGCGGAGCTTTCCCAGATGCCGCCTCTTGATGAGGGCGGGACGAGAAAGATAACAGGAGACGACGACAGGACATGGTATGTATATGACAGGCAGTTTTACATAGACGGCAGTCATATATGGGTAAGAGGAGTTGTGCGGGATTTTGCGGAGCAGAGCAACTTTTCGTTTATGCTCAGGCTCTCGGCAGTAGGATTTCCGGCTCTGGCGGCTCTGGCAGCTCTCGGAGGGTATATCATAACCAGAAAAGGCTTCAGGCCGGTGAGGAACATAATAGATACTGCTGAGGACATAAGCAGGGATGCCGACCTTTCCAGGAGGATAGATCTTGGGAAAGAAGTGAGCAGAAAGGACGAGATATACAAGCTGGCAGGCACATTCAACGGCATGTTCGAAAAGCTGGAAAAGGTGTTCGGAGAGGAGAAGCAGTTTACATCAGACGTCTCCCATGAGCTGAGGACGCCACTTGCCGTGATCATCACTCAGAGCGATTATGCTCTTGAAGACAGCGAGTACAGGGAAAAAGCCCTCCATGTTATAAACAGAGAGGCCAAAAGGATGAACAGCCTTGTAAACAGGCTCCTTACTCTTGCAAGAAGCGATGCGGGCAGGCTGCGTCTCGATATAGAAAATATAGATCTGAGCGCTCTGTGCGAAAGCGTGGCCGAACAGCAGCGGCCTGTTGCAGAGCAGGAGGGAATGAGCATAGTGACTGTAATAAAGCCGGGCATAACGGTCGCCGGTGATGAAATGATGCTCATAAGGATACTGCTGAATCTTGTGGAAAACGCTGTAAAATACGGAAAAAGGGAAACAGGAGACAGCAACGGCAGGATATTCATAAGCCTGAACCGGGAGGAAGGATACGCATGTCTGCGAGTTAGGGACGAAGGAAGAGGCATCGAAAAAGATCAGCTTGAGAGGATATGGGAAAGGTTCTACAGAGCCGATCCGTCGAGGAACGAGGAGGGCTCGGGACTTGGACTTTCCATGGTCGAGGCTCTTGCAAAGGCTCACGGAGGATATGTGAAGGGCGAGAGCGAACCGGGACGGGGCAGCTGCTTCAGCGTATATCTGCCTCTGCCGGAAAAAAAGGGAGACATCTGATATGGTAGGAAAAAGAACAAGGCGACATTTAAGGGATGCGGCAGCTGTCCTGGCCGTTGTCCTTACGCTCATAGCTGTGTGCGGATGCGGCAGCTCTGAAGGCGGGGGAACGGAGCTTCAGCCGTTTTCCCAGGCAGCTCCTTCCGAGAGCGCGCCCTCTGCGGAAAGCAGCGCCTCAGGAGCCATAACATGGGAGGAGGCGCAGGCCATAGCCCTTGAACGGATACCGGGAGCCGACATTTCCAATATAGTGGAGATGGAGGTAGAGTACGATGACGGCAGGACAGAGTATGAGGGCAGCATATACTACAATGGATACGAATATGAATTTGAGATAGACGGAGCCACAGGGAACATACTCAAGTGGGAAATAGACGACTGACAGAAGGGAAGAGACAGGCTTTTAATGAATGGCGGAGATTTTTAATTCCATTTTAATGAACAGGTAATTTTCCGTTAATTTGCGCCGTATATCATATAGCCGTGATAAAGAAAACAACGGAGGTGCAGAAATGGAAAATATAAAGAAAATGAGTAAGCCTGTAAAGATACTGATCATAGTCACAGCTATAGCCCTGATGGCCGGAGCATCCGTATACGCGGCTACCGGAGCGGGAGAGAAGGGAGACATAGGCGAGAGCAGGGCCAGGCAGATAGCTCTGGCAGAGGTGCCGGGAGCAACGGATGGGGATATAACGAAATTCCGCAAGGGCATGGATGACAACAGACTGGAATACGACATAGAGATCATATACGGCGGATATGAGTATGACTTTGAAATCTCCGCAGCAGACGGTACCGTATTTGACAGGAGCAAGGA
>CAWVKQ010000067.1:0-4586 GCA_963929955.1 Bacillota bacterium
CTGGATCAACAATTTACCTCGTAAATTCCTTCATTACCTTTCACCTGATGAAGTTTTTCGTTCTGTCCTATTTGATCTTGCAATTTAGCAATAATCCTGACAGCCGTCAGGCTCTCGGATGAGCCTTGTCGTATACGTCCTTTATCCTGTTTTTCGTAACAGCCAGATATGCCTGAGTGGCCGTTATATCCTCATGTCCCATCAGCTCCTGGAGCGATTTGAGATCAGCGCCGTTCTGCAGCATGTGGACAGCGAAAGAATTCCTTATGATATTGGGCGTCAGCCTCTGACCTATGGAGGCTCTCTCGCCGTATTCTTTGAGTATCTTCCACAGTCCCTGCCTTGTTATCCTGCTGCCGTTATAGTTTACGAAGAGAGCCTTCTCCTCCTTATTGCCTTTCAGAAGCTTGTCCCTTGAATCGTATATATAATTTTCAAGCGCGGCTCTCGCAGGTCTTCCCAGCGGAACGATCCTGGCCTTGTTTATGTCGCCGGCGCATGTGATGAATCCCATCCTCAGGTTTATATCCTCCACATTTGCTTCTATGAGCTCGCTGACCCTTATGCCTGTGGCGTACATGACCTCGAGTATCGCGCGGTCCCTTATTCCTCTCACGCTTTCATCGGGAGTCTCAAGGAGCCTGTCTATCTCTTCTATGCTAAGGTATTCAAGTTTTTTCCTCTCTATTTTCGGAGACTTTATCCCTGTCGTGGGGTTTTCCGAAAGCAGTCCTATCTGTATAAGGTAGTTAAAAAAAGCCCTGACTGAGGCCAGCTTCCTGTTCACTGTGGCCGCTGATTTGCCTGCGGCCTTAAGGTTATGCAGGAAGGCTATTATTTCAGTACTGGACATATCCTCTATATCCGTTATGCCTCTCACGCCTTCAAACGAAACGAACTCCTGAACATCTCTGTTATAGGCTTCGAGAGTGTTTTTCGACATTTTTCTGTCTTTCTGTAAATATTCCGCGAACTCGTCTGTATACATTTACCCGCTCCCCCTGCTGCAACCTGTTATTTAAAAAACAAAACCTGTATTTAAAATTATACATCAAACCCTTCGGGTTTACAATAATTTTTATCCCTTCACTTCTTCCTCTTTTTTCCATGTCATAATCGCCCGGCCCTCCGCATACTCTGTTATTGAACTGAAAGGGGACATACATATGAAAAAGATCGGACTTATATTCATATTTATATTTCTCACAGGCCTGTTTTCCGGACTGTTTTTCAGCACAGGTCTTCGCACGGACAGCATGGACCGGCTTTCCGGGCTTATGATGTCCGGTTTTTCGGGAGACAGCCCGGGATTTGCCCGTGTATTCGCCGGATCTGTCGCATCCAACTTAACCCTTGTTGCCGTAATGGCAGCCGCGATGCTGTCAAAGGCGCTCTGTCCCCTTCCTCCGGCTCTGCTGCTCTTTAAAAGCTTTGCGACAGGCTTTTGCAGCGGGCTCATATACGTCAGCGTCCCGCAGCAGGCCTTTTTCATATCCCTGACAAAGCTGCTCCCTCAAAACGTGTTTTTCATACCCGGATTTATCATTACCGCAGCTTCCCTCTTTATCATATCCGCATCCGGAGGCCTCAGGGAGCTCTCAGATATGCGCAAAAAAAGCAGGAATGAAAACTCCCGCTTTCTCCTGCTGTCTGCCTGTGCCGGAACCGCGCTCATCGCTGCCGGCGCTGCTGTCGAAGGTCTCTTCAGCCTCATAAGCCTGTGACAGCGCCCGCTTACTTTACGGAGAGCTGTTTAGCCGCCATCATCAGTCCGGCTATTGTCTTCGCATCCACCAGCTTCCCCTCTGCCGCCATATCGTAGATCTCACGGAAAGGATACTCCATCACGTCCACGGCTTCATCCTCGTCAAGGGACTGCTCCCCTGCCCTGAGTCCGAGCGCGGCGTATATGTGTATCACTTCCTCTGAATATGCGACGCTCGGGTTTATGCTCCCCAGGCGTATGAATTCCTCCGCCTCGTATCCCGTCTCCTCTTTGAGCTCTCTTCTTGCCGCGCTGTCAGGCTTTTCGCCTATGTCTATCTTTCCCGCCGGGATCTCAAGTACAGGTCTTCCGCACGCGTATCTGTACTGCCGTACCATGACCACGTTCCCCTCATCTGTGACAGGCACCATCGCCACTGCTCCGTTATGCTCTATGATCTCCCTGTAGGCTTCGCCCTTTACAGCCGTCACCTTATCTCTCCTCACGTTGAGGATCGCTCCTTCGTATATCCTTTCGCTTTCTTTTCTCTTTTCTTCAAATATCACTTTCGGCTCCCTTTCTCCGCAGCCGCTTTTTCGGCTGTCATCTCAACAGACCTGTCAACGGCAGCCTGAAAGCCTTCCTTCACCTTATCCATGAATCCGTTTTCAAAGAGCTTTTCCACTGCCTCGATGGTGGTGCCGTTAGGGGAGCATACGTTTATTCTGAGCTGCTCCAGGCTTTCCGGGCTTTCGAGCACCATTTTCGCCGCGCCCAGAACTGACTGCGCCGCGAATATCCTTGCCTTTTCAGGTTCCATGCCGTTTTCAGCCGCTGCCGCCACCAGAGCTTCTATATACATATAAGTATAAGCCGGACTGCTGCCGCTGACTCCTATGACGCAGTCTATAAGATCTTCCTCCACCTCTTCGGCTCTGCCTATTGAGTCGAATATCCTCTTGGCTTTTCCGAAGCTGTCATCATCCACATTGGCGTTCCTGCACATGGCCACCATGGCTTCTCCCACCTTTGCCGGCGTGTTTGGCATTATCCTTATTATCACCAGCTCTTTTCCTATGATATTTTCTATGAAATCTATGCTTACCCCTGCTGCCATGGATACGATCACTTTATCCTTTCCCAGGAAGGGTCTTATCTCTTCCAGAACACCTTCTATGACCTGAGGCTTCACTCCTATGATCACCATGTCGCTCTTTTCGCAGAGCTCCGTTGCGCTTTCGCATATCTCAAGTCCGGCTGTTTCTCTTTTTCTCTTTTCGCACAGCTCTTTGTTCATATCAAAGGCCATAAGCCGGTCTTTTGAAGAGCTCTCTGATGATGCGTAGCCTGAAAGTATGGCTCCGCCCATATTCCCTATCCCTATGAATCCTATGTCCATGGCTTTCTCCTTTCATTCCGCTACTTTCCCAGCGTCCCCAGGAACAGCGTTCCACGGCCGTTTCCCTCAAGGCCTTCTATGATCGTATTCTTCTTCGATCCGTTCAGAAGTATCATCGGTATCCCGAACTTGTTTATTTTCGCGGCAGCCTCTATCTTTGTGGCTATGCCGCCTGTGCCGAAGGAGCTTTTTTCTCCTATGTCTATGGAGGCTTCAAGCTGCTCGGCGTTCTCCACCAGCTCTATCAGCCTGGCATCACGGCAGTTCTTTGGATCCTTGTCAAAGACGCCGTCTATATCGCTCAGCACTATCATGAGATCAGCGTTCCACAATGTGGCTGTGAGCGCCCCCAGGGTATCGTTGTCTCCTATTTTTATCTCATCGACGCTTACGCTGTCGTTTTCGTTTATAACAGGCACCACATTCTCATCTATGAGGGTGAACATGGCGTTCCTTATGTTCAGTGTCCTGTGGGGATCGTTGAAGTCGTCTCTTGTCAGGAGCATCTGCGCCACGTGTATGCCGTAATCGCCGAAGTATTCCTTATACGCCATCATGAGCTCCACCTGTCCTATGGCGCAAAGAGCCTGCTTGTAGTTAATGTCCCCTCTGCGGCTCCATTTGTTTATGGCCCCCACGCCGCATATCCCGGCGCCTGAGGACACGAGCATGATCTGCTTGCCCATCTTTATGAGGCTGCATACCTGCTCCACTATATTGTGCATCACGTCCCTGTTTACAGTGCCTTTTTTACTGGAAAGGACATTGCTGCCTATTTTTATCACTATTTTTCTGCTTTTTTCTATGGTTTCCTTTAACTGTTCCATCTTTTTTACGCCTCCTGCCGACTTTAGAATTATACATCATGCTCAAAAAAAGGTAAAGAGGGCATCCCCTTAAAGGCTGCCCTCAGACTTATTCTTTTTTACAGGTTTCGCACAGGCTCTTATCTCGGCTCCACTATCAGCTTTATGGCTGTCCTCTCTTCTCCTTCTATCTCGATGTCCGTAAAGGCCGGAACCGATACGAGATCTATGCCTCCCGGGGCTACAAATCCTCTTGCTATCGCGATGGCTTTTACTGCCTGATTCAACGCTCCGGCTCCTATTGCCTGTATTTCCGCTCCGCCTTTTTCCCTCAGCACGCCGGCCAGCGCGCCTGCTACGGAATTTGGATTCGATCGGGCTGATACTTTTAAAACTTCCATTTTTCTTTCCTCCATAAACAGCTTCTTTTTTATTTTTTTATTTTGTTGATCACCGGGTTTCCCCTTTCAAGATAATTATATATTTTGCCGGCGGGCTTTTGAATTTCATTCGCTCGACAAATTCCGGCACGCATTTTTATTAAAAAGTTTTTTTCACATTTTTTCGACTTTCTCTTGATTTTTACCGTGGATTACAATATAATCTAATCGTGGTTATCCCCCTGATAACCTCATTAATCTCTAATCCCAATACCCCTTTTAACAAAAGAGACCTT
>CAWVKQ010000068.1:0-18835 GCA_963929955.1 Bacillota bacterium
TTCGTATTATCCATGTTTTTTTCCTCCCGCTTTCAGAAACAATTATGTGTCCGGAGGATTTTTTTGTCAAGATATGGAGAAAAGCCTTCCGAAAAATGTTCAAAACCCTTGTTTTGCCTTTACTTTTCAAAGGAAAGGAGGTATAATAATATGCACTATGTGTTTATAATCGAGGAGGATATATATTCATGAAATCAACATTAATTTCAAAAGAGAAGAACGTAGCGAAATTCACAATGGAATTCACCGCAGAGGAATTTGAAAACGCGATAATAGAAGTTTACAAGGCTCAGAAGAATAGATTCACCATAGACGGATTCAGGAAGGGAAAAGCTCCCAGGAGCATAATAGAGAAAAAGTACGGAGAAGGAGTTTTCTTTGAGGATGCCATAAACAATCTCTTCTCACTGAGATATCCTCTCGCTATAGACGAGCTCGACCTTGAGGTCATAGACAGCCCGAAAGCTGAATTCAGCCAGATAAAGAAGGGTGAAGGATTCACGATAACCATAACTGTCGAATGCTACCCTGAGATAGAGGTAAAGGATTACAAGGGCGTTGAAATAGAGCAGGTAAGCGCCGAGGTCACCGATGAAGACGTTGAAAACGAGATAAAGAGCATGGCCAGAAGAAATTCCAGGATGATAACCGTGGACAGACCGGCAAAGGACGGAGATATGGTGCTCATAGATTATGAGGGATGGATCGGAGACGAACAGTTCGAGGGCGGTACGGCGGAGAGACAGCCGCTCAAGCTGGGATCGGGCACGTTCATACCGGGATTCGAGGAGCAGCTCATAGGAGTGAGCACAGGAGAGGACAAGGACGTAACGGTTACGTTCCCCGAAGATTACCATTCCAAGGATCTGGCAGGCAAGGAAGCTGTTTTCAAGTGCAAGGTACACGAGATAAAGGAAGAGGAGCTGCCTGAGATCGATGATGATTTCGTCAAGGATGTAAGCGAGTTCGATACTCTCGACGAGCTCAGAGCAGATACTAAGGAAAAGCTTGAAAAAGCCGCCGAGGCAAGAGCCGAGAGCCAGATGAAGAACAGCGTAATAGAAAAGGTAGTGGAAGGAAACGATATAGACGTTCCGGATGCGATGGTAGAGTCGGAGATCGACAGCATGATGTCGGAGTTCGATCAGCAGCTCAGAGGTCAGGGAATGGATCTGGCAACATACTTCAAGTATCTGGGAAGAGAGCCTAAGGAATTCAGAGACGAGGTGAGAGAAGAGGCTCTCAAGAAGGTGAAGACCAGGATGATAGTAAACGGCGTTGCAAAGCAGGAGAACTTTGAAGTCGGTGACGAAGAAGTCTCAAAGGAAATAGAGGATATGGCAAAGCAGTATAACCTTGAAGCCGATAAGATCAGGGAAATGCTGGGAACTCAGAACATGGAGATGATAGCTTCTGATATCAGGATGAAAAAGGCCATAGACTTTATGTATGACAATGCCGTCAAAAAATAGGAGGGGTCAAAAAAGGAGGTTAGGATTATGGCGTTAGTACCTTATGTTATAGAGCAGACAAGCAGAGGGGAAAGATCATATGATATCTATTCGAGGCTTTTGAAGGATAGAATAATATTTTTGGGAGAAGCTATAGATGAGCATGTGGCAAGCCTGGTGGTAGCTCAGCTTCTTTTCCTTGAGGCAGAGGATCCGGATAAGGATATAAACATCTATATAAACAGTCCCGGCGGTTCGGTAACTGCCGGGATGGCCATATACGATACGATGCAGTATATAAAGCCGGAGATATCGACCATATGCGTCGGCATGGCGGCCAGCATGGGAGCATTTCTCCTGTCATCGGGACAGAAGGGCAAGAGATATGCCCTTCCTAACGCGGAGATAATGATACACCAGCCTCTCGGCGGAGTACAGGGGCAGGCCGAGGATATAAAGATACATGCGGAATGGATACTGAAGACCAGGGAAAAGCTCAACAGGATACTGAGTGAGAACACGGGCCAGCCTCTGAATATAATAGCCCGCGATACGGACAGAGACAATTTCATGTCCGCTGACGAGGCGGTGAGCTACGGTCTCGTGGACAAAGTTATAAAGGACAGATAGACGGATAAAACAGGGGGTAAAAAGATATCTATGAGCAAGTATAATGAAAACAATGAGCTGAGATGCTCGTTTTGCGGAAAGCCGCAGAGTCAGGTAAAGAGACTTATAAGCGGAGCCGGAGTATATATATGCAACGAGTGCGTGGCGCTCTGCGAGGACATACTGGCATCTGAAGAAAACCAGGGAGTAAGAGACGGATATATCGAGACGGGAAAGCCAGACAGGCTTCCGAAGCCAAAGGAGATATTCAATACGCTCTCAGATTACGTCATAGGCCAGGAGGAAGCCAAAAAAGCGCTTTCGGTGGCAGTGTACAATCATTACAAGCGTATAAACAGCGGTCCGATAGACGGTGATGTTGAGATACAGAAGAGCAATATCATAATGGTCGGCCCGACAGGATCGGGGAAAACTCTCCTGGCTCAGACTCTTGCCAGGATACTGAACGTACCTTTTGCGATCGCGGATGCCACGGCGCTTACGGAAGCGGGATATGTGGGAGAAGACGTGGAGAACATACTCCTCAAGCTGATACAGGCAGCTGATTACGATGTGGAGAAGGCGCAGCGGGGAATAATCTATGTGGACGAGATAGATAAGATAGCGAGAAAATCCGAGAATCCGTCCATAACGAGAGACGTGAGCGGAGAAGGCGTTCAGCAGGCTCTTCTCAAGATACTGGAGGGAACCGTGGCGAATGTTCCGCCTCAGGGAGGGAGAAAACATCCGCATCAGGATTTCCTGCAGTTTGATACCACAAACGTTCTGTTCATATGCGGAGGTGCCTTTGACGGCCTTGACAAGGTGATACAGAGGAGAGTGGGAGAAAAGACCATAGGATTCAATTCCAACATAGAAAGCAATAAGCTGGAAAAGGAAGAGATACTTAAGCACATGCAGCCTGAGGATCTTCTCAAGTACGGTCTCATACCGGAATTCATAGGAAGGCTTCCGGTCATGGTAACTCTGCAGGAGCTTTCAAAGGAGGCTCTTGTGGATATAATCACAAAACCAAAGAACGCTATAATAAAACAGTACAAAAAACTGTTTGAAATGGACGGCGTGGAGCTGGAGATCACAGACGACGCCATAGAATCCATAGCCCAGAAGGCTCTGGACAGAAAGACGGGAGCCAGAGGACTGAGGGGCATAATGGAAAAGATAATGACAAATATCATGTACGAGGTTCCTTCAAGAAGCGATATAAACAAGTGCATAGTAACAAAGGATACCGTGGAAGCGGAAAAGGATCCTGAGCTTGTACTGGCTGAACCCAAGCGCGTGAAAAGAGAAGGAAAAACAGCGGAAACAGCGTAGATCACGGGGCGGCTTTTGAATAAGTCGCCCTGTTTACAACACGGAAAATACGCCGCTTAACGAGGAGGGATAAATATGGATGACAATATAAAACAGTCCGCAGATATAGATGAAAAAACTTTGGATGAGAACACTCTTGACAGCGATGTGATGGAGCTGCCGATGATTCCTTTGAGAGGACTTTCGGTGTTTCCCAACATGGTGCTTCATTTTGATATAGGAAGAGAAAAATCCATAAACGCTCTGGAAAAAGCCATGATAATGAACCAGCACATATTCCTGGCTTCCCAGAAGGACGACAATACCGATCTGCCTACGCCGGATGACTTTTATCATGTGGGGACCATAGGCAAGATAAAGCAGATGCTCAAGCTTCCGGGAGATTCGATAAGAGTTCTGGTTGAAGGAGTGTGCAGGGGAGAGATCGAAAAAATCATATTTGAGGTCCCTTATTTCAGATGTTCCGTAAGAAAGCTGGAGGAAAAGGAGACGGAAAAGGACGATTCAGAGGCTGAGGCTCTCATGAGGACCGTTCTGACAAACTTTGATGAATATATAAACATAAACCAAAACCTGACGCCTGAAATATTCGCGACAGTAGTGACAATAGAGGATCCCGGAAGGATGGCCGACATGATAGCCTCTCATCTCGAGATCAGGCTGGAAGACAAGCAGAGCCTTCTTGAGACTCTCGATCCAAAGGAGAGACTCGAAAAGCTGAACGGGATACTCATAAAGGAGATCGAGATACTGAATATAGAGCAGGACATATCCAGTAAGGTGAAGTCTCAGATAAACAAGAACCAGAGAGAATACTATCTGAGAGAGCAGATGAGAGCCATACAGGAGGAGCTGGGAGTCACCGAGGACGTAGAGGATGAGGTGGCGGATTTTCTTGAGCAGCTTGAGGCTCTTGAGCTGGAAGAAAAGACAAAGGATAAAATAGAAAAGGAAATAAAGAGGTTCTCCAAGATGCAGCCTGCCTCCGCTGAGGCTACGGTGAGCAGGAACTATATAGAGACCGTCCTTTCTCTTCCGTGGAACAAATCCAGTGAGGAAAACATAGACCTGAAAAGAGCTGAGGAGATCTTGAACGAGGATCACTACGGACTTGAAAAAGTAAAGGAAAGAGTACTTGAATATCTGGCTGTAATACAGCTTTCAAAGAGCCTGAAGGGTCCCATACTCTGCCTTGTAGGGCCGCCGGGAGTAGGCAAGACCTCAATAGCCAGGAGCGTGGCGAGATCCACCGGCAGGGAGTTTGTAAGGATGTCACTCGGAGGAGTGAGAGACGAGGCCGAGATAAGAGGACACAGGAGAACGTATATAGGAGCCATACCGGGCAGAATAATAAGCTCCATAAAGGACAGCGGTACAAACAATCCGGTCTTCCTCTTTGACGAGGTGGATAAAATAGGAGCCGATTACAAGGGCGATCCGGCCTCAGCTTTGCTGGAAGTACTGGATCCCGAGCAGAACAGGGATTTTACGGATCATTATCTTGAAGTGCCTTTTGATCTTTCGAAGGTAATGTTCATAACTACGGCAAATACGACGGAGACCATACCGAGGCCGCTTCTTGACAGGATGGAGGTAATAGAGGTCAGCGGCTACACTGAAGAGGAAAAGCTCAACATAGCCATGAAATATCTTGTGCCTAAACAGATAAAGGAAAACGGGCTCACAAAGAGCAGCATATCCTTTACGAAGCAGGGCGTAAGATCCATAATAAATTATTACACCAGAGAATCCGGAGTAAGGAATCTTGAGCGGGAGATAGGCAATATCTGCAGGAAGGTAGCCAAGAACATAGTCTGCGGAGAAACGGAAAAAGTGAGCGTTTCAGCGAAAAAAGTGACTGAGTTCCTGGGAAAGAAGAGATTCAGGTTCGACATAATAAAGGGAGAAAAGGAAGTGGGAGTCACCACAGGTCTCGCATGGACCATAGTGGGAGGAGACACGCTCTTCATAGAGACGGCAGCCGTGCCGGGAACAGGCAAGCTGGTGCTTACGGGTCAGCTTGGAGACGTTATGCAGGAATCCGCAAAAGCGGGAGTGAGCTATATAAGGTCAGTGGCTTCAAAGCTTAAAATAGACCCTGATTTTTATAAAAAATACGATCTTCACATACACATACCGGAAGGAGCGACTCCAAAGGACGGCCCTTCCGCCGGCGTTACCATGTGTACGGCTATAATATCCACGCTTACAGGCATACCTGTAAGAAAGGACATTGCAATGACAGGGGAGATAACTCTCAGGGGCAAGGTGCTTCCTGTAGGCGGCATAAGGGAAAAGGTGATGGCAGCCCACAGGGCAGGTATCAGAAAGGTGCTCCTTCCAAAGGACAACGAGGCGGATATAAACGATATACCTGAGGCAGTGAGGGATGAAATGGAATTCGTTCTCATAAAGAACGTGAACGATGCTCTCAAACAGGTTCTTGTAAAGGATGAAGAAAAATGATCATAAAGAAAGCGGATCTGGAAGCAATGGCCGCAAGACCTGAACAGTATCCGGAAGCGGGTCCTGCTGAAATAGCGTTCGCGGGGAGATCGAATGTAGGTAAATCCTCACTTCTGAACCTGCTGACAGGCAGGAAGCGGCTGGCTCACGTGAGCGGAAGTCCCGGCAAGACAAGGACCATAAATTTTTACAGAATAAACGACGCCTTCAGGATAGTGGACCTGCCGGGATACGGATATGCCAGAGTAGCCAGATCAGTATCAGAGGGCTGGGGCGAAATGATGGAAAAATATCTTACCGGAAGGGAAGAGCTTTTAAAGGTGATACTCCTGGTGGACATACGCCATGCGCCGTCAAAGCAGGATACGGAGATGTACGAATATCTCCGTTATTACGGCCTTGACGGACCGGTCGTCGCCACAAAGGCGGACAAGATATCAAGAAACCAGACAGCGAAGCAGATAAAGCTCATAAGAAACACACTCGGCCTTTCGCCTGACCACAGGGTGATCCCTGTATCCGCTCTTAAGAAAACAGGGCATGAGGATCTTTTGGAGGAAATGGACAGGTTGCTGGAGGAATAGATGCAGTTTTTAGGCATACAGGTGCTTTTCAAGCGAATAAAAGCCATAAAGTTCATGATGAAGGACCGCTCCGTGCCAAGGCGCAAGAAGGCTCTCATCGTGCTGGGGATCATATACATATTTTTGCCTGTGGATCTCATACCCATAGTACTCTTCCCCATAGCCTGGGTGGATGATGTGGCTCTATGGCTTTTCATACTTTGGTATCTGAGAAACGAGCTTGACAAATACTGGATGGGCGGGAAAACAAAGGATTTTTCCAAAAAATATCGTGGAAAAACCTTTGTGGATGATGTAGAATATGAGGTGGACGAAGAGAGAGGCAAAAGGGGATAGCGCGCGATGAAAAAGAACAGAGATACCGTGGGAAGAGTGATCATCACCCAGGAACAGATAAGCAGAAGAGCCGCGGAGATCGGCCGTATGATAGAAGAGGACTTTGAGGGGCAGGAGGTCGTTCTCGTGGGTATCCTTAAGGGAGCTGTCATGTGGATGGCTGATATAATGAAGAACGTTAACCTGGATGTGACGATAGATTTTATGGCTCTCAGCAGCTACGGCTCATCCACAAGATCATCGGGCATAGTGCAGATAAACAAGGATCTGGATGCGGACGTAAAGGGCAGGAACGTCATAATAATCGAGGATATAGTGGATTCGGGCACAACGCTGAGCTATCTTAAGACATATCTTGAGAACCGGGAGGCGCGCAGCGTTAAGATATGCACCCTTTTAGACAAGCCTGAGGGCAGGAGGACGGATATAGACGTTGATTACATAGGATTTACCGTGGACGACAGATTCATAGTCGGATACGGTCTTGACTATGATCAAAAATACAGAAATCTTCCCTACATAACATATCTGGAAGATGAGATAAGTTAAAGGACAAGGAGAAAAAAGATGGGTTACAAAGTAAAAATCGGATTATCCAACAAGCATCTGCATTTGCAGAAGGATCACATTGATATCCTCTTTGGAGAGGGACATGAGCTTACGCCTTATAAGCCTCTCGTGCAGCCGGGACAGTTTGCCTGCGAGGAAAAGGTAGATATAGTAGGCCCTAAGGGTACGCTGAAGGGAATAAGAGTGCTGGGTCCCGCAAGACCTGAGACACAGGTGGAGCTGGCTATGACCGATGCGAGAGGCATCGGGATAAAGGCTCCAGTAAGAGAGTCGGGAAAGCTGGAGGGAACTCCGGGATGTAAGATCGTAGGACCTTGCGGAGAGGTAGAGATAGATCACGGCGTAATCATAGCTCTGAGACACGTTCATCTTTCCCCTGAGCAGGCCCAGGAGGCAGGCGTAAAGGACAAGGATATCGTATGTCTTAAGATCGATGGCGAGAGAGGCCTCATATTCGACAATGTGCTGGTTCGTTCAGGCTCTACCCATGAAAAGGAAGTACACCTTGATACAGATGAAGGAAACGCAGCGGGATGCGGACCTGACGCTGTAGCGGAGATAATAAAATAAAGCGCAGAGCGCTTTGATGCTGCCCGGCTGATCCCAGCCGGGCTCTTTTGTTGCCGCCGCATATCCCGCGCAGGGAGATGCAGCCGGCCTTTTGGCGGCAAGGAGGCTTATATGTCAGTTTTCCATCTGTCTTGCCAGAAATCCCGCGCCAAGCTCAGCCGCCTTTATATCGGCTTCGCTCAGAGGATGCTTTTCAGAGGGGAATATGGTGACGGAGCCTATGGGGTCGCCGTTGGAAAGTATGGGGATAACAACTCTGGAATCGTTTTGGTATTTGCTTTTTTTCTGAATTATACTGTCAAGATCATCGTCTATTTCCCTGTTGACATAATCCTTCTGCCTGAGCCCCGAAGCGGCAACGAACCTGTCTGTGTCCGATACAAGCACAGGAAGCCCCAGAACAGACGAAGCTGTTTCGGCGAAGCCTTCGGCTATGCGGCCGAGCTCGCTTATGGGAGAATATTTTTTCAGTATTATCTCTCCGGCAGTGCCTGTATATATCTCAAGGGGATCGCCCTCTCTTATCCGCAGTATCCTTCTTATTTCCTTGGGAACGACGATCCTTCCCAGATCATCTATTCTTCTGACTATTCCTGTCGCTCTCATTTAAAATCCTCCAGTTATGTTTTCTATAGGCATATTGTTTGTAAAACCCATTCAAATATACGCGTATTTTGAAGCGCTTTCACAGCGGACCCATTAAAAGGGAGCAAAAGGCCAAAGAGGGTTTGACTTTTGATCTTTATTGAAGTAACATCATATTTGAGCGTAAAGAAAGCGGAGAGATTTGATGAAAAAACTTAGAAGCCTCTGGAAGATAATATTCGGACGTACCACAGTCCTCATCCTTTTGATGCTGGCGCAGGCAGTAGTGCTTTTCGGCGGGTTCGCAGTCCTGGACAGCAGCATCTGGGCCATAAACTATATAGTGACGCTTCTTGCTGTCATCATACTTATGTATGTGGTGAACGCCAGGCAGAACTCGAGCTTCAAGCTTATGTGGATCGTACTCATACTGGCGGTCCCTGTGGTCGGAGTCGTGTTTTACATATACACGAAGCTCCAGTACGGGACAAGATTCATTTCCCACAGGCTGAAGGAGCTGACCGAAGAGACGGAGGAGTATCTCATACCAAAACGGGAGACGGCCAACGAGATATTTGCGGCATCAAAGCATGAATTCGGTATATTCAAGTACTTATATGAAAAGGGAGGATATCCCGTATACAGGGACGCTGCCGTAAAGTATTTTCCTCTGGGAGAGGACAAGTTCAAAGAGATGATATATCAGCTGGATTCGGCAAGGGAATTCATATTCCTTGAGTATTTCATCGTTGACAGAGGATACATGTGGGACAGAATACTGGATATACTGGCCAGAAAGGTCAGGGAGGGCGTTGAGGTCAGGTTCATGTACGACGGTACGTGCTCTCTTTCGCTGCTTCCGAAAAATTATCCCAGCAGGATGGAGCGTCTTGGTATAAAGTGCAAGATATTCTCGCCTATGAAGCCCTTTCTCACCACCCATCAGAACAACAGGGATCACCGTAAGATCCTGGTAATAGACGGTCATACCGCCTTTACGGGAGGAGTGAACCTGGCGGATGAATACATCAACAGAAAAAACAGGTTCGGACACTGGAAGGATACGGCAATAATGGTAAAGGGCGAGGCGGTGAACAGCTTCACTCTCATGTTTCTTCAGATGTGGAATATAACGGAGTCTCGGCCTGAGGATTATCAGAGATACCTGAGAAAAGATCCTTATATAGAGCCCGGAATGCGATGCGGAGGGTATATAGTTCCATACGGCGACAGCCCTTTTGACGGTGAGGAAGTGGGGGAAAAGGTATACCTTGACATACTTAACAGGGCAAAGGATTACGTCCATATAATGACGCCATATCTCATACTGGACGAGGAGCTTATAAACGATATAACATTTGCCGCCCAGCGAGGCGTTGAGGTCAAGCTGCTGCTGCCCCACATACCTGATAAGAAATACGCGTATCTTCTGGCGAGAACATATTATGAGGAGCTTATAAGCCAGGGAGTGGAGATATACGAATACATACCGGGATTCATACACGCCAAGGTGTTCACAAGCGATGACGAAAAAGCCGTAGTAGGCACCATAAATCTGGATTTCAGGAGCCTGTATCTTCATTTTGAATGCGCGGCTTACATATGGAAAAACCCGGTGGTGGCGGATATTGAGGAGGATTTTCAGAACACGCTCAAAAGATGCAGGCGTATAACCCTGAAGGATTGCAGGGATTACAATATATTCTGCAAGCTGGCCGGAAGGGTGCTGAGGCTCATAGCGCCGCTCATGTAGGCCGGCGTTACGGGGACCGGAAAACGGGGAGGTAAAGGATGCTTTTCAAAAACATAACGATTTTAGATGAAGATCTCAACGTGCAGGAGAACTGCTTCGTAGAGACGAAGGGGGACATTATAACCTATATAGGAAAGAAACGGCCTGAGGAAAGCAGCGGGGAGGAATACGAAGGCAAAGGCAGGCTGCTTATGAGCGGATTTTACAATGCCCACGGACATTCCCCCATGTCCCTTATGAGAGGATATGGGGAGAACATGGCGCTTCAGGACTGGCTGAACAAAAAAATATTCCCATTTGAGGATATGCTGGACGGAGAGGCTGTTTACTGGGGCACCATGCTTTCAATGGCTGAATCCATGAAATTCGGCATAGTGTCCACAAGCGATATGTACTACTTCTGTGAGGATATGGCGAAGGCTGTGGCAGACAGCGGTATGAAGGCCAATATTTCCAGATCGATAGTAAACCCTGCCGGGGAGGATCCTGAAGCCATGGACAGCTTCAGGGAGATGAAGTCGCTGTACAGCGACCTTCATGAAAGCTGCGGAGGCAGGATAAAAATAGATATGAGCCTTCACGCGGAATACACATCTGACAGAAGGACGGCTGAAGCCCTGGCGGATTATGCGGGAAAGCTGGATACAGTGCTGCATGTACATGTATCCGAAACAGAGTCGGAGCACAGGCAGTGCATTGAGCGTCACGGCATGACGCCGGCCGCCTACCTGGAGGACACGGGGCTGTTCGATATCCCGGCTATCGCGGCTCACTGCGTTTATTCGGATGATAATGATCTGGAGATATTCAGGCGAAGGGGAGTGACGGTGGCTACTAACCCGGTGAGCAACATGAAGCTTGCCAGCGGAGTGTGCAATGCGGCCAGGGTGCTTGAAAAGGGTATAAATCTCGCCATAGGCACAGACAGTGTGGCAAGCAACAACAGTCTGAATTTCATGGAGGAGATGAAGGTGCTGGCCATAGGAAACAAAGGATTTTTAAAGGATCCGGCCGTCATAACTCCGACGGAGGCTCTGAAAGCCGCCACAGAGGGCGGGGCGAAGGCTCAGAGAAGGGACATGTGCGGCGCTTTGCGTGAAGGCGCGAAGGCTGACCTCATAGTAATAGATATCTCCGGAGCCAACATGCATCCGATTCACAGTATCATCAACAATCTGGTGTATTCTTGTTCAGGTGGGGATGTGGAAATGACTATGGTCGACGGAAAGGTGTTATACGAAAAAGGAAATTACCGTACAATAGATATAGAAAAGACCATATACCAGGCTGAGAAGGCAACGAAAAAAATACTCGAAAGGCTTTAAGATATGTCTAAAAAATCACTTGTAAGAGGAGCTGCCGTACTTGCGGCAGCAGGCATCATAGTAAAACTGCTGGGGGCCGTGTTCAGGATACCGCTGGCAAACCTCATAGGAACTGTGGGGATGGCAAATTATTCGCCTGCATACAATCTGTACTCTTTTCTTCTTGTCTTTGCCACGACGGGACTTCCGGTAGCCATATCGAAGATGGTGTCCGAAAGATATGCTGTGGGTCAGTTCAGAGAGGCTGAGAGGGTGTTCAGGATCTCAAGGACACTCATGACAGCCATAGGCGCTGTGGGATTTTGTGTGCTCACGTTCCTGGCGAAGCCCATAGCGGAGCTTGTAAATATGCCGGGGTCAGCCATGTCCATGCAGGCCACTGCTCCTGCGCTGCTGCTGGTGCCGCTCATGGCGTCATACAGGGGGTATTTCCAGGGGATGCAGGAAATGAAGCCGACTGCGGTCTCACAGATAACAGAGCAGGTCTTCAGAGTGGTTTTCGGGCTTCTTACCGCCAAGCTCCTTATGGATGGAGCGTTTATGGCGGCGGAGTACACGGCAGAGCAGCGGGGCGCCGCGGGAGGCTGCTTCGGAGCCTCTGCGGGAGCCGTGGGAGGCCTTCTGACAATGCTGATAATATATATGATCTCAAGGCGAGGCATAAAGGCGAGGGTGAGAAAGGACAGGGGCTCCGCAAAGGAAAGCGGCAGATCCATACTTAAGAAGATCGCCGTCATAGCCATACCCATAACCGTAGGGGCGTGCATAATGCCTATAGTCAATCTGGTGGATGCAGGAGTTGTTCCGTCAAGGCTTGCCGCTTCCGGATTCGAAAGATCGGTAGTGGAGGATCTTTACGGCCAGCTCACAGGCCTGGCCGCACCTATAGTGGCATTTCCTCAGGTGCTCATACAGGCCATAGTGCTGAGTCTGGTTCCCATGGTGTCTGCGGCAAACAGGCTCAGGGACAGGGTCGCTCTTCATAAAAACATATCACTGGGCATACGCATGGCCATGATACTGGCGCTTCCGTGCGGTCTTGGACTTTTCGTGCTGTCGGAGCCTGTGCTGCTTCTTCTTTATCCGACGCAGCAGGCCAGTGTGGCGAGCGCCGCCGTATGCCTGGAGGCTCTTTCCATAGCCTTCATATTCCTTGCGGCCATAACTGTTATGACAGGCGCGCTGCAGGGCATAGGCAGACAGATAATACCTGTGAGGAACCTATTTTTCGGAGTGCTGCTGAAAGTGGTGATGACATGGGTGCTTACCGCCATACCGGAGATAAATGTTGTGGGCGCTTCAATCGGGACCATATGCGCCTATGTGCTGGCTGCGGCTCTTGATTTCCTGGCTTTGAGAAAGTATACCGGGATCAGAGTGTCTGTGAGCCTCACAGTGGTAAAACCGCTCGTGTCGGCACTGGTAATGGCGGTCATAGTTTTCTTCGCTTACAAGGGGATTTTGGCGGTCCTGGGGAGCAACGGAACGGCTACGCTGCTGTCTATAGGTATAGGAGCCGTAGTATACGGACTCATGATCCTGAGGACAAAGACAATAGAGAGAGACGAGCTTATGAGCATGCCTATGGGAACGCGTCTTACCGCGATATGCGACAAACTGAAACTGTGGTAATAAAACGGCAAAAATGAGGCGATAAAAGCAAAATAACTTGACAAATGCGTTGAAAAATGGGAGAATGGAGACCGAGGACATGTATCATGTATAACAAGGTTCTTTCCCAAAATAGCTTAAAAACTATTTGGTATTATTTTTAAGGAGGATTTATTAATGAATAAGGCTGAATTGGTAGCTGCAGTAGCAGAGAAAACTGGTTTTACCAAGAAAGATGCAGAGCTGGCCGTGAATGCTTTTGTTTCAAGCGTTGAAGGCGCTCTCGTAAAGGGTGACAAGGTTCAGTTGATAGGGTTCGGAACTTTTGAAGTTCGTCAGAGAAAAGCAAGACAGGGAAGAAACCCTAGAAAGCCAGGTGAAGTTATTAAGATCGCAGCTTCGAAAGCACCTGTATTCAAGGCAGGAAAGGCTCTCAAGGATGCGGTTAACAAATAAGTCCTGAAACTAAGGGGTAACGGAACGTTACCCTTTTTTATTATGTGAGAAACATGCCCGCTGCATTTAAGCGGAGCGGGACGGGCGGGAGGTGAGATGACATAATGCGAATAGACAAATTCCTTAAGAACTCCAGGATAATAAAGAGAAGGACTGTGGCAAAGGAAGCGTGCGAGCAGGGCAGGATCGTCATAAACGGCAAAGCGGCAAAACCGGGAACAGAGGTCAGCGAGGGCGATGAGATAGATATAGTCTTCGGAAACGGAAGTCTGAAGGTGGAGGTCCTTAAGCTCCTGGATTCATGCAGGAAGGAAGATGCAGCTTCAATGTACAGAGTTATCGAATAAAACGTATACGATAAGAAGATGAAAAAAACAGGTAAAAAAATAAATATAGCGAAGCTGGTAATAGCCGCTCTTGTGTGTGCGGTGGTACTGGGAGGCGGCATACTGGCTCTGACAAAGTGGATGCCTCTTGAAAAGACCGTCCCGGTCTCAGCGGAGCCTGAACAAAAGGAGACGGTCATAACCGTAGGAAGCGCAGGCGATATAATACTGCACAGGCCTTTTCTGTATTCGTCAGCATACAGAAGCGAGAACGGATACGATTTTTCATCGGCATTCACATATATCAAAAGCATATATGAGAAGTTCGATCTTATGGCTGTAAATCTGGAAACGACTCTTTCGGGCGAGGAGGCAGGATATTCAGGATATCCGATGTTCAAATCTCCAGATTCTCTGGCAGACGCCCTTACAGGAAGCGGAGCGGATCTTTTCCTTCTGGCTAACAATCACATATACGACGGGGGCGCATCGGGATTTCTGAGGACGTCTCAGTATCTGTCAGACAGAGGCATACTCTACACGGGAGCCCGTCATTCGGAGGAAGAGAAAAAATATCTGATCCAGGACATAGAAGGAATAAACGTCGGCTTTGTCAACTATGTTTACGAGACGCCGAGAAGCGACGGATCCAAAGGCATAAACGGCAATGTGATGGACAGCAGCGTAGCGGGTTATCTCAATTCGTTCGATCCCAACGACAGAGAGGCTTTTTACGAAGAGATGGAACAGGTAATGGCTTCAATGAAAAAGGACGGTGCGGAATTCGTCATAGCCTATCTCCACTGGGGCAATGAATACCAGCTCGAGGAGACGGACTGGCAGAGGGAGATCGCTCAGAGACTGTGCGACATGGGAGTCGACGCAATAATAGGAGGACATCCTCATGTGCTGCAGCCTGTGGATGTTTTTACGAGTCAGGACGGGGAGCATAAGATGTTCTGCGCTTTTTCAGTGGGAAATCAGCTCTCAAATCAGAGAAGAGAGTATGTTTCCCTCTCTTCGGGACATACGGAGGACGGACTCATAGTTGGTCTTGAGATAACGAAGAAGGGGGACGGTGAAGCGATGCTCACAGGAGTAGAGTATATCCCGACGTGGGTATATCACTCATCATCCGGACCGACATATCACATACTTCCGGCGGACGGGACGGGATCAGCTGAGGAGACGACGGGAATAAGCGGTACAGGCAGCGAGACGATCCAGTCATATGAAAGGACATACGGAATAATAGGAGAGGGGATCGAAAAAGTGAAGGCTGCGTACGGCTTCTGATGCCTGCGTGCCGATTATGATGATCGCCTTACTTTGGAGAATATTTTTTAAAAGAGCCGGCGCGTTAACATTTGATTTTTGTTGATGCGCCGGCTCTGCATTTAATCTCTTTGTCGATTTCTTTGGCAGCACGTCTGCCGCAAGGTCAGACGAGTGATTTTCTGATGACGGGAAGTTTTGATATTACCCTGTTCCATACCAGCGGTATCATGATGAGGTGTACCGGAAGCATGAGAGCACACTTGAATATCCTTGCGGGAAGCAGGGCTACGAATGCATCGCCCATGAGTATGGAAAGCCAGAACGTATCAAGAAACAGGTTCAGTACCAGAAGCACTATGCAGCTTGCGGGCAGAACCGTTTTGACAGTGACCTCTTTGCCGTGGAGAAATATACCGAATGTAAGCCCTGTGAGAGCGGCTGTCACCGTAAAGCCGGGGAAAAAAGCGCCGGAAGGGAATATGAGCATTCCCAGTATATCGCCTATGGCATAACCGGCGGCGGCCCAGAGAGGTCCGAACATTATCCCCATAATGGATACAGGCAGAAAACCGAAGCCTATTCGCAGGATAGGCGTGTTCACGGAACAGAACCTGGTGAGGATCACTTCAAGAGCGATCAAAAACGCCATTATGACCAGGCGCGATGTGTTGGATTTGTTCTCCATTAAAAAAACTCCTTTCTCATATAGTCGTAGATTAACTACACTAAAGAGACAGAAGTTCTGCAGGATTTCTTTTGTGTAGTAGCGGATGCAACATTGTACCGCAGCAATGCTTTCGTTCATAAGCAACATCCCATCTTATGACACTTTACGCACAATGCCTACTCTACGCGATGTTATTTTACCACATACGTGAAAGGCGGGCAATACCGATCTCCGAAAGAATGTTCAGAATATATTGGCAGGCGACGGAGATTCGTTTTCGTGCAGAAAATCGAATCTGTATTTCAGATACGCGGCTTCTCCGGCGGAGTTTGAAGCATCTTTTAAGCGTATATAATAAAAGACCTTTGATACGACGCTGTCCACCTCGTTTATGGATCCCGTATCGACAAAATATGCGGATATCTTCTTATACCTGTCCCAGTCTTTTGCTATAAAGCCGAACGCGCTGTCTGCGGTCTCCCAGTCGCCTTCTTCTATGGCCGGGATGATCCGGTTGTCTATGAGGCTTTTATAATCGTCTATGGTATGGGAGGAGTGCCCCTCGTATATTCCCCAGGGGATTAAGAGTGCAAGGAGACAGGCTATGGACAAAACAAGATCCTTCACTTCCGCGCCTCCTCTGCAAACACCTCGCCTGTGCGAAGAAATGCGTGAAGCCGGGAGCTTCCGTCGCATATGGCGAGAAACACATCTTCAACGTCCCCTGCGCCCATGGCGCAAAGCTGTTCCGAGAGCTTTTTTTCGCTCCATCCGGCGCTTTCGAGATTTTTGCGGTAAACGGTTCCGTCCGATATGAATACCAAAGGCATGGATTCCCTCCCTTTTTTTATGGAAAGATCCTCAGGGGTAATGTTCTTTTTGGACGACTTGGGTATGACTGAAAGATCTCCGTTTGATTCCATGACAGCATAGGCGACGTCGGATATACACGGGTAGCCGCATATGCGGAGCTGCTCGAGAAGGTCGTTTGTCGTGACCCTGAGCTTCCGCATCTCCCGGTGGTTTATGCGGCCGTCATCTATGAGGACGCTTGGCCTGCCTCCGAAAAAATTCTTGAGCCTTTCGCTTTTTATCGAAAGAAAAGAAATCGATACCTGGAGAAACAGGAGGGTGAATATGGCGGTGACGCCGCTTATGAGGGAAACATCGGGAGATTCTATGGGAATGGAAGCTAGTTCGGCTATCATAAATGATATTATCATCTGGAAGGGAGACATTTTCGACAGCTCAGCCTTCCCCATTATCCTTATGACAAAGAGTATTATCATGTAAAGGATTATGGTACGTATCAGTATTATACTCAAGTCATACACCTCCCGAAAACTGTTTGAGATATTTTATTGTTTGCGAAAGCGCTGTTTGATATACTGAAAACATGAAATAAAGCGAAACGATATACGTGATAAGGAGCAGCTGAGGTGAAAGAATCGCGATGGGGATACGCCGCCCTTTATAATTTTTCATACATGGCAATAGGAGCTTTCGTTCCTCTCGTGGGACAGTATCTGGCGGGAGAAGGCTTTTCGGGGACACAGGTAGGCACTGTTACCGCGACCGGAACCGCTGTGGCCATATTTGCATCCGCCTTCTGGGGGCGAAGATACAGCGAGAGTGAAAGAAGAGATACGATACTTGCGATGCTGTGCATCATGGCCTCTGTCATGTGCTTCGTCTTTATGAACATGAGGGAATACGTTCTGGCAGCGGCAACGTTTGGAGTGATGTATTTCTTTCAGGCGCCTGTAATGTCGCTTACGGATGCGTTCACGGTGGAAAGGGCCTCGGTCTTCGGCAGCCTCAGAGCATGGGGAGCAGTGGGATTTGCGCTGGGTGTGTTTCTGGCGGGTACGCTTTCAGATGCCGTTGGTATAAAAGTCATATTTGCATTTTACATTGCGAGCTTTATTGCGGCAGCGGCAACAGTGAAAGCCATAGGCGGGAAGAAAGCCGACGGGAACCGCTGCCGGGAGGAGCCTGATGCGGATAATAGGGAGAAAAAAAGGGGCGGATATCTGAAGCTTCTCGGGAACAGGAAGCTCAGAAGACTCATCATATGCGCCTTTTTCATGGGAGGCACCAATGTGGCCAATAACACGTATTTCAGCTTTCTGTATATAGAAGGAGGAGGAACGGTTGCAGGCGTAGGCATAGCCATGCTGCTCATGGTGGGGAGTGAAGTGCCCTTTATGGCGTGGTGCGAAAGACTTTCGAGAAGATTCACCATGGAAAAGACCATACTGGCGGCTATGATAATATCAGTGATCAGATTCCTGGTCATGGGTATGGGTATACCGTGGTGGATGCTGATCGTGCTTTCCTTTTCGCAGGGGGCGGTAAACGGGATAATCCTGATAGAGTTCGTAAGGTACGCAGCAAAGCTGGCGCCGGAAGGATATGAAAGCCTGGCCATATCGGCTTACTATATAATAGGCAGCAATCTCAGCACAATAGTCTGCCAGGTGACCGGAGGGATGCTGCTTGATATATGGGGAGCCTATGCGGTGTACATATTTTTCGGACTGTTTAATACGGCGGGAGCCTTGCTTTATACGGGGTTCGGCCTTTACCGGGAAGAAATGCACGGAAAAATCCGGGAAAAAAATCAATAAAGTGATTGACAAGAAAAGGTATCTTTGATACTATAGACAAGCTGTCACATATGAGGTCGAAAAACAGCATTCCATGACATAAAGGCACATAGCGGAAGAGCGGTAAGCTGTTAAAAAAAAGTAAAAAACTTGTTGACAAAATGTGTGATATGCAATATAATAAAAAAGCTCGCTAAGAGCGAGCGAGCCTCGAAAGGGGCGAGGAAATTGAAAACTTCATAGTGTAGAAAATCAAGTCTAAAAAAGACGAGAGACAAAAGCACAACCTGAGAGAAGGTAG
>CAWVKQ010000069.1:0-7339 GCA_963929955.1 Bacillota bacterium
AACTCTGTAAAGAACTTGATAATGTGTATAATGGAGGTATATCATGACATTAGAAAAGATCAAAGGAATAATCGCGGAGCAGTTAGGTGTGGAAGAAGATGCCGTAAAGATGGAAACACATCTTATGAAGGATCTTGAAGCTGATTCACTGGATGCCGTTGAGATAATAATGGCAATAGAAGATGAATTCGATATAGAAGTTCCTGATGAGGACGCTGAGAAGTTCCAGACAGTAAGCGACATCGTAGGATACGTTGAGAGCAAATTATAATTTCAAGAGCCCTGCTCTTGAAGCAATAAAAATAAATATCATCAAAGAAAGAAGAATCGGGGAATGAAAAGGCAAACAAAGATCTCCAATGCTGTAATAAAACGATTGCCAAGATACAGAAGATATCTTAAAGAGTTACAGAAAAAAGGAGTCGATAAAATTTCTTCCAACGAATTCAGCAGTCTCATAGGCTACACGGCATCGCAGATAAGGCAGGATCTCAATAATTTCGGAGGATTCGGTCAACAGGGCTATGGATACAGCGTGGACAGTCTCTACAAGGAGATAAGCGCCATACTGGGACTGGACAGACAGTACAAGATGGTCATAGTCGGCGCAGGCAATCTGGGTCAGGCTATAGCCAATCATACATATTATTATAAAGCGGGCTTTGTTGTATACGGGATATTTGAGATAAATCCAAGACTTATAGGCATCAGGATAAATGACATAGAAGTCATGGACTATGAGAACATTGTGGAGTATGTAGAAGAAAACGATATTGATATAGGTGTTATATGCACGACAAAGGAAGCCGCTCAGGAGGTTGCGGATAAGCTTTGCTTCGCGGGAGTGAGAGGTCTGTGGAATTTCGCTCCGATAGATATAGAAACACCTAATCATGTGGCCATTGAGAACGTGCATCTCAGTGACAGTCTGCATTCTCTTGCATACCACATGAACAGGCTGAATGAAGAAAAAAACTAAATAGTGATCAAAAGCAATTAAATAACCGTTTCATTATCCATGAAACGGTTATTAATTATAGATCACTGTTTGATTTATAAGTATGTTCCGCCTAGTCCTCAGGTACCGGAGCGTCAACAGGACATGCGCCAGCGCAGGCGCCGCAGTCGATGCACTTGTCAGCGTCGATAACGTGCATGCTGTCTCCGGCAGAGATGGCTTCAGTAGGACATTCTTCAATACATGCGCCACAGTTGATGCATGAATCCTTTATTACATAAGCCATGATATTACCTCCTTTAATATTATCATTGAACGACACGTTGATTATAACAAACCTTAATGAGGAATTCAAGATGAAAGTTTACGCTCTTATAGGGAAAAGCGGCACGGGAAAAAGCTTTCAGGCGGTCAATCTCTGCCGTGAGCTGAACATTGAAAGCATAATAGACGACGGCCTTTTCATATGCAGGAACAAGGTCATGGCAGGTATATCCGCCAAGCGTCAGCCCACAAAGGTCGGAGCCGTAAAAACGGCTCTGTTCACAAAAGACGGGCATATGGAAGAGGTGAAGGGATCCATAAAGAGAATAAGGCCTTCGTCCGTACTTGTCATAGGAACGTCGGACGGCATGGTGGACAAGATCGTAAAGAGGCTCGATCTTCCAAGGATAATAAAGCGCATATACATAGAGGATATAACAACGGAAGCGGAGCGGGCAATAGCCAGAAAGCAGAGAAACGAAATGGGGCAGCATGTGATCCCTGCTCCTACATTCCAGCTGAAACGGCAATTCTCGGGATATTTTATGACTCCTGTCAGGATGCTGCTCAGAGAGCTGGGATCATGGAAGGACATATCGGAAAAATCCGTTGTCAGACCCACATACAGCTACCTGGGAGACTATAAGATATCTGAAAAGGTGATGGCGGATATCGTGGAATGCGTCAGAAGAGAGCACGGAGATGTGGCGGAAGTGGGAAGGGTCGCCATATCGCCGGTGCAGGAGGGCATAGAGGTTTACATATCAGCAAATTTCAGGCTCACGGAGGATCTTCCGGCGCTTGCAAAAGCCTTTCAGAAGGAGGCAGCCGAGCGGATAGAGGAGATGACAGCCTTTAATGTGAACAGGCTGGATCTTGAGATAAGAGATATAGTATAGGAAGAAAAACAGATCGGGAAACGGACATGAAAATCACGGAAAAACAGGAGTATCTGCGCATAGAAGGAGTAAGGGATTTTAACAGTGATCAGATATTTGACTGCGGTCAGTGTTTCAGATGGGAAAGGGACGAGGACGGTCTCTATACAGGGGCAGCCTGCGGAAAAGCAGCGGCTGTGGATTACGATGCCGAAAATGAGACGCTGAAAATATACGGAGCCGACAGGGAGGATTTTGAAAGTATATGGAGAAGGTATTTTGATCTTGACAGAGACTACGCCTCCATAAAGGAGATCCTTTCGCAGCGCGATGAGGTGATAAGAGATGCCATAGCCTACGGCAGCGGCATAAGGATACTCAATCAGGAAAAATGGGAAACTCTGATATCATTCATAATATCTCAGAACAACAACATACCAAGGATAAAAAAGTGTATAAATTCCCTGGCTGAAAATTTCGGACAGAAAGTCGGAGAGATCAGAGGAAAGACGTATTTCGGGCTTCCGTCTCCCGAAAGGCTGGCTTCTCTCACCGTTGAGGATCTGGCCGTGTGCAGGCTCGGATACAGGGCCGGGTATCTCATAGAAACAGCCCGGAAAGTGGCTGAGGAAGGGATAGACAGTCTCGAGCGGCTCGGCAGCAGCCATGTGTCGAGGCAGGAGGCTTTTGAAGCCCTCAGAGGATACAGAGGAGTAGGACCTAAGGTGGCGAACTGCATATTGCTCTTTTCAATGGGCAAATTCGACAGCTTCCCGATAGATGTATGGGTGAGAAAGGTCATGAACAGACTGTACGGCATAGAAGAGGGCAAAGTGAAGGACATGGAAGTCTTTGCGGAGAAGACATTCGGGATGTACGGAGGCATTGCGCAGCAGTATCTTTTCTATTATATAACCCATTCCAAAGAAATATAAAAAAACTCAAAAAACCTATTGACAAAAGAGGGGAATCGCTGTAAATTATAGTTAGCACTCGGAATAAATGAGTGCTAACAAAGAATGAAAAGGAGCTGCGGCTCCTACGGGCAGGCCGTGACAGAAGGGTCTGCATTTTTAAGATAGTACATAATAAAAAAGCAAAGGAGATGGCACTATGAGTTTAGGAATCAAGCCTTTAGGCTCAAGAGTAGTAATCAAGAGAATCGAAGCTGAAGAAAAAACGGCAAGCGGTATAGTTCTTCCGGGATCAGCCCAGGAAAAGCCTCAGATGGCTGAGATAGTCGCAGTAGGCCCGGGAACGGAAGATGAAAAGATGGAGCTTTCCGTAGGCGATAAGGTAATATTCTCGCAGTACGCAGGAACTGACGTAAAGTACGGCGGCGAAGAATATTCGATAATGAACCAGAGAGATATTTTGGCTATAGTGGAATAGTATAAGGAGGAATGTTACGATGGCAAAGGAATTACATTACGGAGAAGAGGCCAGAAGAAAGCTTCAGGCAGGCGTTGATAAGCTGGCCGATACAGTTAAGATAACACTGGGCCCTAAGGGCAGGAACGTTCTCATAGATAAGAAGTTCGGAGCTCCGCTCATCACAAACGACGGCGTTACCATCGCCAAGGAGATAGAGCTTGAGGATGCTGTTGAAAACATGGGAGCTCAGCTCGTAAAGGAAGTAGCCACAAAGACAAACGACGTTGCAGGCGACGGAACCACAACAGCTACACTGCTGGCTCAGATAATAATAAAAGAAGGTTTCAAAAATGTTGCTGCAGGCGCGAACCCAATGGTGCTCAAGAGAGGTATCCAGGGTGCGGTAAACGTGGCTGTTGACGAGATAAAGAGACTTTCAAAGGGTGTTGACAGCAAGGAAAGCATCGCGCAGGTAGCTTCAGTATCAGCCGCAGATGAGGAAATCGGCGGACTCATCGCTGAGGCTATGGAAAAAGTGGGAAAAGACGGTGTTATAACAGTTGAGGAATCCAAGTCAATGGGAACTACTCTCGAGGTAGTCGAAGGTATGCAGTTTGACAGAGGATATTTCTCACCGTATATGGTAACCGATACCGAGAAGATGGAAGCTGTTCTTGAGAATCCGTATATCCTCATAACAGACAAGAAGATAAACAACATTCAGGAGATACTGCCTGTTCTTGAGCAGGTCGTACAGCAGGGCAGAAAGCTGCTCATCATATGTGATGATCTGGAAGGCGAAGCCCTTGCGACTATTATCGTAAACAAGCTGAAGGGAACATTTGACTGCGTAGCAGTAAAGGCTCCTGGATTCGGAGACAGAAGAAAGGCAATGCTGGAAGACATAGCCATACTCACAGGCGGTACTGTAATATCCGAAGAGCTGGGATATGAGCTCAAGGAAGCCACTACCGATATGCTGGGAAGCGCCGCTACAGTAAAGGTAGACAAGGAAAACACAGTAATAGTCAACGGAGCAGGCAATGCTGACGAGATCGCTGCAAGAGTTGCTCAGATAAAGACTCAGATCGAAAACACAACTTCTGATTTCGACAGAGAAAAGACTCAGGAAAGACTCGCCAAGCTGGCAGGCGGCGTAGCGGTCATCAAGGTGGGAGCTGCTACAGAGACAGAGCTTAAGGAAAGAAAGCTGAGAATAGAAGATGCTCTCAACTCCACAAAGGCTGCAGTTGAGGAAGGAATCGTTTCAGGCGGCGGAGTTGCCCTTATCAACACGATCCCTGCTGTTGCCAAGTATGTTGAAGGCCTTGAGGGCGATGAGAAGACAGGCGGAGCCATCATAGTAAGATCTCTTGAGGAGCCTGTAAGACAGATAGCTGAGAACGCTGGCTTCGAAGGAAGCGTAGTTGTATCTCAGGTAAAGGAGAGCAAGGAAGGAACAGGCTTCAACGCTGCTACGGAAGAGTATGTTGACATGATCGGAGCCGGTATCGTAGACCCTGCAAAGGTAACGAGATCAGCCCTTCAGAACGCCGCATCAGCTTCAGCAATGCTTCTCACAACAGAAGCAGGCGTTACCGATATCCCTGCCGAGGAACCTGCAATGCCAATGGGCGGCGGCATGGGCGGCGGAATGCCGGGCATGATGTAGCCATTTTCCCAAAAGGCGGTCTTAAAACTTAAAAAGTGAAAATCTGAAATAAAAAACCGATGGGTGAATGAACCGACCCCCAAAAGTTAGACCTAAATATCTAACAGTTGGGAGGTCGGTTTTTTATGGGCAAACAGATGATCAGGAGAATATGTGTATAATTTTGTTGAGATTCTGTACTTTTTCGTATAGAATTATAATAGAAAAAAGGTGACCTTTAAAGGAACCGGCAGGTCTTGCGTTAAAATCGGGAGGAGAACATGGCAGAAGATAAAAGCAGTGTACAGTCAGTGGAAAGAGCCCTTGACATAATAGAAGCGGTAGGCGCCGATCAGAGAGGACTGGGGCTTACGGAAATCGCCGAAAAAGCGGGACTGCACAAAAGCACTGCCTACAGAATAACGGCAACTCTGGTGGACAGAGGATATCTCATAAAGACAGAGGAAGGCAGGTACAAAATAGGCCTGAAATATATTGAAGTAGCCAGCTGCTTTATAACGGGACTTGAGCTGCAGACGGAAGCGCGGCCTTACGTGGCTGAGGCGGCCTCTCATCTGGGACTCACCTCATATTTGGGAATACTGGATGGAGACAAGGTGGTGTACATCGAAAAAATGGATGGGATTTCCTCCATGAGAATGTTTTTAAATATAGGACAGAAGGTAAGCGCCTACTGTTCATCTCTGGGTAAATGCCTTCTTTCCAACTTTTCAAAGGTTGAGATAGATGATATAATGAAGGACTGCAGCTTTATAAAGTTCACGCCCAATACCATCTCAAGCCTGGAGGAGCTTCACAGGGAAATAGCAAAGGTCAGAAGCAGAGGCTGGGCCATGGATGACGAAGAATATGAAAAGGGACACAGGTGTATAGGGGCTCCTATTTATGACTACAGAGGAGATATAATAGCGGCCATAAGCGCCAGCGGTGATAAACACGTACTGACAGACGACAGAATTGAAGAGGTTGCCGGGTATATGGTTAAGACAGCAAAGGAAATATCAAAGACAATGGGGTATATAGAGTGAATGAGCGATGCTTCTGATCAGAGATAAAAGAGGGAAGACCCGTCAAGCGCGGGTATTCCCTCTTCATGAATTTATGTACGAATTTACTTAGTCTACAATATTTTTTAGAATTATGTTCTTTACCCGGGTCATTTCGTTGAAAGTGGACATAACCCCTTCTGTTCCTATGCCACTGTGCTTCCAGCCGCCGAAAGGAAGCTCGAAAGGCCTGAAGAAGCTAGCTCCGTTAATTACAGCTCCTCCTGCTTCCATAGCGCGGGCAACTTTGAAGGCTCGCTTCTGATCTTTTGAAAATACACAGCTGGAAAGCCCGAATATGGAATTGTTGGCGATTTCTATGGCCTCATCATCAGTATCGAAGCCTATGATAGGAACTACAGGTCCGAAAATTTCCATATCCTTGGCAACGTCAGCGGTCTTAGGAACATCTGTAATAACAGTAGGCTCGTAGAATGCTCCGTTTCTCTTCCCTCCGAGAATTATCTTTCCTCCCTGTTCGACCGTAAGCTGGACTTCTTTTTCAACCTTTATGGCCGCTTTTTCGTTTATGAGGCAGGATATTTCGGTATCTTCGTCCTTAGGATCACCCATCTTAAGCTGCTTGATTCTCGCGACGGCTTTCTGTGCAAATTCGTCTTTAATGGAATTGTGTATCAGGAATCTTTTGCTGGCGCAGCATACCTGGCCTGTGTTGTACATACGTCCCCATATCATTTCCTCTACTGCAAGGTCAATGTCTCCGTCGTCAAGGAGTATAAAGGCATCGTTCCCACCAAGCTCCAGTGCTGTGTGTGTAAGATTTTCGGCAGCTATTTTAGCTGTGCCGATACCGACCTCGGTACTACCCGTAAGGGTTACAAGATGTACTCTGGGATCTGAAACTGCGGCATCCTTAACAGCTCCCGGAGCCGTTACGCATTGTATAACTCCATCGGGAACACCGGCTTCCGTAAGCATTTCTGTAAGCTTCATAAGGGTAAGCGGGTTGTCCGATGAAGGAAGAACAAGTGCAGCGTTGCCCATCATAAGCGCGGGAGCAACCTTTTGGTCATAGAGATCACAAGGGAAGTTAAAAGGAATTATGCAGGCTACGACACCTATAGGCTCTCTGGTTACAAGCTGCATGTGATGCGCCTGACCTGCCTCTGTTCCCGGAGGGATTATG
>CAWVKQ010000070.1:0-14454 GCA_963929955.1 Bacillota bacterium
TCCTTTATTTTTCCTGTCTGGATGCCGTAGATGGTGTCATAGAGCTCCTGAGCCACAGGGCCTATGCCGCCGCCGTTTATTATCATCTTTTCACCCTTGTAGCACAGCTCTCCTACAGGTGAGATCACAGCAGCGGTACCGGAAGCGAACATCTCTTTGAACCGGCCGCTCTTGTAAGCGTCCACAACTTCATCGATAGCCAGCTTTCTCTCCACTATCTTAACTCCTTTGTTTTTCAGGATACGGATAACGGTATCCCTGGTGATGCCGGGAAGTATCGTACCGTCCAGAGGAGCTGTTATTATCTCGTCTCCTATCATGAAGAAGGCGTTGGATGTCCCGATCTCCTCAACGTACTTTCTCTCTACTCCGTCAAGCCAGAGGATCTGCTCGTAGCCCTTCTGATGAGCTTCCTCCTGGGCCTTGAGGCTGGCCGCGTAGTTGCCGCCGCATTTTGCCTCGCCTGTGCCGCCCTTGGTCGCTCGCACGTAATTGTCTTCAACATATATCTTCGTAGGTGTGAGGCCGCCTTCATAATAAGGTCCCACAGGGCTGAGTATTATTATGAACTTATAGTGAGTGGCGCGCCTTACTCCAAGGAAAGGCTCGTCGGCGATGATGAAAGGTCTGATGTAAAGCGCAGTGCCTTCCTTTTGAGGTATCCAGTCAGCATCGACCTTTACGAGGGCTTTTATGGCTTCAACGTAAAGCTCCTCGTCTATCTGAGGTATGCAGAGCCTGTCGTTTGTCCTGTTTGTCCTCTTGGCGTTCATGTCGGGCCTGAAGAGAAGGACTCTTCCGTCAGCGGATTTGTAGGCCTTGAGGCCTTCGAACATTTCCTGCGCATAGTGAAACACAACGGCCGCGGGGTCGAGAGAGATAGGGCCGTAAGGAACGATACGGCCGTCATGCCAGCCCTTTCCGTCTTCGTATTCCATTATGAACATGTGATCCGTAAATTCAGTTCCGAATCTCAAAGTATCAGGATCAGGCTTAGCCTTGGGATTCTTTGTCTTTTCAATGGTAAATTCGTACTTCATGGCACTCTCCTTTGCAATTTCTAATAATAATATAATACCATAATCCCCCTCTGTCAATTGCCCCGTCTCTTTTGACGCCGGTTAAATCAGGCACAGACTGCCGGAAGCTGAAAGGAAAATTCTTTAAAACCACACAAAAAGAATATATAATGATTCATTATGAGAAAAGGAATTTTGGCAAGAACGTTTTTCGCCCTGGTCAAGCTGTGTCTGATAGCGGCGATAGCTGTAATATGTATAAATCTGTTCGTTATAAAATCCACTGAAGATATGATAGCCGCTTCCGTAAGCAGCGAAGAGGAGGCCGTAGGCCGGGATGAGATAGAAAAGCTCAGATCCATAGATCCGGAATGCATAATGGTACTGGGGGCTTCTGTCAGACCTGACGGGACGCCCAGCAGGATGCTTCAGGACAGGCTTGACCTGGCAATAGAGCTTTATCACGAGGGAGTTGCTCCCAGGCTGCTGTTTACAGGAGACAACGGACAGGTAAATTATAATGAAGTCAATGTGATGAAGGAATACGCGGAGGCGGCGGGAGTGCCGAAGGAGGCTATATTTCTCGATCACGCGGGATTTTCCACCTATGAATCCGTCTACAGGGCAAAATATATATTCCGGGTGGACAGCATGATAGTTGTCACTCAGGAATATCATCTGTACAGAGCTCTTTACGGCTGTGAGAAAATGGGGATAGAAGCTCTCGGAGCCGCTTCGGATCAGAAGACGTATTACGGGCAGGAGAAGAGAGAGATAAGAGAGATACTGGCAAGGGACAAGGACTGCGTAAAATGGATATTCAAACCCGAGCCCACATATCTGGGAGATGCTGTGCCCATAAACGGCAGCGGAGAAGACACTCACTGAAAGGAAGGTTTTGAATGACAGAGGGATACAGGCCGCAGGTGGCCCTTGTAAGCTGCGGCTCATATGAACAGGGAGAAGTGGACAGAGCTGTTGAAAAAGCTCTCGGTCTTTTGGGCGGCGCGGAAAAGCTCATAGGACTGCCGGAAAGCGCCGGGCTTGTAATGAAGCCGAACCTTTTATCAAGATCAGCGCCCGGGCGCGCCTGCACCACTCATCCGGCAGTGTTCGCAGCAGTGGCGAAAGCCTTGATGAAAGCGGGATTTTCCAATATAAGCTACGGAGATTCTCCCGGCACTCCTATGGTAAAACCTGAGAAGGTAGCTGAGGAATGCGGCATAAAGGCCGAGGCGGACAGGCTCGGCATACCCTTCGGGCGGTTTGATTCAGGTAGCCGCATGGATTTTCCCGAAGGCAGGACAGCCAGGGAATTCATATTGTGCGACGAGATCATAAACTGCGACGGAGTCATAAATATCTGCAAGATGAAGACCCATCAGCTTGAGCGTATAACAGGAGCGGTAAAAAACACATTCGGATGCGTCTTTGGCATCAATAAAGGAGCATCCCACGCAAAATACGCAACAGCAGAGGTATTCGCAAAGATGATAGCTGATCTGAACAATGCGGTAAAGCCGCGGCTCCATATTATGGACGGCATAACTGCCATGGAGGGCAACGGCCCTCAGTCCGGAACGCCTAAGCATATGGGAGTGATACTTGCATCAAAGGATCCCGTGGCTCTTGACAGCCTCTTTTGCAGTCTCGTATATCTTGATCCGCGCTTTGTGCCTACCAATATAAGCGGAGCCGAGCAGGGAGTGGGATGCATGGAGGATCTGCAGGTCATAACAGAGGAGGGCGTTATTACCGCCGATGAGGCTGCGGTAATGTACGGAGACAGGAGCTTTGACGTTCAGAGGGCTCCGGAGTACAGAGGGGCGCTGAAGCCGGTAAGGTTTCTGGCTCCGTTTCTTGAGAAAAAGCCTGTAATAAGAAAAGACAGATGCATAGGCTGCGGCCTTTGCGTGAAAGTATGTCCGGTCGAGGGAAAAGCCGTAAGCATAAGGGCAGGCAAAGCCGGATATGATTACAGCAGGTGCATCAAATGCTACTGCTGTCAGGAAATGTGCCCTGAGGATGCCATAACAGTCAGAAAATCCGTTCTTGCAAGGATAGCTGACAGAAAATGGAGACTGTAACGGATCCTCTGCAAACAGCATATGATGATGCAGGTCCTGCCATGGATCTGCATTTTCTTTTTACGGAGGGTTCAAATGATATATCTGGATAACGGCGCGACATCATTCCCAAAGCCTCCTGAGGTCCTGGCGGCCTTTATGGAGGCAGCGGGAGATTACTGCGCTAATCCCGGGAGATCTTCACATTTCATGGCAGCAAGAACAGCCCATGAGATATTCAGAGCAAGGCTTGCCATAGCCTCTTTGTTTGGAATCGAGGATCCGGGGAGGATCGTTTTCACAAAAAATTGCACGGAAGCCATAAACATTGCTCTTGCAGGCATTCTCAGGAGAGGAGATCACGTAGTAACATCATCAATGGAGCACAATTCGGTGATGAGGCCGCTCTGGCATCTCGCCGGAAAAGGCGTTGAGGTCACGGTGGTAAAATGCGACAGGAGGGGACGACTGCCGCTGCTTGATCTTGCGGCCGCAGTCAGAAAAAACACCAGGATGATAGTTCTCACGGCAGCCTCCAACGTTACAGGGACAAGGATGCCCGTAAGGGAGGCAGGTAAAATAGCTGCTTCCTCCAAAGCCTTATTCATGGTGGATGCGGCGCAGGGAGCGGGACATATACCGCTTGATGTAAAAAAGGATCATATAGACATAATGGCCGCGCCGGGACATAAGGGGCTTCTGGGACCGCAGGGCACGGGATTCCTCTATGTGAGAGAGGGCACAGAGCCGGAGCCTCTTCTGAAGGGAGGCACGGGAACCAGGTCAATGGATATATGGCAGCCAAGGGACTTTCCGGACGGGTATGAGGCCGGAACATTGAACTCCCCGGGCATCATAGCTCTTGGCGAAGGCGCAAGGTTTATAAACAGGCAGGGCATAGAGTCCATAGAAAAGAAGGAAAGGATGCTTACGGAAGCTCTGAGAAAGGGGCTGAGCTCCATCAGTAAAGTAGAGCTTTACGGCCCTCTGTCTGCGGAAGATACGACTGCGGTGGTGGCTGCCAACATAAGGGGCATGGACTGTGAGGAAGCCGCCAGGATACTGAGCGACAGGTTCGCCATAGGAGTACGCGCGGGATTTCACTGCAGCGGATATGCTCACAGGACAATAGGGACCGGCAAAAAAGGGGCTCTCAGATTCTGCCCGGGCATATATACATCAGAGGATGATATAGAAAAAACACTGGAGGCTGTGGAGTACATAGCATCCAGCAGACTGTGAGGAGGCAGACCTTTTTAAGTATTTTTGGTATCATGAGGCTTCACCCCGTGTTATAATCTAATCATAGTCGGAAAGGAGGCAGTCATGGCAGCAGAAACGGTATCATACGGCAGCCGCAGGGAGCAGAAAAGGCTGAAAAGCATAGAAAAGCGCATAGCCGCTGTGGAAGAGGAATTTGACAACAGGTACAGGGAATTTCCGGAGATGCTTTTCATGGAAGAGACCATAATATGGGAGGGAGCAGCTAAGCTGATATTTGTAATGGCTATGCGGGATGTAAGCTTCCGATGGAACGGCATGAGGGATTACGGATTCATAAGGCTTTGCCGCAAATGGACTGACGAGAAAAAGCTCGACAGGCTGGGAGTGGACGAGGCGAAGGAAATGGTAAAGAGCATACTGCCTTCGGACATGTGGATACAGCTGGAGGAGGAACTGGCGGCAACGGAGCTTTTACGGGAAGGATAGAAATATTATGAAGAGCGGATTTACCGGTGAAAAGAGAACAGAGGCCATTATAGATAAAAAGCGATGCATGAACTGCGGGACATGTGAAGCAATGTGTCCTGCGGGAGCGATAGATCAGTACCAGAAGACGGTGTTCTGCGCATTTTCGGATTGCGGAGAAGGAAAGGGCGAGGATTCTCCAGTAAAATACTTCCTTGAATCAAAGGGATATTCGGCACAGACAGCATGCTCAGCAGGCTGTCCGCTGGGTGTGGTGCCCCAGTCAGTGGCAGCCATGGTAAGGGACGGAGATGCGGAGCAGGCGGCAGCCATGATATACCGTGAAAACCCGCTCCCGCGGACATGCGCGCAGATTTGCACCGAGCCGTGCAGGGAGATGTGCAAAAGAGGAGAGCTCATAGATGAGAGCGTGAACATAAGGGAGCTGGAAAGGTATGTAACCGAAAAAACGCCGGCTGAAAAGCTGAGATACAGGAAAAGGTTCGATGAGAGGATCTGCGTGATAGGCGCGGGACCGGCCGGACTTGCGGCAGCCTGGAGACTGGCGGAAATGGGATATGAGCCGGTAATACTGGAGAAGGACGACAGACCGGGAGGCGCTCTCAGCTGGGCGATACCGGGACACAGGCTGGACAGGAAGACGATGGAGGCGGAGATAGACAGACTGCTGTCTGCCGGGATCCGGCTGAAGCTCAATACAGACGTGGGAAGAGATATTACCGTTGACGGGCTTCTTGAGGACGGATTTTCGGCATGCATAATAGCTGCCGGGCTTTCAAAGGGCAAAGTGCCCCGAATAAACGGCGCGGACGGCGACAGGGTCTTTGATGCTTGCTCTTTCATAAGAGCAGCCAACAGGGAAGAGGCCGTTGATATGGGACAGGAGGTCATAGTAATAGGCGACGGATCGATCGCGCTCGATACGGCTGAGTACCTTGTCAAAAGCGGACGGTCGCCTGTATGGGCAGCGCCGAGACCGGAAGGCGGAGCGCAGGTGCCGGGCGTGAGACTGATAAGGGGAGCCGTGCCGAAGCAGATAATAAGAGAAGCCGGAGCTGTAAAAGCGGTGGAATTCATAAAAACAGAGTACATAGAAGACGATATGGGAAGGAGGACTCTCAACGACATAAAGGGGAGCGAGTTCAACCTTTTCTGCGACACGGTAATATTTGCCATGGGAAGGAGCAGCGACGCAGAAAACATAGTCAAGGTGGAGACCCATCCAAACGGCAGGATAAAGACGGACAGCGCCGGAAGGACCAACAGGGACATGATATTCGCATGCGGCGATATTACAGGAGAGAAGGGATCCGTAGCAGGAGCAATGGCTTCAGGAAAGCTGGCGGCTGAGGAAGTGGATGTCTTCCTGAGAGGAAGAAGGCTGGGAAGAAAGAAAAAAGCACCTCTGAGTGCGCCTGATGAGGAGACGATATATCCGGAAAACGTAGCGCCTCTGATGCCGCAGGTCCCGGAGAAGACATTCGGCAGAGGACAGACTGTGAATATATCTCCGTCCGAGGACATATCACATGTTCTCAGATCCGTGGGAATAGGAAAAGAAGGAATATTCGGAAGCAAGGGCTCAAAGGGCCGCGTAGCTGTAGCGGGAGGAGGTATGACAGGCCTTGCAGCTGCTGCGGCGCTTGCGGGAAAGGGGTATGAGCCGGTGATATTCGAGAAGACGTCGCGTCTCGGAGGCGTTTACACTCATTTCGCAACGGAAAGACGCGTGGACAAAGCCATGCTGGAGGAAGCTATGAAAAGTGCGGAAGCCTCAGGGCTCAAGGTAGTGTATAACGCGCCTGTAGGCATAAATCCGTCCTTTGACCAGCTCAGGGAGATGGGATATGATGCGGTGCTAATGGCCATAGGCGAGACTGCGGGGAAGAAGCCGGACATGAAGAATGCCGGAGCTCTGGGAGTGCTTGATATAATTTCGGTCATGAGAAAGATCATGGCAGGAGAAAGGTGCGATGCTTTTGGAAAACAGGTCCTGGTCTCAGGAGCCGATGAAATGGTATTTGATGCCGCAAGATCCATTGCGCGCCGCGGAAGCCGGGTCACTGTTCTGGCGCCGTGCAGCAGGGGAGGACTGCAGATAATAACCTCCGCAGTCAACGAGGCTCTTGATGAGGGCATAGATATAATAACAGGCGTTGAGATAATGCGGATAAATGCGGAAAAGGGCAGAGTGCGCGGAGTGGACTGCAGGATACTGGAGAACGGACGCGCAATGGAGCTGCCGTGCGATACTCTGGTGATAGGCGGGACACAGATACCTGATACAGAGGCAATGGCAGCCAGGAATCCCGGCCTTGATATAGATGAGGAAGGATATATAATGACTGATCGGACTATGGCAACGTCTGTGAAGAGCGTGTTTGCCATAGGCAGGTTTGATATGAGCGCCGCTGATTCCGGAAAGGCCGGGGCTCAGGCCATAGACAACTACCTTTCAGGAGATATAAAGGCAGTTCCGGTAAAGATCGATGAAAGAAAGAGCATATCAGTGAACCATGACATACTGCGTGGAAGGGAGCAGGAGGAGCCGCAGGGAAGAGCTGTATTCACAGACAGGCAGGCTGCCGCTGAAGCGGCAAGGTGCATGGAGTGCGGTTATCACAGACAGAGAGGGGATCTGTGCATAGGATGCGGCATATGCGCCGCCGTATGTCCCGTGGGCGCTGCGGATATGATACCGGTCAGAGGCGGGGATTCCGGGGAGGACAGATAGATGATAAGTATGGAAAGAGAAGTGATAATATCGGGAGCCGGCCCGGCAGGAGCCATATGCGCTTCGTACCTGGCAAAGGAAGGCGTTGACGTGCTGCTTCTGGACAAGGCTGTATTCCCGAGAGATAAGGCGTGCGGGGATATGCAGCAGGAGGGATTCGTTTCCCATGTCGAAAAGCTGGGAGCCTTTGAAAAGCTCGATGAGATGGCCTGCTGCATCAGGAATATAAAGCTTGTCAGCGATAAGGGGAGCGAGGCTGTCTTGCCTTATGAATTTTACGCCACGCCAAGATATGAGCTTGATGCCCTGCTTCTTGAAACAGCCATTGGCTGGGGAGCCGAAGTGAGGCAGGACAGCCGCCTTACAGACGTGATATCCTCAGGAGGAGCTGTAAGGGGGGTCAGAGTAAGAAACGGAGGAGAGGAGGCTGAGATAAAATGCCGCCTCTTCATAGGAGCGGACGGAGCCTGCTCGGCCTCGGCAAAGGCGCTGGGAGTGATGAGGGAAGGCTCCGAGGGATTTTCCATAGCTCAGAGAGCGTACTTCAAAGGAGTGGATCTTGACAGGAGTCTTGCAAAGGGAAGGTATGACGGCTATGGGATATTTTACTTTGATTCCTCGGTCAGACCGGGATATTTCTGGATAATCCCGTCAGGAAGAAGAGGAGTTGAAGAAGGCTTCTGCAATGTCGGCATGGTAGTACGCGACAGGGACAGCTACAGAGCGCCTGATCTGCAGGAAAGGTTTTTCAGGTGGCTGGAAAAAAGCCCGGCAGTGGGAAGAATGTTTGAGAATGCCGATCAGACAGCGCCGTGGGCCGGAGGCAAGATCCCTGATCTGCGCCAGAACATTGAAAACTGCGGAAACGGGTATATATTCGCAGGTGATGCCGCTGCCGTAATGGAGCCTGTGCTGGACGACGGGCTTTCATCTGCGGCGGATTCCGCCGCTGCCGCTGCCGGAGCGGCGCTGAAGGCTTTTGAAAAAAACGATTTTTCCGGGGATCATCTCAGGGCGGTTTACAGCAGTCTGATGAAAAAAACCGACGGCTCAGCCGGCGGAAGATCAGTAAAGGAAGAGGATATTATAAAAGAAAGAAAGCTCCTTATCCAGTCCATGTATGATCCTGATGTGATGGATATGACTGTAAGAAAGCTGGCGGAAGACCCTCCGTACAGAAAGCGCGTCATGGGAGGTATGTTTGATTATTCCGGCTGAAATGTGTTTCTTGAAACAGCATATACGGCCAGTATCAACGGAACTGTAACCGCAAGGGCAGGGTAGAATAAAGCGATATCAAGATGACCGTACAGGAAGCCTCCTGTTACGGGACCCAGCGCCATGCCAAGATCCAGCCCTATATAGTAGGTGCTGTTGGCTATGCCGCGTTTTTCCCGCCCAACCAGGAGCATGGCGGTGGACTGGCACACAGAGCACATGATACCGTAACCTCCTGCCATGAAGACTGCGGCCAGGATCATGAGGACATTGTTTTCCATAAACGTAAGCAGACCCATGCTGCACAGGGCGCATGCAGAACCCATCATCAGAAACATACTGAAAGGCCTGCGGTCGAATGAGCCCTTGAGAGCCATCCTAAGTATGAGGAGGGCTATGGCGTAGAGAGGGAAGAATATACTTACGTGTACGGCAAGAGATCTTTCTTCCGTATAGCTTACGATAAAGGACTGGGTCGCACAGTACGGTATGGCAAACAGCATGATTATAGCCGTTATGGGCAGTACCTTCCTGTCCGCGATCTTAAGAGAATGCTTTTCCTTCGGGATGCTGCCCTGCTGTATGTCAGAAGGAATGCCTCTGTCTGAGACAAACTGTATTATAACTCCTGTGGCAACGGCAAAGACGAGAGCCGCGCAGAAAGCGGCATGATAACCTGCCGCCTGATATATCCAGACTCCAAGAGCCGGTGACACGGCCATTGCCAGAGCGTTCATCATCCCGTAAAGACCCATGCCTGAGCCGATCCTGTCCGAAGGCAGCATATTGGCAAGCCAGGTGGACATGCACACTGAACAGCATGAAAATCCAACGCCGTTCACTATCCTGGATACGACTATGACGAGAGGATCTGTCGCAGCCACATATCCTATACATGCGATGACAGTCAGAACAGATCCGGCAAGAGCCAGTCTGTATTTGCTGATCCTGTCGCTCAGGTTTCCGGCAAAGGGGCGGCAGAGGATCGAGCACATATTCATGAGACCGCCGATTATGCCTGTGAGAACAGCGGCAGCTCCGACGCTTTCAGAAAACCCCACTATCAGGGGTGTTATCATCATTGGGCAGGCCATGTAGCAGAAGCTGGCGGCCAGAATAAGTATTATGTCTTTTGAGTATGTCTTTTCCATGGGATGTCTCTTTTCTGTTTTACGATCTGTTCGTTTATTTGTGATAGGGCTCGTTTCTCATTATTTTAAAGCTTCTGTATATCTGCTCAAGAAGTATGACCCTCATCATCTGATGCGGGAAGGTCATCGAAGAAAACGAAAGTCTGAAATCCGCCCTACGGCACACCTTTTGAGAGAGGCCGAGAGAGCCGCCTATAACAAATACGACAGAGCTTTTTCCCGATATACCAAGATCCTCTATCTTTGAAGCAAGCTGCTCAGATGAAAGAGAACGGCCGTTTATCTCCAGAGTTATGACGTAGTCGGATGTTCTGATGGCGTTTAAAACGGAATCCCCCTCAGCATCCTTTACAGCCTCCTCGTCAGCAGGAGAAGGATTGGCTCTTAAAGGAGATTCTTTTATCTCTTTTATCTGGATACCGCAGTACGGCCTCATGCGCTTGACGTACTCGTCGGAAGCTGCCTGCCAGAATTTTTCTTTGAGATTGCCAACGGCTATTATCTTTATATTCACATCACACCTCGTATATGCAGCTGCAGCAGTCTCTCAGTATGACATCTATTTTCAATCTGTCTCCCGGTATTATATCCTTTTCCATAAGGGTATTCTTTACTGCCAGCATAGCCAGGGAAGGATCATTGTTCTCGCGGCTCAGATGTCCCAAAAGTATGCGCCTTTTCTTGTCCTTGGCCTCAACGAGCTCGCAGAGGCATTCTCCTGCGGATACATTGGAAAGATGCCCGTGGTCTCCCAGTATTCTGCGTTTCAGTGAATATGGATATCGCCCCATGTGAAGGACCTCCACCTCATGATTGGCTTCGAGCACCAGAAGATCCGCATCGACTATCTCGCTGAAAATATCGTCGGTTATGTATCCCACATCGGTTACTATGCTGATCTGTCTCCCCCCGCTGTAGAGGGAAAAGCCCACAGGCTCCGCAGCATCATGAGGTATTGGGAATGGCCTTATGAGAAAATCATCGATGCGAAAATCCTCGCCTGTGACAAAGAAACGGCGCTTATCCTCAGCCACAGGACGGTCTATACCTTCCCATGTGCCTGCATTGGCATATGCCTTTATGTTGGGAAGTTTCTTTGTGACTATGGGAAGGCTCTTTACATGATCTGTATGTTCGTGGGTTATGAGAAGGGCTGAGACCGACTCCGCAGGAGTACCGGTCTCGTCAAGACCCTGGAATATTCTTTTGCCTGATATGCCGGCATCGATCAGCAGGGCTGTTTCGCTGTCCTTTACGAGATAGCAGTTGCCGCTGCTGCCGCTGGCGAATGAACAGAATTGTATTGCCATTTTATATCTCCTTTGTTCAACAATAAGGATACTCCACAGTTCAGGGAAAAGTCAAGGCGGCGTTTACATAAGGCGTCAAATATGATAAATTTTTACCATGAGGACTGAAGAGACAAGGGAGGAGCAGATGAGACAGGACAGGATACTGAGGATATATACAGACGGAGCCTGCTCCGGCAACCAGAGCAGCGAGAACGTGGGAGGCTGGGGAGCGATACTCCGTTTTGGAGAGCATACAAAGGAGATATTCGGCGGCGAGAGAAACACGACAAACAATATAATGGAGATGACCGCCTTGCTGGAGGCTTTCAGAGCCATAAAGAAGGAAGGACAGACCATAGAGGTGTTCTCGGACAGCGGATATCTTATGGACTGCTTCAGGAAAAAGTGGTATGTGAACTGGGAAAAAAACGGCTGGAAGACCGCCAAAAAGACGCCTGTGGAAAACAGAGAGCTGTGGCAGCAGCTCATATCGTACCTGGACAGGCACGATATATCATTTTACAGAGTAAAGGGCCATGTGGATCTTGACAGCGAAAAAACCGATGCAGCGGAACTTTACGAAAAATTTTGCCAGTGGAACGGCAGCGGATTTTCCATGGAGGATTTTCGTTATGTCACGGAAATGAACAACAGAGCCGATGAGCTGGCGAACATGGGAATAAAAAAAGCAAGAGAGCTATAAATATGAAAAACCTCCGTATATTAAACATATGGAGGTTTTTCATGAAAAGAAAGCGTTGGATAATACCGGCTGTTCTATGCGCATTAGCGGCGGCCGCTGCCGCATATTACATGCTGCCCGGCAGCGAACGTGATGAAAAAGCAGGCGCATACGCTCCCTCAGGCGGAGAGGAAAGTCAGACTGTGATATCCGCAACAGAGAAAGACGACGAAATAGCTGTAAGCTGGAAGGGGGACAGATACGGCCCCCAATGGATAAGGTACGGTAAAACGGGGACCGGGAAGAAACATTGGAGAGTCATAAAGGCAGACAGGGAAAAACTGTTTAAGGGAGCATATTTCAGATACCATGCCGTGCTTGATGATCTGAAACAGGGGGAGGAATATTCCTACGAGACAGGAGACGGAGAAAGCTTTTCGGGAGAGAAGTCTTTCAAAGCGCCGGAACGAAAAGGAGAAACGGAATTTCTTTACCTGGGGGACGTCCAGTTTGACACATCACTCAGAGATTACGGAAGATGGGGGAGCATGATAAAAAACGTGGGGAAAAATCATCCGGAGCTTGGCTTCGCCGTCATGGGAGGCGACATGGTGAACGATGCGCTGAAAGAGGATCAGTGGAACAGCTTTTTTGAAAACACCGGCCTTTTTTCACGAATCCCGCTTATGGCCGCTCCGGGGAACCATGAGGGAGCCGGCTCTAACAGAACGTACAAAAAGATGTTCGCCATGCCTGAAAACGGCCCGGGAGAAGACTCTGAGACAAGAAACAGGCTTAAGGGGGATTTTTTCTTTTTTGACTGGGGATACTGCAGGCTGGTGATAATGGACAGCTCGTTTTTGACTGACAAGAGGCGGGAAAATATGGGGAGGAAAGCATGGGAACGCTGCGAAAAAGCGGTGGAAGGATGGCTTGAGGACGTACTAAAGACAGGAGATGAAAGGTGGCTCATAGTGGTCATCCACCATCCGCCATACGGTATACACGATGAGGAAGTATCCCGGAAAATAAGGGACAGATGGACGCCTGTCATGGAGAAGAGCGGCGTTCACCTTGTGCTGTGCGGACATCAGCATATGTATATGCGGACAAGGAGCATAAACGGCATAATATATGTTATGGGAAATTCAGGGATGAGAAAGAGCGGCTACTATAACGGGTACAACGGGCCGTTCTACAGCAGGAGCCTTTATGAAAAAGGGCCCAATTATCAGATAATAAAGGCGGGGAACGATACGCTGGAGCTTACGTCATATGACGAAAAAAACCTCGTCATCGACGAGGTATCCATTGAGAAGCGAGTCACATATTTTCGAATTTTTTAGTGGCGATAAGATAATCGTTGAGAGTTCCCAGATGTATGAAATAATATGAGTATCTGTCCTCTCTTTTGACCTGCACAAGGCCCGCATCGCTCAGCTTCTTGACATGCTGGGAAATAGTGGCCTGTGAATAGTCAAAATGATTAACAAGATCTTTATTGCATATCCTCTGACGCTTTTTATTCTGCTCCATTATGTATCGGAAGATTTTTATCCTTGCGGGATGGGCCAGGGCATCGGATATCTTTGCGATGAGAAGTATATCCTTTTCCTGCATCTCGTCTACTTCTTTTCTGAGTCTCATTGTTTACGGGTCTCCTTGCTGTATTTATTCGAATAACTGACTGGAAAGATGATCCATTATCCTGTCCGCGATAAAACGGTGGCCTTCCGGAAGCGGATGGACTCCGTCGCAGAACTTGCCGCATTCACGGTAAAGGCTGTTGAGATCTATGAAATCGAATCCTGAATCCATGATTATATCCGCCAGTCCTGTAAGACATCTGTTTATCCTCTCGTAATCCACATCCCCGCCTGTGATCCAGCATCTGGAGGCCATTTCCGCGTCTGTAGGCAGAGGAGTAAGGAACACGGCCTTTATTCCTGCGCTGTCAGCCAGTTTTTTCATTTCTCTTAGGTTATCGAACACCTGCTCGGGAACAGTCTGACCGTATATGAAATCATTGGTGCCGGTGAGTATGAAGACCGCATCGGGTCTTTGAGATATTACGTCGCTGTCGAATCTTGCGAGAACCTCTCCCGAGGTCTGACCGTTGATGCCTCTGTTTATGACTTCGAATTCCGTTTCCGTTTCGATGATGCCGGCAAAAGAAGCTCCCCTCTGGTAAGGGAAGCCGTTTACTATGCTGTTTCCTATAAAAACTATCCTTCTGTTCATCATACTATAAGTATACTCACAGCTTCAGACACTGTCAATGGCGTGTAGCGGCAGTAAAGCACTGTACCGGTCAAGTAAAACAAAACTCTATGAATTCCCTTACCGGCTCCTTTTCCCACGAACATCCATATAAAGCTGCAATTTATGGGAAAACAGCCTGTTTATCGGCTCTCAAAAAATTATTTTCCCACAGATCCTGTTCTTATTACAAGATCTGTGGGATTATTTACCATTAATTTCCTTTTCCGGTCTCCATTTTCCCATAAACATATGATTTATTGCCCTGTTTGTGGGAAAAGCTCTTTATGACAGTCCCGTGCAAAGGGATTTTCCCATTTATA
>CAWVKQ010000071.1:0-4865 GCA_963929955.1 Bacillota bacterium
TTTTTATATACCTTCGCAAATGTATAAAGAACGCTCATATGCCAATAATACCTATGAGGTGAAATGAATGTTCAGAGATACGAGAAGGATAAGGATGAGAAGAAGGGCAGCGGCAGCTGTTCTGGGAGCGGCCGTTCTCGCAGGCGGCATATGGCTCAATCACAGCGGCAAAGCGGCAGAGGAGACTGAGGATGCGGCCCGGGACGTAAGAGTGGAGGAAACGGAAAAAAAGGACGCCGGAGAAGCTAACGAGAAAGAGAAAGAACGCGGTGGGAATGAAAAAGAAAAAACTGAAACAGGCACGGAACAGGAGCCTCAGTCATATTTAATAAAAGAGGTGGACGGCGTCGTCAAGGTATTCCTGTGCGACAGCGAGGGGAACGAGGAGCTTTATCTCATAACATCGATCCCCTTTGACCTTCTCTCCGAGGGCGATCAGGAGCTTTTCGAGGAGGGCGTGTATATGGAAACAGAAGACGATCTCGGGAATTTCCTCGAAAACTTTGACAGTTAGGGGGCTTTGAATGAAGAGGATGATCGGGAAAGGGACGCTGATACTGTGCGCGCTGCTTCTGGTCATAGGAGCGGCGGGACAGCTCTTTCCTCAGGAGGATGCGGTAACAGCGCCTGTTGTGGCGGAAAAATCCCTCGTACCGGGAGGTCAGTCCGTGGGAGTGAAAATGGACGTGAGAGGCGTTCTCATAGTAGGCCTTGAAGAAATAGAGGGAAAGGACGGGAAAAAGGTTAATCCCGGGCTTTTGAGCGGACTTCAGATAGGCGACATGATACTGGAGATAAACGGCACCCAGGTGTACAGGGCAGACGAGGTGCAGTCACTTGTAAACGAGGCAGGCGATACGGTAAAGCTGAAGGTGAAGAGGAACGATCAGATGCTCACTGTCAGCATAAATCCGGTGATATCAGGAGAGGACGGACTTTACAAACTGGGTATATGGGTAAAGGACAAAACAGCAGGCATAGGGACTCTCACATATTACGATCCCTCTGATTCCACATTCGGGGCCCTTGGACACGGGATAGTGGATCCTGAGACGGGAGCAGTGCTTTCAGTTGAGAGCGGAGTCCTGCTCCAGTCGCAGGTACAGGAGGTGAGCGCGGGCAGGAAAGGAAATCCCGGTGAGATAAGGGGAATATTCTATCATGCGGATGACCCTCTGGGAAATCTTGAGAGAAACAACAGCTTCGGAGTGTTCGGCACAGCCTATGAGCCCATAGAAAATCCTGTTTACGACAGACCTCTTGCCGTTGGCACCAGGGATCAGGTTGAGCTGGGGAAGGCGTATATCCTTTCCACTCTTTCAAATAACGAAATAAAGCGGTTCGAGATAGAGATAGAGAAAATAGAGGACCAGGATTCTCCCGCGGACAAGAGCATGGTGATAAGGGTAACGGATGAGGAGCTTCTCGAGGAAAGCGGAGGGATAGTCCAGGGAATGAGCGGCAGTCCGATAATACAGAACGACAGGATAATCGGGGCTGTCACCCACGTGTTTTTAAAGGATCCGCAGCGAGGATACGGGATATTTATCGAATGGATGCTTGAGGAATCGAACCTTGTCGAAAAATAAAGTAAATTGTATTTCGTATCCCGTTGATAAATGGGGGTTTATATCTAAAAATATTTATGTGACTTAAATACAGGCATATAAACATCCTTTTACCGGAGGAAAGAGCGGAAGGAGAGAAAAAATGAAAAGAATTAAAGTTGGTATCGCTGACGACAATAAAGAGTTCTGCGAAATCCTTGTCGACTATTTTTCCGACAGGGAAGACATTGATCTGGTTTTTGTCTCTCATGACGGATTGAAAACGATTGAAAACATCAAAAGAACACAGCCTGAAATCATGATCCTGGACATGGTGATGCCGCACCTTGACGGCCTGGGAGTACTTGAAACCATAAACAATCTCGAGCTTGAAAAATACCCCAGAACCATCGTTTTATCCGCAGTGGGGCAGGAGCCCATAACTCAGAAGGCCATAAGCCTGGGAGCGGAATACTACATAGTAAAGCCGTTCAATCTGGATGTGCTCATGAAGCGGATCAATCAGCTGGCAGGCGTTGAGGAAGGTGACGACAATGAGATGAGATATGCGCGTGCCATAATCACGGATAAGGAAAACGACGAAGCGAAAAGCCTGGAGATCGATATAACGAATATAATCCACGAGATAGGAGTGCCGGCTCATATCAAAGGATATCATTATCTGAGGGATGCCATAATAATGGTGGTCGAGGATATCGATCTTCTGGGAGCTGTGACAAAGGAACTGTATCCGGCCATAGCAAAGGCCAACAACACCACGCCCAGCCGCGTGGAAAGAGCCATCAGACACGCCATAGAGGTGGCATGGAACAGGGGCAAGCTGGAGACCATAAACTCCCTGTTCGGCTATACTGTTCAAAATGACAAGGGCAAGCCCACAAACTCTGAATTCATAGCGATCATAGCAGATAAGCTGAGGATAGAGAGAAGAGCCAGCTAAACGCGGGAAACATGATAACAGATGAGAAAAGAGAGCGCCGTAATGGCGCTTTTTTGTATGGAAAACAGGGACAAAACAGTTGAAACTGCCGGAACTATGATTTTTGATCTGAATCCGGAAGTTTTCAGTTTGGGCGTTGCCGAATTTATATATTTTTTGCCGCATCCGGAAGTTTCTATGGAGGTACACTTCCGAATTTTTATACGGCATCAAAAAAGCGGCAGTTCCTGTTGCAGACATCTATATCAGAAGGCTCGCGAGCATGAGAATATGTGATATCCGCATTTCAAACTGCCGAAAAACGAACCGGGAATGATAATTCGGCAAGGCTGTATCTCAAGTTTGCCGCATCACTGTATTTTATTAAGAATCAGGAAAATGTCCGTAAAATTCTTGCCGGATCTGCTGCTGTAAACCAAAATCCGGAAATATTACTCATTAAGTACAAATTTATGATCACAAACTTGACTATGATCGAAAAAACGACTATAATGTAAAACGTTGAACAAATAGTAAATAATTTTACTGAGAGGTTTGAGAAAACGCAGATTATGTACAGTTTCCCGTTATTGCGAAGAGGTGAAAAAGCTCCGGTAAGACTGGCAGCTTAGACAGCATGGTAGGGTGCTCCTTTTTCCCCAAAATAGTGGGGGGGGGCATTGTTTATATGTAAAATCTTCGCTTTGGGATACAGATCGAAAGGATTTTGCTTGAAAACATTAGCAGTTGTTGTAAGAGATCATTTGCTTTGGAGAAAACAGCTTTTCAAACTGGCCAAGGCGGATCTGGTGAAGACATATTCAGGCGCTGCCTTAGGGTGGGCGTGGGCCATAATACAGCCGACCATATTTGTGCTGGTGCTGTGGTTTGCTTTTTCCGTGGGACTGAGGATAAACCACCAGGTGAACGGGTATCCGTATATATTGTGGGTGCTGGCGGGTATGATCCCATGGTTTTATATGAGAGACATGATAGGCCAGTGCAGCGGATCCATAATCAGGTACAGATACCTTGTGACCAAAATGAAATTCCCCATATGCACCATACCGACATTTGTGGGCATGGCCAAGCTGATAGTGCACTTTTTCCTTTTGGGGATCATGATCTTCATATTTATCGTGTTCGGGCATTTTCCGGGCATATATATAGTGCAGCTGCCTGTCTATATGGCTCTCATGATAATGTTCTTCACGTTCTGGGCACTTTTTTCGTCCATGCTGTCAGCCATGAGCAGGGATTTTTTCAACCTGATAAAGTCCTTTGTAACGCCCATGTTCTGGCTTTCGGGGATAATGTACGATGTGAACAGCATCCATGTGGCCTGGATACAGAAGGTCATGCTGTTCAATCCTGTCAGCTATTTTGCCGAAGGTTACAGGAACATGTTCATATATGAGAGGTGGCTCTGGGAAGATATGACGGGATTTATGTGTTTTCTGATCGTTTTCGCGGTCATGATCGCAGGAGCCATGTGGGCCTACAGAAGAACGGAAAAGGAGATACCGGACATTCTGTAGCAGGTGGAGGTTTATGGATAGCAGAGTTATAGAGCTCAACAATGTGACAAAGATATATAAGCTCTTTAAAAACAATAAGAGGAGATTCCTGTCAACATTTGTGAAGACAGTGACATATAAGGAAAAGATAGCTGTAAGAGACATAACGTTTTCAGTGAACAAGGGCGAGTCCGTAGCCATATTCGGAAGAAACGGCGCAGGCAAGTCCACCATCCTAAAGATGGTAACAGGAGTCTCTTATCCCACCTACGGCAGTATAAACGTGGAGGGTAGAGTAGGAGCGCTTCTGGAGCTGACTTCCGGATTCGACCCGGAGCTTTCCGGCAGGGAGAACATATACCTCAAGGGTCAGCTTACAGGTATGACTGATAGAGAGATAGAAGCTGTAGAGGATGAGATAGTGGAATTCGCCGAGGTGGGCGAATACATCGATCAGCCTTTGAGAACATATTCCAGCGGCATGAAGGCGAGGCTGGGCTTTGCCATCAATGTCTGCATCAAGCCGGATATACTCATAGTAGACGAGGCATTAAGCGTCGGTGACAAGAAGTTCAGCGCCAAGTGTCTGGAGAGGGTAAAGGAGCTCATAGAAAAGGACGGCATAACGCTGCTGTTCGTTACTCACGCAACAGCCACGGCAAAGCAGTTCTGCAAGAGAGGAATAGTACTGAGGGCAGGAAGGATCCTCTATGACGGAGATATAGAATCAGCGATCGGCTGGTATAACGAAAGCCTTAAACGCAAGGAAAACATAGCAGCGCCGAGAGTCACCAGCGAGAGCGAGAACAGGATGAAGAAGACCGGCAGGATGAACGTGCTGCATATGGCGATACTGATAGT
>CAWVKQ010000072.1:0-8375 GCA_963929955.1 Bacillota bacterium
GCGCAGCTTACAGGCGTGTATCCCGCCTCGGAAACCGCCCCTGTAAGCACGCTGTCATCGACATCCTTTGAAAGAGACACCTCAGCCTCCTTTTTGTCAAGATCAACAACTGCCCTTTCCACACCTTCAACTGCCGCCAGAGCCTTTTCCACGTTCATCTGGCAGTGCTGGCACATCATTCCGTCGATTTTTAGAATCTTTTTCATATTTGTAACTCCTTTCGTTTGTTCCGGGTCATTCCCGGTCATATCGCACCTGTCTTTTCTTCCGAAAAAGCGAAGCCTCAAAGCGTTGGTGACAACGCATAAGGAGCTCATGCTCATGGCTGCTGAGCCTATCATTGGGCTGAGACTTATGCCAAAGGCCGGGAACAGAGCTCCCGCCGCGACAGGTATGCCCAGTATATTGTAGAAAAACGCCCAGAACAGATTCATGTGTATATTCTTTACGACAGCCCTGCTCAACGCTATCGCTTCTGCCACATCCTCCAGGGAATCCTTCATAAGCACGATGTCTGCCGATTCTACGGCTATATCGGTCCCGGCTCCTATGGCTATGCCTATGTCAGCTCTCATAAGAGCAGGAGCATCGTTTATACCGTCCCCTACCATGGCCACCTTGTGTCCTCTGTCCTGAAGTCCTCTTATGGCTGCCTCCTTTTCCGCAGGGAGCACTTCGGCTATGACGTCGCCTATGGCAAGCTGCTTTCTTATGGCTTCCGCAGTCACCCTGTTGTCTCCTGTCAGCATCACCGTATCTATCCCCATGGCCCTGAATCTTTCAACGGCGCTTATGCTGGACTCTTTCACAGTGTCCGCCACGCCTATTATACCTGCCGGTTTTCCGTTCCTGGCAAATATGAGCGGTGTCTTTCCTTCCGAAGCCAGCTTCTCTGTAGTCTCCTCCCCTGTCTCTATGCCCTGCTCAGCCATGAACGCCCTGTTGCCGGCAGCGTATCTGTTTCCTTCCACCGTCGCTCTGATACCTCTTCCCGCCACTGCGGAAAATTCAGCCGCTGCCGGTATCTCAAGTCCCATCTCTTCAGCCTTCTCGACTACAGCCTGAGCGAGAGGATGTTCGCTGCCCTTCTCCGCGGCTGCCGCTTCCCGTAAGAACTCATCGCTGCTGAGACTGTGGTCCAGCATTATCACATCAGTGACAGAGGGTCTTCCTGTTGTAATCGTCCCCGTTTTATCCAGGACTATCGTGTCTATATTGTGGAGGTTCTCCAGGCTTTCCGCTGATTTTATAAGTATCCCCATCTCCGCGGCTTTTCCGGTGCCGACCATTATCGCTACAGGCGTCGCCAGCCCCAGAGCGCATGGGCAGGATATGACAAGCACCGCTATTGCGTTTGAAAGAGCTGATTCAAACCCCTGTCCCGCTGCTGTCCAGATTATGGCAGTAAGGATCGCTATGAGTATCACCACAGGGACGAATATACCGCTCACCTTATCTGCGAGCCTCGCTATGGGAGCCTTTGAATTTCCGGCTTCATCCACAAGTCGTATTATCTGTGCCAGCGTAGTGTCCTCTCCCACCCTGGAAGCTGTGAATCTGAATGTGCCGTTCCTGTTTATCGTGGCTGATATGACCTGATCTCCCCGGCGTTTTTCAACGGGAATGCTTTCCCCTGTTATCGCCGACTGGTCTACATAACCATAGCCTTCTGTCAACACACCGTCCACAGGTATGGCTTCGCCCGGTCTTATAACAACAGTGTCTCCTGACGCCACCTGTTCCGCAGGTACGGTCTCTTCCCTTCCGTTCCTTACCACCACCGCTGTCTTTGGCGCAAGATCGACGAGCTTTCCGAGAGCATCCGACGTCTTGGCCTTGGACTTTGCCTCAAGATATTTTCCAACTGTCACAAGGGTCAGTATCATGGCGGATGATTCAAAGTAAAGAGCGTGGGCGTACTGATGCACAGACTCCATGTCTCCGTGCCCGAATCCCCATGCCATCCTGTACATGGAGAAAAGACCGTAAACAAGAGCCGCCCCGGATCCTATCGCTACCAGCGAATCCATGTTTGGAGCCAGATGCAGCAGAGATCTCAGCCCTGTCTGAAAAAATTTCCTGTTTATAAAAAGGATCGGTATCGTTATTATCATCTGTGTTATGGCTGATATGAGGGCATTCTCGATTCCCGTAAGAAAGGGAGGCACGGGAATGTGGAGCATGCTGCCCATGGCCACGTACATCAGCGGCACAAGGAGTATGACGGAGGATATGAGGCGCCTCCTCATTTCCTTCGTCTCATCATCCGCCTCCTGCTGCCTGGCCTGCCACTGCCCTCTGAATCCTCCCTCCGAAGAATGCTCTTCCTTTTTCTCAAGGGAAGAGGCTCCGTAGCCTATTCCTGTCACAGCAGTCTCTATGCTGCCGCTGCTGATCCTTTCCTCATCGTATTTTACCGTCATCTGCCTGGAAAGCAGATTCACATCCACATTATCCACTCCCTCAAGCTTCTGTACGCATCTTGTAACATTGGCCTGGCAAGCGGCGCATGTCATTCCTGTAACGCTGAATTTTTCCGTCTTCAAATAAATCACTTCCTCGCTGTCATTGATTTGTCCGCAAAGCTACTTGAGGTTTTTCACAAGTCCGACTATCTCGTCTATGACATCCATATTGCCCTTCTCTATCTCATCCACCATGCATGTCTCCATGTGTGACTGGAGTATCATGTATCCGAGCGCCTGCAGTGCTTTTTCCACTGCGGCCACCTGCATGAGCACATCGCCGCAGTATCTGTTTTCCTCAAGCATCCTGCCGATGCCGTTCAGCTGTCCCGTTATCCTGCTCAGCCTGTTCTGCAGCTGCCTCAGTTCCTCATCGCTTCTCGGTCTGGCCTTATGTTTTACCGTATTTTCAGATCCATTCATTTTTATCTTCCTTTCCATATACCCCGTAGGGGTACCTTTCCATTTAAGTATAATACCCTCACGGGGTATTGTCAACAGCATCCCTGCAAGAACATACGTTTAATTTCATATTGCAATATCTTCTTCCTTCATGGTAAAATATTGCCTGTAAAGCAAGTCGATACAAAGACCGCACGGAGGATGTAAAGCATGGCCCAAAAGACCGCAGGACATACAAATGAACAATACAGAGAAGAGTCTTTCTCCTCCGGTGACGATACTCTTATGATATCCAACAGGAGATACCTTGGTTCAAAACAGAAGCTCCTTGATTTTATAGACAGCGTTGTAAGAGAGCATACCGAAGGAGTTGAAACCGTCGCCGACATATTCGCCGGCACAGGCGTAGTTGCCCACATGTTTCAGGAACAGGGCAAAAATGTCATTGTCAACGATATACTCCACTCAAATCTCGTGACCTACTACACATGGTTCGGATCAGAAAAGGCTGATCACGATCTGATAAAGAAACTCATAGACCGGCTTAACGAACTCAAAGTCGACGAAGACAATTACGTGTCCCTCAACTTCGGAGACAGGTATTTTTCCATGGAAAACGCCAGGAAGATAGGCGCTGTGAGAGAGGCGATAGAAGACCTTGATATCGGATTTCGCGAAAAGTGCTTTCTCCTCACCTCGCTGCTCTACGCCATGGACAAGTCAGCGAACACTGTAGGTCATTACGATTCCTACAGGAGAAATATGGATACCCGCAAGCCCCTCCGTCTGCGCGTGCCCGGATACAGCGAAAATCCCGGCAGCCGCATATACAGCATGGATGCCAACAGACTTGTCAGATACATAAAGGCTGATCTTGTCTACATAGACACTCCTTACAACTCACGTCAGTACGGGGATGCCTACCACCTTCTTGAGAATATAACGGACTGGCATAAGCCCGATGTAACGGGAGTAGCAAAAAAAATGCCTGACCGTGAACATATAAAATCAGACTACTCCACCCAGAAGGCTCCCGAGGCCTTCGACGATCTCATAAGACATACGGATGCCCATTATATACTGGTCTCCTACAACAACATGGCACAGAAGGGAAACGGCCGCTCCAACGCCAAGATCTCCAACGAAGAGATCATCTCATCACTTGAGAAGCGCGGAGAAGTCCAGGTGTTCGACACTCCCTTCAAGGCCTTCACAACGGGAAAAACCGACATCGAGGATCACAGGGAGCTTCTGTATCTGTGCAGAGTGACCTCTCCCCCTGAAAGAGAAAAGCTCATCAGATCCGCTGTAAACTACACAGGGAGCAAATACAGGCTCCTCCCCCAGATACTGCCCTCATTCCCCGAGGGTATCAGAGATTTTTACGACGCTTTCGCAGGAGGCGCCTCAGTTGCGGTGAATGCCCGCGCCTGCGGGAATATAATCATAAACGATACAGAGCCGCATCTTATGGAGCTCTTTAAGTATATGACCGGCACGGACACCGATATCATGGTCGGAAAGATAAGGGAAATAATAGACCGGTACGGACTTTCCGACACACATAAAAACGGATACGCCTTCTATGGAGCGGAATCGTCAAGGGGGCTGCGTGACGTGAACAGACCGGCCTATGAGAGATTACGCGCCGATTACAACAAGGGGATCTTTGAAGGCGACAGTGCGCTGGCCTTTTACGTGCTCACCGTTTTTTCATTCAACAACCAGATACGTTTCAACGGCAGCGGAGATTTCAACACTCCTGCCGGAAAACGCGATTTTAACAGCCGTATGGAATCAAAGCTGAGAGCTTTCTCAGCCGCTTTGGCATCCGGAAAGTTCATCCTTAAAAACGAGGATTTCAGGATCCTGCTGGACAGCATCACAGACAGCAGGGATTTCGTTTACCTGGATCCTCCTTATCTCATCTCCACCGCCAGCTATAACGAGGGCGGCGGATGGAGCCCTGAAGATGAAAAAGACCTCCTTCATAAGCTTGACAGCTTAAATGAAAGAGGTGTAAGATTCGCCCTGTCCAATGTAACGACCCATAAGGGCCGTATGAACACACTGCTCATGGACTGGTCTTTAAGGTATAACGTTCACCGTCTCGACTTCAACTACGACAACTCCAACTACCAGTCCACAGCCTCCGGGAGCAGGACCGTGGAGGTCCTTATCACAAATTATTAGCTCAGTCCGAGGACACGCTCCATGACCGGCTTTCTCCAGCCGTTTTCAATAAGCTCCGGTTCTCTTCCCAGCATATTTGCCGCCGTATCCAAAAGCTTCTCCCCTGCTGTGGATCTCTCGAGCATCCGTATGATCTCCTCAGTTGTCACTGAGAATATATCAAGACCCGTAACGCTCTCGCGCCCTGCCGGGCCGTTCAGCTGAACAAAGCAGACGGATCTGAATATATTTATGACATTGTCGTCCAGCCTGTTTGCAACGAACAGCGTCTGGGTCCTCCCGTCTCTTTCGCGGCAGTCTATGGCAAAATTTACCGAATGGCGTATTACAGGCTCAAGCTCTCCCCTCTTCTGCGTGCCTGGTTCCATGAGAGTCGCCTCTATGAGCAGCGAGTATCCTTTCGCCAGTATCTCTATATCTCCCGCTCCCCCTCCTCTGTGAGTAAGAGGGAGCCTGCTGCCGTCCAGAGCAACGCCGAAAGACCTGTGGAGAGAGAAATCCTTTTTATCAGAGAGATGATACCAGGCGATGGTAAGCATATACTCGTATATGGTCGGTATCGTGGCGTTGTCTGTGACCATTCTGAACACAGCCTCATCATCCCTTGCGCTTATGGCTCTCAGTATATCCACGGTCCTTTCCCTGGAAAATCTGTCTTCCACGAATGCCCGGAACTCCTCTTCCCTCATAGCCTCCACAGAAGCGGCCAGAGCCGAGATATCGCCTACTCCCAGAGCAGCTCCTGTCTTCTCTATGAGCTCATCTGTCATCTCCGAAGTGAGCCCGAGTATCTCAGTCGTGGAAATATCCATGAACCACGGACTCTCCGGATCCTCCTCATATTCGCGAAAATCTCCGCTTCCGCTCATATTGAACCTGTCTCCGAGCATCTCGATCAAAGGCTTTATTATCCATTTACTGTTCAGATTGACCAGCCCCCGTTCAAAGCTCACAAGGCCTGTTATCCGGAATGTTCTGCGGCACATGTCCGAATATTCGCGCACAAGGTCATTATGCTTGCTGAATACGAATGTCATGTATATGTCGTAATCGTCCTCTCCCAGAAGAGGACTGTCCGCGTTGGCTTCAAGGAACTCCTCCGCCGTCTCCTTTCTTCTGAATGCAAACGGCAGCCTGTTCTCTCCGAATGCCTTCTTTATCCTGGCGTCTCTTGAAAGCTTTTTTATCCTCTCAAAAGCTTCGCTGCTCCCCTCCTCCTTCAGGGCTATGAGCGCCATGACAAAATCCCTGTATAAAAGCGATATGTCGCTGCTGTCTCTGTTATGAAAGACCCTTATGAATCTTTCATCGCTGAAGTCCCTCCTGTCGAACATTTCCCTCGCTTCCCTGAATTCATCTCTGCTTCGCAGGCTGAGTGAAAACACGTCCGTATAATAGCTTTCAAATGTTCTCTTTCCAAGAGCCACATCAGCATACCCGTCTATTATGGCGTTCAGATCCTCCTCAGACTTTCCCGGCTTCACGGATTCCACCACCCTGAGGAAATCATTCTGAGGTACATCGCTGTATTTTGACAGGAATTTGAGAGCAAACCTGAAATTGCAGAAAAAATCCTTCCCATCGCAGGAATATATGCGCATCTTAAGGTACTGTCTCAGATATACAAGGTTATCGGTATCAAGCCCGAGAAGCTGTTCAACAGGATCCGCGGCAGTTGTGCTGCCTTCCAGGTAATCCCTGCCAACTGTGCTGAGCCGCCTGTCCGTATCTATGAGGCCGCTTTTCACAAGTGCGTTTGTAAGGGTCCTGCCCCTCATGCCCATCTTTCCCAAAGCGGGCTTCACATATGTCCTGGCTCTGGCAAAATCCCTGAAAAGCTCTGTGCCCTCCTCTTCCTCAAGGCGGACGATCTCATCTATGAAGAGTCTGTAAAACTCCTCGTTGGCTTCACTGTTCCCTCTCCATACCACGCCCGGACCCATGAATGAATCCAGCTGTCTCAGTATGACCTTGTGCACGTCCACTATCTGCTTTACGCGTATGGACGTATCTCCCATATTGAATATGCTCGCGGAGTTGTCAAGCTTCATGGCTGTGCTCCTTTTATCTTACCGCTGTTTTACAGCGTTGCCCGTATACAGGCTGTAATATCTTCCCTTTTCCTCAAGAAGCTGATCATGAGTGCCGCGCTCGATTATGCGGCCGTGTTCAAGTACCATTATACAGTCTGAGTTCTTTACGGTCGAAAGCCTGTGGGCGATCACAAATGTGGTCCTGCCCTCCATCAGGCGATCCATGCCCTCCTGCACGAGGGCCTCTGTCCTGGTATCTATCGATGAGGTGGCCTCATCCAGTATGAGCACAGGAGGATCTGCCACAGCCGCTCTGGCTATGGCCAGAAGCTGCCTCTGTCCCTGGCTCAGGTTGCCTCCGTCTCCTTTGAGTACGGTATCGTATCCTTCCGGCAGTCTTCTTATGAATCCGTCGGCATTAGCCAGACGCGCCGCTTTCACGCACTCCTCATCCGAGGCGTCAAGACGTCCGTACCTTATGTTATCCATTACAGTGCCTGTGAAAAGGTGAGTATCCTGAAGCACTATCCCAAGCGATCTTCTAAGATCCGGCTTACGTATGCGCTTTATGTCTATGCCATCGTATGTTATCTGACCGTCCTGTATGTCGTAGAACCTGTTTATCAGGTTCGTTATGGTTGTCTTTCCCGCCCCTGTGCTTCCCACAAAGGCTATCTTCTGTCCCGGCTCCGCGAAAAGGCTTATATCGTGGAGCACCGTCTTTTTCGGATCATATCCAAAGTCTACGTCTATGAACCTTACGTCCCCCGTAAGCTTCGTGTATCTGACGCTTCCGTCTCTGCCGTTCTCCTTCCAGGCCCATACTCCTGTCCTTTCCCGCGTCTCTTTAAGATCCCCGCCGTCATCATATCCGGCGTTCACAAGCGTCACATCGCCCTCATCGGCTTCAGGCTTTTCATCCAGCATATTGAGTATACGCCATATACCGGCTCTCGCCATAACTATGCTGTTCATCTGCTGACTCACCTGCAGAACAGGCTGGGTGAAGTTCTTATTGAGAGTGAGGAATGCCACAAGCGTCCCGAGGGTCAGTCCCGAATACCCTCCCAGCGCCAGCACCGCTCCAACGGCCGCCACGAGAACATAGCTGATGTTTCCTATATTGGCGTTGACCGGCATCATCACATTGGCGAACTTGTTGGCGCTGTCAGCGCTGCTTCTGAGCTGTCCGTTGAGCTCTTTGAACCTTTCTACGCTTTCCTCCTCGTGGCAGAAGACCTTTACGACCTTCTGTCCCTCAACCATTTCTTCTATGTATCCG
>CAWVKQ010000073.1:0-27366 GCA_963929955.1 Bacillota bacterium
ACTCAGCGCAGAAGCACATTCTTTTGCAGTTCAGTATGCCGGCAGCGCCTGCCAGAGTGGTGCCGAAAAACAGTACTTCCTTGTCCATATTGAGAAAATCACATATTGTCCCGTTACAGATCGTACTCCCGGTACACAGAACAAGGTCCGCCCAGTCAGTGACGTTTTTCATGTCCGAGGCTCCGTCTTCGACCCTTATGCCGTATCTTACAGCTCCGATGTTATCGGGGTTGAGATCCAGCACCCTCAGTGGAAAATCGCGTGAAAGCCGCTCGAGAAGAGAGGGCTGATAACCCACAAGAGCTATTTTAACGTTTCCGTATACAGCCTTTATATGCTCCGCAGCCTTTTCCGCGCATTCCTCAGGGCCCTTGTCCCTGCAGTGCACGGTTTTTTCGGAAAGGCCCAGGTTTCTTGTCACAGCGTTCAAAGCCGCTATGAAAAGCCCTGCGCTGTGCCTGTCTGCCACCGTATCGAGAGCGAGTATGTCGCTCAGGCTTCCGTTAAAATCAGACGGCGCATCTGTAAAAGCCTGTCCCTTTGACCCCTTATATTCAGCTTCCAGCATCACCTCTTTACCTGTTAATATGGGATAATCTTTCTTTTCTGTTTTTCCTATAGCCTCTTCGGGAGAAAGGGATTTTGCCTTTATCGTAATATCATCCGAGCTTACTCCGTGTTCCTTTAATATTTTCCCGAACTGTTTTTTTAAAATATCAAATAGTTCCTCTTGTTTCATTATGTTCTCCTTTTCACTTTCTTTACAGGGCTTGTCCGATCCCCAGGAAATCATTGAGACGTCTGTTTTCAAATGGCTCAAACAGCGTTTTCGGAGTTCTTATGCCGCAAAGCCTTCCCTCATCCATTATTCCTATCCTGTCGGCCAGCAGAACGGCCTCGTTGAAATCGTGGGTGACGAAAAGTATAGGGCATCGATACTCTGACTTGACCGCTTTGAATCGTGTGTAGACGGATTCCTTTGTCGCCGGGTCAAGGGCGCTGAAAGGCTCGTCAAGAAGAAGTATCTCAGGCTTTGTTATTAAAGCGCGCGCCATGGCTGTCCTCTGTTTTTCTCCGCCGCTTATAGTGCCCGGATACTGTTTCAGTATATGGGATATCCCGAAATCCTCTGATATTTCTTCGACCTTTTTCCGGATCTCTTCTTTTTTCATTTTTCTCATAAAGAGTCCGTAGGCGATATTCTTAAATACGGTCATATGCGGAAAAAGTCCGTGATCCTGATATACAAAGCCTATGTTTCTCTCTTCTACGGGAAGCGACGTGACCTTTCTGCCGTTTATGAGTATATCACCGCTTCCGTCACTGTAGTATCCGGCAATGGATTCCAGCAGCATCGTTTTTCCGGAGCCTGTTTTTCCCAGTACAGCGAAGCTCTCGCCTCTTTTTACGTTGAGATTTACATCCTTTAATGCGAATGATCCCCGTTTAAGCGAGTAGTTCCTGATTTCCACTACATTATCCATGCTTATCTCCTTACTGAGGCAGTCTTCTTCCTGCCTGTTCCTTCGGTGATAATGAGGGTGATCAGTGAAATTATTATAAGTATCGTAGCCGAAGCCATGGCCATATCATTGTCACCGGTGGAAATATTCAGATATATGCTTGCAGGAAGAGTTTCCGTCACCATTCTTGTCACGCCTACCAGCATGAGAGTGGCGCCGAATTCTCCAAGAGCCCTGGACCATGCCAGCATCCCCGCAGAAACTATGGCTCCTCTCGAAAGTCCCAGCGTTATTGTGACGAACCTTTTCCATTCATCGGCTCCCAGCGTCCCTGCAAGGAATTCAAGCCGTATGTCCACCTCACAGAAGGCCTCTCTTACAAGCTTTATGACAAAGGGCAGATTCACAAGTATATGAGCCATCACTATTCCTGTGGTATCAAATACGACTCTGAATCCCGCTTCTTTCAGCATCTGTCCCATCTGTGAAGAAAAGACTATGAGAAGGCAAAGTCCCAGCACCAGATAAGGCAGTGAAAGAGGCACTGTCAGTATGGCGTTTATCCACCGCTTCCCGGGGAATTCCCTTCTTGAAAGTATATAAGCGCATGGTATTGCCAGAAAAATACAGATAAGTGTGGATATGGTGGCAGTCGTAATGCTCAGTTTTATGGCAAACTGTATCTCACGGGAAAAGAGGGATTCTCTTAAAGCAGAAAATCCCCCTATTATCACCGCTCCCAGACAGAGAGCTATAAATCCTGTAACAAGGATCAGTATCCCTATTGAAATATACTCGAATAATTTAAGCCTGACCATTTCATCTACTCAGCCAGCTCATATCCGTATGATATCCAGATGTCCTGAGCTTTTTCCGTCTGCAGATAGTCAAGGAATGCCTGAAGAGTATCGGCATCCGCTGTGGTGGACAGTGAGGCCGCAGGTATCGTCTTTATGTAGTTTTCCATTGCCTCTATATCCGCTATCTCCACATCGCCCTTTACGTTTTCTTTCCATACTATAGCGGCATCGGCTTCCCCGGCTTCAAGCGCTGTGGTAAGCTGCGGTGCTGTAGTCGTGGTTGCCGCTAAATTTACGCTTCCCTGTATTCCCGCATCGCTGAATACCTTCTGCGCTATTTTCCCTATAGGCGTTGACTCGGGATCTCCTATTATTACCGTAACATCCTCTCCCGCAAGATCCTCTACGGAAGTTATACCCTTTGGATTATCTTTCTGTACCGCTATTACAGGTATGTGCTTTACAAGATCAACGCTCTCGCTTACCGTTGATTCCACCGGCTTCAGTTCATCCGCGGATCCCGCTACGAAAAGATCTCCCTCCCGGGATGTATTTATCTGAGTCTGTATCTGCGCTGCATTGGCAAAAACAACATTCATTTCACATCCTGTTTCCTCGCTGAATGCATCGGATATTTCCTGGAACGGTTCCGTCATGCCTGCCCCGCAGTATACCATCAGACTCTTGCCCTCAAGCTGCGGAGCTGCTTCTTCATCAGTCTCTCCTCCGCATCCTGCCATTACAAACAGTCCCATGGCCGCTGTCAATATAAAAGCTAAAATCCTCTTCATGTCAAACTTCCCTCCTCGGTTTTATGTATTTGAAAGATATTTAAATAATATCAGGAAGTCGGACATTTTTTGTTGTTATGACAACTTTTGCGGAAATTTTAATATTCTAAGTGTCATGGCCTTCTGCTCATGCACGGCACCCCTGCCTGGCATATCCCGCATCCGAATATGTAATCGCCCCTTTCAATGTGAGCGGGCCAGTATTTTTCACAGACCTGTGATTCGTATCCGCTGCATATGTCTTTATCATGGCCTTCGGGTGTTATGGCTTCCGCGGGGCATCTCTTAATACATGCTCCGCATGTTCCTTTGCTGTAGTAAAGACACCAGTCATAGGGCCCTCTGTCTCCCCTCGGAGTAACATGAGCATCGGATTCTGTTATCACGGATGTTATACGTATGGCCTTGCCCTTTTCGGATATAAATCCGTCGCTCAGACCGAATGTTCCCAGTCCCGCAGCAAAGGCGCTGTGTCTGTGCGACCATTTTGATGCTATTCCGAGATTTTCCGACGTCATTCTTGAGAATTCCTTTCTCAGATCCACTGCCGCGGCTCTTATCCCCTTCTCGTCAAGGGCAGCTTCAAGCTTTTCACAGAACCCTCTTATGAATCGTTCCCACTCGCCTCTGGAAACGAGCCATCTGTCACAGGGGAACACTGTGGCCTTTTTCTGCATTCTTTTTGTTTCCGCAGCCTGTGGGAATATGATGGATATCACTCTGATCTTAGAGGCCGGAACTGCTTCGTACTTGAGGGCAAACACCTCGGAAGGAGACCAGTGAAAAGGACCTATGTGCCTTTTCAGAAAATCGTAATATGGATCGTCCCCTGCGGCGATCCCCACGACAGGCCTTTCCCACATGGGCTGCCCGTTTTCGCCGAGAACCGTAAACCTGTTCGTCTCAAGGCTGTCGAACACCTCGAGCACAGTATCCTTTATCGTATCTGCGGTGTTTTTCATTATTGACCTCCGTTACATGCATCAAAAATAGCTGCCGCGCCTGAGCTCTTTTCGGCGCGGCAGCCGTAAATCTACTGATCGTCTGCGTCTTTTCCTTCGCTGTCTTCATCTTCCTTTGGCGGAAGTATCTCCATTGTTATCTGCTCTATCCTTCTGTCCTTTATGGAGTCTACGCGGAAGCGGTAATTTTCGAATTCCACCTCTCTTCCCGCATCTTCTTCGTCAGGTATCTCTCCGATTATGTCTATGATGAGACCGCCTAATGTCTCGCTGTTCTCAGACTCAAGATCCGTTCCCAGCTCCTCGTTTATGTCGTCAAGATCCATGCTTCCGTCAACTATATACGTGTTTTCGCCTGTCTTCTGGATCGTCGGCTCTTCTTCATCGTACTCATCGTCTATATCGCCCATGACTTCCTCGATGATGTCCTCCATGGTTACGATACCGGCAAAGCCTCCGTATTCGTCGATGAGTATGGCTATATGCTGTCTCTTTGTCTGAAGATCATAGAAGAGATCGTCTATATTCTTCGTTTCCGGGATAAAGTAAGGCTTTCTCAGTATAGGGCGTATGTCAACATTGTCAAAGCCGGCTTCTCTTGCCTTTATGAGGTAGTCCTTTATATAGAGTATCCCTATTATATTGTCTCTGTCATCCTCGTATACCGGTATCCTTGAATACCTCAGCTCCATCAGCTCGTCTATATACTCTTCAGTAGGCGCGTTCACATCTATGGTGAACACATCGGTTCTCGGAGTCATGACCTCATACGCCAGAAGATCGTCAAATGCGAATATGCTGGTGATCATCTTCTTGCCGGCTTCCTTGAGCTCTCCGCTGGCTCTTCCCGCCTCAAGCATCGACACGACGTCTTCCTCGGAATACTCCGAATCCACAACATCCGTCTTCTGTCTGCACAGCTTCAGCACCAGAGTTACGGATATGGATATCAGCCAGAGGAAAGGCTTGAGTACCTTGGAGATTATCAGTATCGGCTTTACCACAGCCATAGCCATGCCGTCCGCATGTATCATGGCTATCCTCTTAGGCACCAGCTCGCCAAGTACGAGGGTGAAGAAGGAAAGCAGCACCGTTACGATAAATACCGATATCTTTTCGCCGTAAGCAAACTGCGAAAGATGGAATACGCGGCTGACATATCCCGAGAGACTTACAGCGGCCTCCGCACTGTTCCAGAAGCCTGCCAGGGTTATTATAACCTGTATGGCTGAAAGGAATTTATTCGGCTCTTCAAGGAGCTTATCCAGCGCTATGGCCTTCTTGTTTCCCTCTCCGGCAAGGGTCTTTATCCTGTTTTTGTTGGCAGAGACCATGGCGATCTCCGCAGCGGCAAAATACGCGTTCACCGCTATGAGCACTACTAATAAAACTAATTGCGACCACAAGGGTCCACTGTCAGATGACATTTTTTTCTCCTTTCATTTATTAAGATATATAGAGTTATTTTATTCCAACAGAAATGCTTTGTAAAGCTCTGTTTTTAACTTTTTCGCTTTCTGAGTATGAATTTTTCCTCAACAGGTTCCTTCATCTTTATCTTAACCGTCTGCTGAGGGTGAGGCGCCGAATCTATAGGCTGATCCTCCTCGTCCAGAAGCACCTCGAGCCTCTGTGAGAAAAAATCCCTGCCCGGTCCGAAGACCTCTATCTCATCTCCCACAGACATCTTGTTCCTCTGCTCCACAACCGCCATTGACGTCTCGGGATCAAAGCTTTTTACGACTCCTATGAAGCTGTAATCTCTTATATAGGCGCTTGTAAGATAGTTCTGATCCTCATCTGTGGGACTGTGAAAATAAAAGCCCGTGGTAAACTCTCTTCTGCTGGCCTTGCAAAGCTCCTCCATCCAGCGCGGATCGTACCTGTACCCTTCCGGATCCTTATAAAACGCATCCAGGGCCCTTCTGTAAGCGCCGACTACCGTTGCCACGTAAAAAACGCTTTTCATCCTCCCTTCGATCTTTGCGGAGGATATACCGGCAGCATCCATTTCAGGTATATGCTCCAGCATGCAGAGATCCTTGGAATTCAATATATACGTCCCTCTTTCGTCCTCCTCGACAGGATAGTATTCTCCCGGTCGCTGCTCTTCAACCAGCCTGTACCTCCATCTGCACGGATGAGCGCACTGGCCTCTGTTGGCGTCCCGTCCCGTCATGAAATTGCTCAGAAGACATCTTCCCGAATACGATATGCACATTGCTCCGTGTGCAAAGGCCTCAAGCTCCATATCCTCAGGTATGTGATCACGTATCTGTCTTATCTCGTCAAATGTCAGTTCTCTGGCAAGTACGAGGCGCTTCACTCCCTGCTGCCGCCAGAAGCGGGCGGTCATATAGTTCGTCATATTGGCCTGTGTGGAAAGGTGAAGTTCCGCATCCTGTATCCTGTCCTTAAGTACGGCTATTACTCCGGGATCCGATACTATGAATCCGTCTATGGGTATGCCCTTTATCTCATCAAGATACTTTGCAAGAGGTTCTATATCCTCATTGTGGGCGAATATATTGAGAGCCATGTATCCTCTGGCGCCTCTGCTGTGGAGCCAGCTCAGTGCCTCGTCTATCTCCTGTACGGTGAGATTCCCTGCTCCGGCCCTCAGGCTGAACATCTCTCCCCCGAAATACACGGCATCGGCTCCGTAGTCAACGGCTGCCCTCAGCTTTTCCATGTCTCCAGCGGGAGCCAGAAGCTCCATTCCCGATCTTTTGCTATTCATCCTTATCGCCTCCGCTGCCTATGACGCTGACCGATATGCCGTCTCCCACAGGCAGTACGCAGGTGTCGGCATAATCCAGATGAGTTATGTAGCTGACAAATTCCCGCATCCTTCTTATGCTGGTCCTGTACCTTTTGGCCGGATCGTAATCATCGGAAGCAGTCATGGCCTTCATCAGCACATTATCGCATATTATAACAGCATCATCTCTGCAAAGAGGCACGGCAAGATCCCAGAATTCTCTGTAATGACTCTTTGCCGCGTCTATGAAGACGGCATCAAACACACCGCCTTCCGGATGCTCCATGGCTCTGAGCACGTCCCTGGCATCTCCGTACAGTATTTCCACCTTGTCCCCGAACCCAAGAGACTCTATATTGCTCCTGGCAGCTTCGTAGTATTCCGCGTTTGATTCAACAGTTGTGACGCTGCAGCCGCAGCCCTCCGAAAAACAGCAGGAGGAATATCCTATTGCCGCGCCTATTTCGAGAAGCCTTGAAGGCTTCTTTATTCTCAGCAGGTTTACTATAAGGCTCTCCGTATCCTTGAGAATAACAGGTATTCTTTTTTCCTCGGCAAATTCCCTGAGCCTTTTCAGATCATCGCTGCCGCTTTTATAAAGCGTATCTATATAAGCTGTAACTATGTTATTGGTGATATTCATATCAGTACCATTTGTTCTCCTCTACAGTCTTTTCATGTTCCTGAGCTGTCTTTGAGTACAGCACCTTGCCGTCCTCAGTGGCGAAGAAGAAGAGATAGTCGCTTTTTTCGTAGTTTATGACATCATCCATCGTTCTTGCGGGAACAGCGCACACAGGTCCCACAGGAAGTCCCTGATGGATATATGTATTGTATTTTGAGTCCACTTCAAGATCGTCGTATGTCACCTCTACCCGTCTTTCTCCGAGAGGATAAAGCACTGTTATATCGCTCTGAAGAGGCATGTCTTTTTCAAGCCTGTTTATGAATACTCCCGCGATCTTCGCCCTGTCCTCCTCAAACAGCGATTCGTTCTCAACGATAGATGCGAGTGTGAGGAACTCATGGACTGTCATGCCGGTTTTCTCTATATCCTTTTTTATCTTTGAAAGCTCCTGACCGGTCTTGTCGAGCATCATTTCCGTTATGCTCTCAAGTGACGGATCCTCCTCTGATACAAAATACGTCTCAGGATAAAGATATCCTTCGAGAGGACATATTATACCGTCAGCCAGAACCTCGTCGGTGAGGAACCAGTATTTTTCCGTAAGCGAGGTAATATAATCCCTGTCGCACCACTTTGCCTTCAGCTCTTCCGCAGTGAACGGAAGCTCCTCAGCCATGGCTTCAGCCGCCATATCGACAGTGGCGCCTTCTATTATCGTGAACTTCTCCTTTGATATGTACTTGAAATCCCCCGTATTTATGGCTTCCATCATTTCGGGAAGAGTCATGGTCTTGTTGAACATATAAGTATTGGCCTGAAGCGAATCATATCCTCCTATGCGGGCGTGTATCTTGGCGAATGTGCTGTTTTTTACAAGCCCCTCGGAATCCAGTATGTCGACGATTGCCGAAGCTCCGCTGCCCGAAGGTATCTCTACCGTTACAGTCTTGTCGTTTCCTTCGTCTGCGGCTCCCAGACCGTTAAGATATACAAGGGATGCGCCTGATATGATGATTACCAGCGCCGCGGCTATGATAACGATCAACTTTATCTTGCTGCTCAGTAACTTGGACATTTACTACCTCTCTGTGATTTTTTTCATTACAAAAAGGGACGATATACGCCCCTTTCATAAGGAAGAGCTATTCTTTTGCTCTTCCAAGATATTCTCCGGTTCTCGTATCTATCTGTATGATCTCGCCCTCTTCTATGAAAATAGGAACGTGTATCACTGCGCCTGTCTCAACGGTAGCGGCCTTTGTAACGTTTGTGGCCGTATCTCCCTTTACTCCCGGCTCGGTCTCGATGACCTTGAGGTTTACGAAGTTAGGCGCTTCCACCAGGAAGGCTTCGCCCTTATAGAATTTTATTGTGGCCTCATCGTTTTCCCTCAGATACTTCATGGCATCTTCGACCTGATCCTTTGTGAGAGGGATCTGGTCGTATGTCTCCTGATCCATGAAGTAGTACAGCTCTCCGTCGCTGTAGAGATACTGCATTGTCTTTGTCTCTATATGCGCCTTCGGGAACTTGGCGTCCGGATTGAAGGATTCCTCCTTTATGGCTCCCGTCAGTATGTTTTTGTGCTTAGTTCTCACAAAAGCCGCTCCCTTTCCCGGCTTTACATGCTGGAAATCGAGAACCACGTGAGGCTGCCCGTCAATCTCAAATGTAATACCTTTTCTGAAATCACCTGCGTAAATCATAGATCTATACCTTTCCTCATTATTAAATGATAATCAAATTTTTTTCGGATTTTACAGCATTTATTATACCAAAATCCGTAATGATTGCCAAGTCCTCAATGCGAACTCCGAACCTGTCCGGTATGTATATACCGGGTTCCACCGTAACAGGCATGTACTCTGCCAGGATATCTTCGCTCCCGGCGTTCAGTGTAGGCGCTTCATGGACCTGTGTGCCTACGCCGTGACCTGTGCCGTGGATGTAATATTCACCGTAGCCGGCCTCCTCTATTATGCTTCTGCTTGCTCTGTCCACGTCCCTGCACGCGGCTCCGGCCCTGCACGCGGCAAGACCCGCCAGCTGAGATTCCAGTACCACTTCATAGACGTGCTTCTGCTCCCGGGAAAGATATCCTATGCCTATGGTTCTTGTCATATCCCCGCACCAGCCATCTGCTATTGCACCGAAATCCATGGTCACAAAGTCGCCTTCCTCTATTATCTTATCCGACGGCACTCCGTGAGGCTGAGTGGTATTTACACCCGACACGCATATGGTGGGGAAAGAAAGTCCCTCCGCCCCCAGTGACATGAGCGTTCTCTCTATCTCATCTGCAACCTGCTTTTCCGTCATACCCGGCTTTATATACTCAAGTATATGGCTGAAGCACGCATCGCCCATGGCAGCGGCCTTCATTATTTTTATAAGCTGCTCCGGAGTCTTTACCATGTTACTCATCGCTTCCTCCTGTCATGGGGCCTATTCCCATATCCGCTGTTTCTCCTATTATCTTGTACACATCGGCCATCATCATGGAAAACCTCATCTGACACTGAAGGTACTGAGCTGCCAGCGGATCCTGCATTATTATCGCCGAAAGCTGCTGCAGCTTCTGCATATCCTCCGCATCAGGCTCGTTTCCCATCATCTGAGCCGCCTGGATCTCAAACTGCCTGTTCATCAGATCCTTTACAGCTTCGTCAAGCTGCGGATTTTCGCTTACCTTTTTTCTGATATCATCGTACTGTTTGAATTCCTCCGATTCCTTTATGGCCTTTGCCAGATTGTGTGCCTGGTCGTATACGTTCATATTTTTCCTCCGATCCTTTTACACTTCAAGAAATATAGGCAGTATGACCGGTTCTCTCTTTGTCTTGCCGTATATATATTTTCTCAGTCCTTCGCGAACAGCGGTCTTCATCCCGTTCCAGTCCTTCATGCGCTTTGTAAGGCAGTCCTCCAGTATATCCTCGGCGACTTCCCTGGCAGCATCGATGAGATCCTCGTTTTCCCTGACATATACGAATCCCCTCGATATTATGTCAGGACCTGAGGCTATTGTGCCGGAAGCCTTGTCTATGGCAGCTACCAGTATTATGAGTCCCGATTCCGAGAGCAGTCTCCTGTCTCTTAATACTATGTTGCCCACATCGCCTACGCCAAGGCCGTCCACCATTATGCCTTCAGCCTCGGCAATATTTTCTGATATGGCCGCTTCTCTCTGGGATACGGTAAGCGCATCCCCGTTGCTGAGCAGGAATATCCTGCTCATGGGCATCCCCAGACTGTGAGCCAGCTCGGCGTGTGTCTTGAGATGCCTGTACTCTCCGTGTACAGGCATGAAGAATTTCGGTCGTATGAGAGAGTGCATGAGCTTGAGCTCCTCCTGACAGGCATGACCTGATACGTGTATATCCGCTATGTCTGAATATATCACCTCAGCGCCCTTTTCCTCGAGCTGGTTCACCACATTGGCGACCGTAAGCTCGTTGCCGGGAACAGGAGTGGATGAAAGTATCACCATATCTCCCTTTTTTATCTTTATGGCCTTGTGATCCGATGAAGCCATCCTGGCGAGAGCCGACATGGGCTCGCCCTGGCTGCCCGTCGTTATTACCACCAGCTCTCTGTCCGGTATGTTTCTGGTCTTGTTCAGATCCACCAGCACGTTGGCCGGGATCTTTATATATCCCAGCTCCAGAGCCAGCTCCACAACATTGACCATGCTTCTTCCCGATATGGCCACCTTCCTTCCGCACAGAACAGCGATATCTATTATCTTCTGTATCCTGTGGACATTGGATGAGAATGTAGCTATTATTATCCTGCTGTCCGAGCTTCTGAATATGTTCTCTAACGTTCTTCCCACGACCCTTTCCGAAGCCGTATATCCCGGTCTAAGCACATTGGTGCTGTCCGCCATCATGAGAAGCACCCCTTCGGAGCCTATCTGAGCCAGCCTCGCAAAATCTATAGGATCCCCGTCCACCGGCGTATAATCGATTTTGAAGTCTCCCGTATGGAATATCCTTCCCGCCGGAGTCGTTATCGAAAGGCATATGGAGTCCGCTATGGAATGGGTGATCCTGAGCGGCTCTATGGTAAAATGCCTCCCCACTCTGAATACTTTCCCCGGCTTAACCGTATTGAGCCTTGCTCTGAGGCCGTGCTCCTTGAGCTTGTTTTCTATGAGACCCAGCGGGAAAGGCGTTCCGTATATCGGTATATTGAGTTCCTTTATAAGGTACGGCACGCCTCCTATATGATCTTCATGCCCGTGAGTTATAACAAGCCCCTTTATCTTTCTGCTGTTTTCCTTTAAATATGAGAAATCCGGTATTACCTTGTCGATCCCGAACATATCGTCGTCGGGAAACGACAGACCGCAGTCTATTACGAGTATCTCGTTTTCATACTCAAGGGCTGTCATGTTTTTGCCGATCTCATGAAGCCCTCCCAGCGGTATTATCCTCATCCGGGGCTGCTGAGCCCCCTTCATGTTTCTGGATCTTGACGTCCTTGTCTGTGATCCTCCCGTTACTTTTTTTGAAGCGGCAGCGCTGTTTTGTTTCGTTCCCCTGCCGCGTGTCGAGCCGCCTGTCTGCGCGCGTCCTTTTGACGAAGCGTTTTGTGATGTTCGCGGTCTCGCAGATGTCATTGTCTTTTTTTCGTTCATAGATTTCCTTTCTTTTCGAAAGAACTGAAAGCTCAGGAACGCGTAAAAACCGATCCTATTTGACCACTATGTTTATGAGCTTGTCAGGGACCGCTATTACTTTTACAACATTCCTGCCTTCTGTCAGTCCTTTTATGCTTTCGTTTTCCATTACTGTCTTTTCCATCTCTTCTCTGGAAAGTCCTCCGGCTATACGGAGCTTTTCCTTTATCTTTCCGTTTACCTGCACCACTATTTCGACAGTATCCTTCACCAGAGCCTTTTCGTCGTACTCAGGCCATTTCTGGCTGTGGACGGAGCCTTCAAATCCGAGATGCTCCCACATTTCCTCAGTTATGTGAGGGACAAAAGGCGCGAGCATTATTATCAGGTTCTTCACGGCAGCCCCGTAGAGCCCCGGATTCACCTTTCCCTCCTTGTACCTGTACATCTCGTTTACCATCTCCATTATGGTGCTTATGGCTGTGTTGAAATTGAACCTTTCTCCTATGTCGTCAGAGACCTTTTTTATGGCATGGTTCATCCAGTAATCCATGGACTTGTCGGCTTCGCTTTCCACGGAATAATCATCAGGCACGTCGCTGTATTTCTGTGAGAACTCGTATACCATCCTGTATACTCTGTTGAGGAACCTGAAGCTTCCTTCGACTCCCTGATCCGACCAGTCCAGCTCTCTTTCCGGCGGCGCTGCGAAGAGGATGAACAGCCTTGCCGTGTCGGCTCCGTACTTCTTTATGATCTCGGCAGGGCTCACCACGTTGCCGAGAGATTTGCTCATCTTCGCGCCGTCCTTTATTACCATGCCCTGTGTAAGGAGATTTTTGAAAGGCTCCTCATCTCTCACATATCCCATGTCATGGAGAGCCATCTGGAAAAACCTGGCATACATGAGATGGAGTATCGCATGTTCCACTCCTCCTATATACTGATCCACGTTCATCCAGTAGTCCGTCTTCTCTCTGCTGAAGGCCTCCTCACTGTTCTCAGCATCGCAGTACCTGAGGAAGTACCAGGACGAATCGAGGAACGTATCCATGGTATCAAGCTCTCTCTTTGCAGGAGCGCCGCATACAGGGCATACCGTGTCCGCGAATGTGCTGCTTGTAGCCAGAGGCGACTCGCCCTTTCCCGTGAACTCAACGTCATCAGGCAGAAGGACAGGAAGATTTTCCTCCTTTTCAGGCACCCAGCCGCAATGCTCGCAGTATATCATCGGTATAGGCGTTCCCCAGTATCTCTGCCTGGATATGAGCCAGTCTCTCAGCTTGTAGTTTATGGCTTTTTTACCGATCTTCTTTTCCTCCAGCCAGTCGGTTATCTTTACGATAGCCTCCCTGTTGTTCATACCTGTGAATTCTCCCGAGTTTATCATCGTCCCCTCCGCGACGAACGCTTCGCTGAGATTGTTGATATCAATATCGGGATCTTTTGTATCCACTACGGGGATTATATCAAGATCGAACTTCCTGGCAAATTCAAAGTCTCTCTGGTCGTGCGCAGGCACAGCCATTATGGCCCCTGTTCCGTAGTCCATGAGAACATAGTCGGAAATAAACACAGGCACCTTCATGCCGTTAAGAGGATTTATGCAGTATCTGCCTGTAAATTCTCCCGTTTTTTCGTTCGTGGTGGAGGTACGCTCTATGTCGCTCATGTGCTGTACCCTGTCTATATACTCCAGCACAGGCTTTTCGTACGGGCTTCCGGCGACAAGCTCCTTAACGTAAGGATGCTCCGGAGCCAGAACCATATATGTGACTCCGTAGAGAGTGTCGGGTCTTGTGGTGAATATGTCCAGTTTTTTGTCGTAGCCTTCTATTTCGAACGTTACCTGGGCTCCTATGCTTTTGCCTATCCAGTTTTTCTGCATGAGCTTTACCTTGTTTGGCCAGCCCTCCAGCTTTTCAAGGTTGTCAAGAAGCCTTTCGGCGTAATCTGTTATCCTGAAATACCACTGGGAAAGTTCCTTTTTGCCTACGACCGTCCCGCATCGCTCGCACTTCCCGTCAACGACCTGTTCATTTGCCAGCACCGTCTGACAGCTCGGGCACCAGTTTACCGGGTTTTCCTTTTTGTAGGCGAGGCCCTTCTTGTAAAACTGTATGAATATCCACTGCATCCATCTGTAATAATCCGGATGGCATGTGGCCACTTCTCTGTCCCAGTCGTAGGAAAGTCCCAGCTCTTTAAGCTGCTTTCTCATTTCGTTTATGTTTTCCCATGTCCATACGCTCGGTTCGGTGTCATGCTTTATGGCGGCGTTTTCAGCCGGGAGCCCGAATGAATCCCATCCCATCGGATGCAGCACGTTAAAGCCCTTCATCACCTTGAATCTTGCCAGCACATCGCCTATGGAGTAGTTTCTCACATGCCCCATGTGCAGCTTTCCCGAAGGATAAGGGAACATTTCCAGAACGTAATACTTTTCCTTTTCCGGATCCTCGGTAACCTTGAATGCCTGTTCTTCCTCCCACTTTTTCTGCCACTTTTTCTCGATCTCGCTGAAATTATACCTGTCTAACATATCCACCCTCCAATTAGTTCATACTGAGGCTTTCACAGTCGCCCCATATTTTCTCGATATTGTACTTTTCCCTTGTTTCGGAAGTCATCACATTGACCACAACATCTCCGTAGTCCATGAGTATCCATCCCGAGTTTCTCTTTCCTTCCACGTTTCTCGGGAATATCCCTTCAGGTTCAAGCAGGTCTTCGATATTCTCCGTCAAAGACGCTGTCTGCCTCTCGCTGTTTCCTGAGGCCAGCACAAAATAATCGGCAAAGGATGCCTTAGGCGCTATGTTTATAATCGTCACCTTTTCCGCTTTTTTGTCCCTCAAAAGCTCCGCGATCTTCAATGCTAAATCTCTGGGTTCCATCATAAATCCAATTTCTCCTTTAAATCATCTCTGGCTTCTATAGTGTCAGGGTCAAGATACTTTCCCTGGCTTTTCACGTATTCTATGGTCCTGTCAAGAGAGGAAACGCACGCTCTGTCAAGATCGAACTCAGCAAGTCTTCTCGTCTCCTCCACAGAAGGATAGCTTCGTCCCGGCTCTATGGCATCTGCAAGGAATATTATCTTTTCGAGCCCTGACATGCCTCTTCTTCCCGTAGTGTGATAGGCCACCGCATTTAGCATATCCTCGTCGTCTATTTTATAATCCTTTTTCATAACAGCCGCCGCGATCTTTCCGTGGGAAAGATTGGGATCGTCTCTGAGCTTCCGGGAAAGCCCGAGATGCTCTATGTACATATTGAGTACAGATGTCGGCATGCTCCTGAACATATCGTGAAACAGAGCGGCCAGTTCAGCCTTTTTCACATCCTCTCCGTACATCTCCGCCAGCCTCACGGCCTCCTCTGCCACGGAATACGTGTGCTTAAGGCGTTTTTCCTTCAGATTCCCTTCTATGAATGAGGTTATTTCGTTTTTAAGTCTTATGTAGTCGCTGTTTTTCATCCTTTATGCTTCCGTAAAGACCCCTTTCCCTTATATAGGCTTCCACCCTGTCCGGGATAAGGTCACAGGCTGAAACTCCTGTTTCCATGCGTTTTCTTATGTCCGTGGAGGATATGTCAAGCTCCACATTGTCTATGACCTTTACTTCTGTATTATAGGCTTTCTTTATCCTGCGTATACAGGTTTCGAGCTCAGATCTCACGCAGCCCGGCCTCGATCCTACTATATAGGAATACTCTGTGAGAAGCTCCTTTGAATTTTTCCAGGACTCTATCTTCACAAACGTGTCGCTGCCTGTTATGAAGTAAAGCCTGCCTCTGTCTCCCGCATGCTTTTTCATCTCTCTCATGGTGAGATACGTATACGATATGCCGCGGCAGTCAAGCTCATATGTGGACACGGCCAGATGGGGGAGATCCTCTATTGCCAGTCTTATCATCTCAAGTCTGTCTCCTCCGGAGGCTGTTTCTCTGTCCAGTTTAAAAGGCTGGCGGGCCGCAGGCATGAATATCACCCGTTCCAGTCCGGCCAGCTTCAGGGCGTCCTCAGCCAGTCCCAGATGCCCCAGATGGATGGGATCAAAGCTCCCTCCGAATATCCCTATGTTTTTCATCTCAGCTTTATTCCCAGCTCCTCAAGCTGTTTTTCATCCACAGGTCCCGGCGCTTCACTTACCATGCACTGAGCCGCCTGGTTCTTAGGGAAAGCTATGACCTCTCTTATGCTCTTTTCACCCGTAAGGAGCATAACCAGTCTGTCCATGCCGTAGGCCAGCCCTCCGTGTGGAGGCGTTCCGTACCTGAATGCTTCCACAAGGAAGCCGAACTTCTCCTCTATCTCTTTCTCAGACATGTTCAATGCCCTGAACATGTCCTCCTGCATATCCTTGTCGTGTATCCTTATGCTGCCGCCGCCAAGCTCCACGCCGTTGAGAACTATATCATAGGCCTCCGCCCTGGCTGATGCGGGATCGGTCCTGAGCAGATGAGCATCCTCGGCCTTTGGCGATGTGAACGGGTGATGCATCGCCTGGTATCTTCCCTCTTCCTCATTGTACTCGAAAAGAGGAAAATCCACCACCCACAGAAGTCTGTAGTCGCTGTCATCAAGCAGTCCCATCTCTTCGGCTATGTGCCTTCTCAGGAAACCCAGACTGTCGAAGACGACCTTGTCCCTGTCTGATATTATAAGCACAAGATCTCCCGCAGCCGCGCCGCAGGCTTCGGCTATGGCTCTCAGCTCTTCCTGGGAGAAAAATTTGTTCACGGAAGAAGATACCTCGTCCTCAGACACCTTCATCCACACCATTCCTCTTGCTCCATAGCTCTTTACAGCCTCGGTCAGCTTGTCTATTTTCTTTCTCGTATACTTTTCCGCTCCTCCCGTTACGGCTATGCCGCGAACGCTTCCTCCTGCCGCTGCAGCGTCGGTGAACACCTTGAAGCCGCAGTCCTTTACGAGATCCGTTATGTTCTTCAGCTCAAAGCCGAACCTTATATCAGGCTTGTCGCTCCCGAATCTTTCCATGGCCTCGTCGTAGGTGATCCTAGGGAAAGGCGTCTCTATATCTATGCCCTTCATCTCTTTGAATACTCTTTTGAGATATCCCTCCTGCACCTCCATGACGTCGTCCCTGTCCACAAACGACATCTCCAGGTCGATCTGAGTGAACTCAGGCTGTCTGTCAGCCCTGAGATCCTCATCGCGGAAGCACTTCACTATCTGGATGTATCTGTCCGTTCCTCCCGCCATGAGAAGCTGCTTGAACATCTGAGGCGACTGAGGCAGGGCGTAGAATTTGCCCTGATTGACCCTGCTCGGCACAAGATAATCCCTTGCGCCCTCCGGAGTGGATTTTACCAGCATTGGAGTCTCCACCTCGGTAAAGCCGTTTTCAGAGAAATAATCCCTCGTCAGCTTCGCAAGATTGTGTCTGAATGTGAGATTGTCCTGCATCTTCTTTTTTCTCAGGTCAAGATATCTGTATTTAAGTCTGAGATTGTCATCTACATTGTCGTCGTCCTTGATATATATGGGAGGAGTATCCGCTTTGGAATAAACTTTGAGATCCTCTGCTATGACCTCTATGTCTCCCGTAGGTATGGCGCTGTTCTTTGACTCTCTTTCAGCCACTCTGCCCTTTACGCCTACGACGTATTCGCTTCTCAGAGAATCCGCTCTTTCGAAGATATCCTTTTCAATGTTATCGTTAAAAACCACCTGAGTGATCCCCGTCTTGTCCCTTACATCGCAGAATATCAGTCCTCCGAGGTTTCGTCTCTTCTGTATCCATCCGTTGAGGACCACGCTTTCCCCTATATTTTCCTTTCTAAGCTGACCGCACATATGGGTCCTTTTGTATACGCTCATTTTCTTCTCCTCTGCTGTGTTATTTTCCTGTAAGCTCTTCCACGACATTTTCCATTGAAAGACTTACCTGCTCCGATGTTTTCATATCCTTCAGTGTAACGCTGTTTTGCGCCAGCTCGTCGTCGCCTATCATGAGGACCTTTGATGCCCCTATGGCATTGGCGTGCCTGAGCTGTTTTTTCATATTGCGTCCCATTATATCCCCTTCTGCGGAAATCCCTGCGTCCCTCAGCTCCTTAAGCAGCTTCGCTCCGGCCTTTTTCGCCTCGCTGCCCATGGTGACGATGAACACCTCCGGCCCCGCAGGCTCAGGTATCTTTACACCGCAGTTTTCCATGGTCAGGAGGAGCCTCTCCTTTCCGAGCCCGAATCCAACGCCGGGAGTAGCAGGTCCCCCTATTTCCTCGACCAGATGGTCGTATCTTCCTCCTCCGCAGACAGTGCCCTGTGCTCCTATCTTTGTTGTTACGAACTCAAAGGCTGTCTTCGTATAGTAATCGAGCCCCCTGACTATCCCCGGATCCACTGTATACGGGATCCCCATGGCGTCCAGGTTTTCCTTCAGCTCTTCAAAGGCTGCGCTGCAGTCGTCGCACAGGTATTCCAGCATTCTCGGAGCCCCTTCCGTGAGCTCCTGACATACAGGCGATTTGCAGTCCAGTATCCTCATCGGGTTTTTCTCGTACCTGACCTTGCATGTGTCGCATAATTCGTCGTACTTGGGTTTCAGGAATTCCCTGAGAGCATCCCTGTACCTGCTTCTGCACTGCGGACAGCCCACGCTGTTGATCCTGAGCTCAACATCACTTATTCCCATTTCCTTTATAAAATCGTGACCCAGGCTTATTATCTCCGCATCAGCCGCCATGTCAGACGTGCCGAACGTCTCTATCCCGAACTGGTGAAAAGCCCTCAGCCTTCCCGACTGCGGCTTTTCGTACCTGAAGCATGATATATTGTAAAAAAGCTTTGAAGGCTGGACTCCGGCGTAAAGCTTGTGCTCCGTATAGGCCCTCACTACCGGAGACGTTCCTTCCGGCCTTAAGGTTATGCTTCTCCCGCCGTGATCCTCAAAGGTGTACATTTCCTTCTGCACTATGTCCGTAGTATCTCCCACTCCCCGTTTAAAAAGCTCTGTATGCTCAAATTCCGGAGTCCTTATTTCCGTAAAACCGTATCTTCTGCATATGTCTTCAAAAGCATTCTCTATATAACGCCATTTGTACGCCTGATCGGGCAGCATGTCCTTTGTGCCTTTAGGTGCCCCTGTAAGCATTCTTCTACCTCCTGAAATTTCATATTTTACCGGCAAAAGCGAAGAATCCTTTTCGCTTCCGCTCTATCATCTCATCGATCCTGTCTGTGTATATCTGATAATTTGTTACGTTTGCCACTCTTTCGAGCCTGTTTTCCTCCGGAAAATAAATCTTGCTTATTGCTCCTGCTCCCAGAGCCAGTACGGACTGAGCCTCCTCCATTATCCTTATGTTGTAAATCGAGATCCTGTCCCCTGTGCAGTAGCCTATGTTCTCGGTGTTCCCTGATGTATGCTTCTGCCTGTAGAGATAATACGGCGAATATCCTCTTCCTGAAAGCTGCGCCCTGCCTTCGGACAGCATCTCATACACAAGATCCTCATTCCTGTAATTGTATGTCTCGTCAGCCTCCTTAAGTCTTGAGGCTCGCTTTACGGCCAGTGTGTGGAGAGTTATATTGTCGGCTCCAAGTTCTGCCACTGCTTTCAGGCTGCGGCTGAAGTCCTCCGCATCCTCGCCCGGAAGGCCTGCTATGAGATCTGAGTTTATGGATCTGAACCCTGCTCTGCCGGCAAGCTCAAAGGCTCTGTATATATCATCCACAGTATGAGATCTTCCTATGATCCTCAGCGTCTCCTCCTTCATGGTCTGCGGATTGATGCTTATCCTGTCAGCCCCGGCGGCTTTTATGACTTCCAGCTTTTCCTCCGTTATGGTATCAGGTCTTCCCGCTTCCACGGTAAACTCCCTGATCATTTTCATATCAAAGCTTTCTTTTATAAGCCCCAGGAGATCTTCAAGGCTTTCTGCATCAAGGCTTGTAGGCGTGCCGCCTCCGATGTATACGGATTCCGGAGAGATTCCGCACCTTGCCGATTCCTCTGCGGCCGCGGATATCTCTGTGTGCAGCGCTGCCATATATCTGTCCATCTCTTCTCTTTCCGCCCGGTTAGACGCAAATGAACAGTAAAGGCACCTTGTGGGACAGAACGGTATACCCACGTAAAGGGATATGGTCCTTTCTGCCGGCCTTCCGGCCGTTCTTTCCTGGTATTTGAGGATGTCCCATATTAGATCGCGCTTCTCAGGGCTGAGCAGGTATTCGGTAAGCAGGGTCTCCCTTGCCTTTTCGGGATCCTTGAGTCTCCTGTAAAGCTCTCCCGCCAGCTTCACCGGACGTATCCCTGTAAGAGTGCCCCATTTGGGGCTCTTCCCCGTATACTCTTCAAGGCTCCTGTAAAGCTGCCGCTTTGCCGCTTCCCTTCCGCGGGAAACGTCGATCACCGCTGCGCCGTCAGCTTCTGCGTCCTGACCGAGCATCACGTATCCTCCCGGAGGGATGAAGACCTTTATTAGCTCCTCATATTGATTTATATTGTCCGTACCCTTTATGATGCATCTATACAAAAGGATTGTTCCCCTTTTCAAAGCCTATGGTCGTAGCTCCCATATGTCCCGGATAGACCTTTGTCCTGTCGGGAAGAACGAAGAGCTTTTTGTGTATTGAATCAGCCAGTTCGCTGAAGGAACAGCCCGGAAAGTCTGTCCTTCCTATGGACTGGCAGAACAGCGTATCGCCGCTGAACAGCGTTTTTTCAGCCGGGATGTATATGCACATGCCTCCCGGAGAATGTCCCGGAGTATGGAGAAATTCCAGCTCAAGGGAGCCCGCGGTGAGCCTGTCGCCGTCCTCGACGAGTATATCGGCTTTTACGGTCTCAGGCGTTCCGAACGCTGTGCTCATATTGACATCGGGATCTTCAAGCATCGGCTTTTCATACTTGTCGGCAACCACCTTTGCATTGGGAAAATCCTCAAGATGCCGGTTTACTCCGCATATATGATCCGAATGTCCGTGGGTGAGGATTATATACACTATATCGATTCCGTCCTCCTTCACCTTGTTGGTGAGTGCCGAGTTATAGCCTCCCGGATCGACTATGAATCCCTTTCCCGTCTTTTCGTCTTCCACCAGATATGTGTTCACGCCCAGCGCCCCGCTGGGCATATTTGTTATTTTCATGTCCTCTCTCCTTTAAATTTAAAAAATCTTTCTGCTGTCCAGCAGTATGGTAACAGGTCCGTCGTTATGTATTTCAACGTCCATATGAGTCTGAAACACGCCTTCTTCTACCTTTATACCTTTATCCCTTATATTTTCGACTGTTTTTCTGTAAAGGGCATCAGCCTCATCGGGCCTTGCCGCTGCCGTGAACCCCGGCCTTCTTCCCTTCCTGGCATCTCCCAGGAGCGTGAACTGGGAAACAGCCAGAACATCTCCGCCGGCATCCTTTACCGACAGGTTCATCTTCTCGTCCGCATCCTCGAATATCCTGAGTCCTGACACCTTGTCCGCTATATAGGCGGCATCCTTTTCCGTATCGCCTTCTTCGACTCCTATGAGCACCATAAGGCCTCTTCCTATCCTTCCCGTGACCTGTCCGTCTACAGTCACGCTGCTTGCCGTTACTCTCTGTACAACTGCTCTCATGCTTTTGCCCTGTACGCCTCCAGTATGCCGGGAACGCTCTTCAGCGACCGGCAGATTTTTTCCATCTGTGATCTGTCGTGTATGGAAAGGGTCATGTTTATCTTTACCGTCTCGTCCCTGTCTGCTCTGGCATTTATGCCCGATATATGGACGTCCATATCCTCGCATATCTTTGATATATTTGAAAGCATGCCCTTTCTGTCCTTTGCGGTGAGAGTGATCTCCGCATCATAGCTCTTATCCAGCCTCGGATCCCAGCTCACCTCTATGAATCTCTTCTTTTCCTCAGGCGGAAGCGATTTCAGGTTGTCGCAGTCCTTTCTGTGCACCGATATGCCTCTGCCCTTTGTTATGAATCCTATTATGTCGTCCCCCGGTACAGGGCTGCAGCACTTGGCCATCCTTATCATGAGATTGTCAAGGCCCTCCACTATGACTCCGGAGTTATCCTCTCTTGTTCGTCTGTTTTTATCATGCTGCGCTCTCTTCTGAGTACGCTCGCTTATTTCCGTAAGATCGTCGAGAAGCGTCTTTTCCTTGCTTTCTTCTTTTTTCTTTTCCTCGTTCTCATAGCTCAGAAGAAGGTTCATGACCTTGCTCTGGAGCGTTCCTCCGTTGCTTATCTGAGTATAGAACTCATCGCTGTCTTTGAATCCCAGATCCTTTACGGCCCTGCTCACAAAGGCGTTTTTAAGAAGCTCCCTCGGATCATATCCCTTTCTTCTCAGATACTTGTCTATGAGATCCTTTCCCTTATCGACCGCATCCGTCTTGTTTTCTTTTTTGAGCCACTGTCTGATCTTGTTTCTGGCTGAGCTGCTTTTTGCTATTCTCAGCCAGTCTATGCTCGGACCCACGGCGTTCGGAGACGTGATTATCTCGATTATATTGCCGTTTTCCAGCTTGTGATCTATTGTGACCATCTTGCCGTTCACCTTGGCGCCGACACATTTGCAGCCTACGTCCGAATGTATCTTGAATGCGAAATCAAGAGGGGTAGAGCCTGCCGGGAGCTCTATGACGTCTCCCTGAGGCGTGAATACGAACACCTGACTGGAGAAAAGATCCACCTTCAGAGATTCCATGAATTCTTTCGGATCCTTTACGTCCTTCTGCCATTCAAGAGCCTGTCTCAGCCATGAGAGCTTTACCTCTTCTTTGTCTGAGGCTATACCTTCCTTGTATTTCCAGTGCGCTGCGATACCGTACTCTGCGATGCGATGCATCTCATATGTCCTTATCTGTATCTCAAAGGGCTTTCCTGTCTCCCCTATGACCGTAGTATGCAGAGACTGATACATGTTCGGTTTCGGCATGGCTATATAATCCTTGAACCTGCCGGGTATCGGTGTCCACATGGTATGGACCATTCCCAGCACAGCGTAGCAGTCCTTTACGGTTTCCACTATCACCCTTACGGCCATGAGATCGAATATCTCGTCAAGGTTCTTGTGCTGGTACTTCATCTTCTTGTATATGCTGTAAAAATGCTTGGACCTTCCGTACACCTCGTATCTCAGATCGATCTCGTCAAGGGATTTTTTTATTTCCTCAACGACCCTGTTTATGGCGGCTTCTCTCTCCCCCTTGCGCTCGCTCACCTGCTCGGCAAGATCGTAATATGCCTCGGGATCGAGGAATTTCAGGGCTATGTCCTCAAACTCCATCTTCATGGCGTATATACCGAGTCGCGCCGCCAGTGGAGCGTATATGTCAAGCGTCTCTCTGCATTTTTCCACGATCTTGTCATGGGTCATGTAATTTATGGTCCTGAGGTTGTGGAGCCTGTCCGAAAGCTTTATTATGAGGACCCTTATGTCCTTTGACATGGCCAGGAACATCTTCCTGAGATTTTCCGCCTGGCGTTCCTCCTTGCTCTCGAACTTCAGAGAACCCAGCTTTGTGACTCCGTCCACAAGGAGGCCCACTTCGCTTCCGAAGTCCTCCACGAGCTCTTCCTCCGTATACTGGGTATCCTCCACCACATCGTGAAGAAGCCCGGCTATGATGGTCTCTTCGTCCATTCCGAGATCCGCAAGTATCTCAGCTACGGCCATGGGATGTATGAGGTAGGGCTCTCCTGATTTTCTGAGCTGTCCCCTGTGCATCTCCTCCGCCACATCGTAAGCCTTTCCTATGAGCTGGATATCATAATTGGGATTGAATTCCAAAAGCGTATCTAAAAATTCTTTTCTTTTTTTCATTTACGATAACAGCTCCTTACTTCTTCTTTTTTCTCGCTTTCCTCACCTGCTTCTCGTACTCCGAAATGCTGCCGCGCCTGCTGAACTCAAAGTACAGAGGGCTGCACACGGCTATTGATGAATAAGCTCCCGCCACGATACCTACCATGAGAGGCACTACGAATTCCCTTATTGAATCTCCTCCCATGATGAAGAGAGGTATCATGACTATGAGGGTGGTTGCTGAAGTCATGAGGGATCTTCCCAGGGTCTGGGTTATACTCTGATCCAGAACCTCCTCCGTATCTCCCCGTTTTCTGTTTCTCAGGTTTTCCCTTACTCTGTCGAATATTACTATGGTATCGTTTATGGAATATCCTATGACCGTCAGTATGGCCGCTATGAACGGATTGTTGACGGTTATGTTGAATATGGCGTAAAACGCCAGCATCACCAGCACGTCATGGAGTACGCCGAGGAGGGAAGCTCCTCCGAATTTCCAGTTCGAAAACCTGAACCTTATATATATCAGCATACACAGCGAAGCTATAGCGATGGCAAGTATGGCGTTGTTCTTGAGCTCATCGCCCACCGAAGGTCCGAACAGCTCCTCCGATACAACATCTTCGTCCGTTGTGCCGAATGTCTCGTTTATGGTGTCTATTACCTCGCCTCTTTCATCGCTTCCCAGCGACTCTATGGTCCTTATCATTATCTGGTGATTGTCCTCGCCCGAATATATTATCTCAGGATTGAGGTCGTAATCCTTTATGGCATCCTCGACCTCAGAAAGATCGACCTTCTTTCCCATATCCATCTGGATGACCGTACCGCCTGTAAAGTCCACTCCGTAATTGAGGCCCCTTACGACCCCGAAGGCGAGACCGGCCACCATTACCGCTATGGATATGCCGTAGAACACTTTCCTGTATTTTATGAAATGGAGCTCTCTCTTGAAGCTGAAGCTTGCCGTATTGTCCTTTCTTATTCCGAAAAAGCCCTTTGTCGCCAGTTTTCTGCTGTTTGCCATCAGGCCTACATAAAGCTGCGTTATGACAACCGCCGTGAAGATGCTGACGATTATACCTATCATGAATGTCCAGGCAAATCCCTTTACGGAACTGGTTCCTATCTGATACAGGATGACCGCCGCTATGAGGGTCGTGACCTGTGAGTCTATGACAGTACTCATGGCGCGCTTGAACCCTTCGCGGGTAGCGACTCTTATGGTCTTGCCGTTTGTGATCTCTTCCCTTATCCTTGAGAATATCACCACATTGGCATCAACGGCCATACCTATGGAAAGTATGATTCCGGCTATGCCCGGCAGTGTGAGCACGCTACCCATGGCTGACATTATGTTGAGCACGATTATAACGTAGAACAGCAGAGCCAGATCAGCGGCTATACCGAGCCCTCTGTATGCTATTACCATTATGAGCAGTATGAGGATCATGCCTATTATCCCGGCATATATGCTCATCTCAAGGGCGCCGTAGCCTATTTTTGCCGACTGTACGGAAGAATTCACCTCATGAAGCTCCAGAGGAAGCGCGCCTCCTCTTATAAGCGCTGCAAGATCGGAAGCCTCTTCCTGAGTAAAGTTGCCTGTTATGGTGCACTGGCCCCCGCTTATCGGACCGTTCTCAACGGAAGGAGCGGATATTATCTGCCCGTCCAGTATTATCATTATCGCATCGTTTCTCACGCCTTCGACGGCTGATGTCACCTCGCCGCTGTACGCGGCCTGCGTTGCTTCGTAAAACAGATCAGCTCCTTCACTGTCGAATTCCAGGGCAACTGCATATCCGGCCGACTGATCGTCGGTTGTCGCAGCCGCATCCTTGACATTGCCCCCGTCAAGGACCACGGTGCCGTCTGCCAGGGCAAACTGCAGCTGAGCCGTCCTTCCTATCTGCTCTATGGCATCCTGAGCATCCTCGGCTCCCGGCAGCTCCACTCTTATCCTGTTTTCGCCTTCAATGGTCACCACCGGTTCAGCCAGCCCCATCTGGTTGACACGTTCTTCTATTACTGCCTGCGTCTGCTCCATGGCATCCCGCAGCTCATCACCCTCAAGGTCCGTCTGAGCCTCCATTACAACGTAAACGCCGCCTTTTATGTCAAGTCCCAGCTGCATCCTGTCCTTTAAAGGCGATACAGGTCCGGCCCCGAATATGGTGATATACCATCCCGCCGCTATTATTACTATAAACACTATTGCAAGAATACGTTTCACATTGTAGCTCATCTCATCCTCCGTAAGGGTAATCATACTGCTAACATTTTACTACTTTTTCACACCCTAAACAAGGGCAAATACGTTGATTTTTCGCCGATTTTTCATTCTCTGTCAATGTTTGTTCCCAGGCTTCCTCCCGCTGCGCCCGCAGCTACGGGTATAAGATAAAAGATATTCATGTCACCGGCGCCGAAGGATCCGGAAAAGGCAGCCCCTGCAGCTCCGATGATAAGCGCTACAAGAAGCACGGAAGCGGCGGCTCCCGTCACAAGCCCTCTCCTTCCCACGGCCGCGCCCTCCATGAATCCCAGCAGAGCCGCGGCCATCGACATTATGACTATAAGGCCGGGAAACGCCCAGCTTTCCCTGAAGGGCGTAAAGGCAATGAGAGCAGCCAGAGCGAACGTCAGTGCGACGAAGAACGCCATTGCCGCTATATAAGCCTTAAGAGTCTTTCTTATGATATCCATGTAAAACACCTCCCGTAAAGTATATTTTAAGGGAGGTGTTCATATGCCCCGGTCTTTTCAGCTCGCTTTAAAAAGAAACGGGCATCGAGATCCATACGATGTCCGTTCCGCATATCATATTATTTATCGTCTTTTTTCTCTTCAGCGTCCTTGTCCTCGTCAGCTTCGGTATCTTCTTCCGAAACATCCTCTACGTCTTCGCCCGGTTCGGACACCTCTTCTTCCTCGGATATCTCATCAGTCTCTTCAAGAGTCTCTTCGATCTCTTCCTCAGCTTCGGTATCTTCCGGTTCTTCGGTCTCTTCCACAGGAGCAGCCTTCTTCATTCTCCTTGGCTTTGACTTCTTAACCTCTATTTCTTCCTCTTCATCGTCATCGTCGTATTCGTCTCTCCTTGCCTTTGAAGGCTTCCTGTTGCTCTCTTCGACTACCTTGGAGACAGCCCATCTCATTATCTCGAACTTGACCTTGTCGGCTCCTACCTGGATAACCAGCGAATCATCCTTCGTCTTTACGACCTTGCCGCAGATACCGCCGATAGTTATGATCTCATCTCCTACCTGCACTCCGCTTCTCATGGCGTTTATCTGCTTTTCTCTCTTCTTCTGCGGTCTGATGAGAAGAAGATACATAACCACCAGTAAGATGACTAAAGGCAATATCGTTACCCAAACGTTTCCACCCTGCATTAAATATTCCTCCTATTTTTCAGCTTTGATTTGTTGCTGCTCACTGATATGGCAATATATCAGATGCAATGGTGCCGGCGATGGGGGTCGAACCCATACGGTGTTGCCACCACAGGATTTTGAGTCCTGCACGTCTGCCAATTCCATCACGCCGG
>CAWVKQ010000074.1:0-62114 GCA_963929955.1 Bacillota bacterium
AACAGGTACTAAAGATGATAAAAGATATGGAGATGGAGTGTAAGACTAAATTCAGCACGGATGTGGAATTTAGTTTTTCATTCAAGGCTGCCTTAAACAGCTTTACAAAACCCTTGCAATGCCTTTGATCTTGTGTTAGTATAGTCATGACAAAACTGATGCGTTAAGCGAGAGTGGGTCAGCGCCCACTCTTTAATTTTGCTTTGCCGGTGTGAACAGAAGAAAGAGAGAGGCTTTATGGCTAAAAAGAAGATAACGGACACAGTGGAGGAGCTGGTATCGGGATTCTTTGATGAAAACGGATACGAGCTTTACAGGACGGAGTTCGTAAAGGAAGGCAGGGACTGGTTCCTGCGGGTATATATAGATAAAAGCGGCAGCGATGATGCTGTGGGGACCGATGACTGTGAAAAGGTGAGCAGATATCTCAGCGAAATGCTCGACAAGGAGGATCCCATAGAACAGAGTTATTACCTGGAGGTATCGTCTCCGGGGATGGACAGGGAGCTGTTCAAAAGAGAACATTATGAAAGATACGCCGGCAGTGAAGTAGAGATAAAGCTGTACAGAGGAAAGGACGGCACAAAGAACATACAGGGGATCCTGGAGGGGATCTCAGGTGATACTGTAACGGTTACGGATCACAACGGAAAGAAATGGGAGCTGGAGCTTCCTGAAATCGCCAAGACAAAGCTTGCGGTTATTTTCTGAACAGGAGGACATGAGGAAATATGAACAGGGAATTTATAAACGCTATCGATGATTTAGTGAGAGAAAAAGGGATATCAAAGGACGTACTCATAGAGGCCATAGAATCGGCCCTCGTATCGGCATATAAAAAGAATTACGGCACATCTCAGAATGTAAGGGTAAACATAGACAGGGAGACCGGCGATGTGGATGTTCTCATGAGAAGGGACGTTGTCGATGAGGTGAATGATGAGTTTACGGAGATATCGCTTGAAGAGGCGCTTGAAATAGATCCCAGATATCAGGTGGGAGACGTGGTGGAATATCAGGTCACTCCAAAGGACTTCGGAAGGATAGCCGCCCAGACGGCAAAGCAGGTGGTGGTCCAGCGAATAAGAGAGGCCGAAAGAGGCATGATATTCGACAATTATATAAACAGGCAGGGCGATCTTATAACAGGAGTTGTCCAGAGAATAAGCAATGAGACCATATTTGTAAATATGGGAAATACGGAAGGCATCCTGGTAGCGGGAGAGAGGGCTTCCGGAGAAAGATACAGAGTAAACGACCGTATAAAGGCATATATAATGGACGTGAGAAAGAGCGCCAAGGGACCGCAGGTATTCCTTTCAAGGACGCATCCCGGCTTTGTTGAAAAGCTCTTTGAGCTGGAGGTGCCTGAAATCGAGGACGGTACAGTAATAATAAAGAGCATTGCCAGGGAAGCGGGTTCAAGGACTAAGATAGCCGTTTATACTGATGATGAGAATGTGGATCCGGTAGGAGCATGCGTGGGAACGGGCGGATCCAGAGTCAAGAATATAGTTGATGAGCTCTTCGGCGAAAAAATAGATATAACCACCTGGGACGATGATCCTAAGGTCCTTATAAAAAACGTCCTGAGTCCGGCAAAGGTTGAAGAGGTAATAACAGACGAGGAGGAAAAGACGGCCACAGTGGTGGTGCCTGATTACCAGCTGTCGCTGGCAATAGGGAAGGAAGGCCAGAACGTAAGGCTGGCCGCCAGGATATGCGGCTGGAAGATAGATATAAAGAGTCACAGTCAGTACTTTGACGGATCCGATGAGGAAGAATACGTGGAATACGAAGAGGAACCGGAAGAACTTTACGAAGAAGAGTATACGACTGAAGAAGAAACGGAAGAAGAGGAAGAAACCGCCGAAGCCGGGACAGCAGACGAAGACGGAGGCGATATACTTGAAGAATAGGAAAGTCCCGATGCGCAGGTGCATAGGGTGTATGGAATCAAAGGAAAAAAGCAGTATGATCAGGATAGCCTGCTACGAGGGAAAGATAACCGTCGACCCTACGGGAAAGGCAAAGGGAAGGGGCGTCTATCTCTGCCGAAGCAGGGAATGCATGGATAAGGCGAGAAAGAAAAAGGCTCTGCAAAGAAATTTTGAAACGGAAATCACACAGGAAGAAATAAACGATATTTTTCAGGAGCTGTCCAATTATGAGGAACAAGGTCAGTAGCTATATGGGGCTTGCAAAAAAAGCAGGACAACTGATATCGGGCACCAATACATGCGCTTTTGCCATGAAAAAGGGAAAGGTACGGCTCATTATCCTGGCCGGGGATATTTCGGAAAACGGTGAAAAGAAAATAATGAAGGAGATAAACAGGTCCGGAGTGAAATTCGTAAAATACGGAAAAGGCGATGAACTGTCACGGGCTGTAGGCTCCGAAGGCAGGAGCGTTTTCGCGGTATGTGACGAAAACTTTGCGGAAGTTATTTTTGAGGAGATAGACAGGCAGAGAAGAGAAGGAGGAATTGCGTATGAAGATAAGGGAACTGGCAGCAGAGCTTAATCTTACCGGCGGCGATGTGCTGGAAAAAGCCAAGAGCATGGGAATAAACGTATCAAAGGAAAGCGATGAGATCACTGATATAGATGCTACAGCGGTCAGGAACACCATAACGAGAAGCGGTGCGCATGCTGAAACAAAGGTGGTCAGAGTCAAGGCCAGGAAGACCGAAAACGAGAAAAAGGACGATGAGCCGAAAGTCACGGTCAAGGCCGCTAAAATAAAGCTTCCCGAGGTCAAAAAGACTGCCAGACAATCGACAAAGCCCGCGGCTAAAAGCACCGCAGCAAAGCCTCCTGTAGGAAAGCCGATAGTTTCAAAGGAAGTTGAAGGAAGACCAAAGCCTCCTGAGGGAAAGCCTATAGTGCCTAAGGATCTCGAGGAAAGAACACCGAAGAAGAAAGCCGATCCGGCGGAACCGGCTCAGGAGAAGAAGCTGCCTAAGGTAGCGCCGAAGGAAGGCAAGGAGAATACTGCTCAGGAAGCCCCGGCTGCCTCAAAACAGGAGGAAAAGCCAAAGACGCCTGAAAGAAGAAGCAGGCTCAAGGTGGTAAAAAGAGCGGAAGACGTGAGAAGGGAAGAAGCCGAGGCTGCGAAGAGAAGGGAAGAGGCCAGAAAGGAAGCTGAAAAGAAGTCAGAGGAAAAGAAGATCTCAAGGGATACTTCAAGAAAAGACAGAGACAGGAAGCCTTCCGACAGGAACGCTGCTCCTAAACAGAGAAAAACGGAAAAGGACGGCGCGGCCAGAGCCGACAGGCCTCAGAGAAGCCAGGGAAGAAGGGAAGAAGCATCCCAGGAAATGATCTCTCAGAAATCCGGTCACAGGAGCGAGAAGAGCAAGGGAAAGGAAAAGGACAAGGAGAGAGACAAGTTCGCCAAGCTGGAGAGAGGTGCGGGAAAGAAAGGAAGACCGCAGCCTAAATCTCTTGAAAAGCAGACGAGAAACAAAAAGCATTCAAAGCCTAAGGCTGCCGTTGAGCCTGAAGCTGAGGAAATGGTACTTCCTGCAGGCACTGTGGTAATAAATGTCCCTATAACAGTGGCAGGCTTTGCGGAACAGACGAAAACAACAGTTTCCCAGATAATCATGACGCTGATGAAAATGGGAGTCATGGCAAATGTCAATCAGAACCTTGACGAGGATACGGTCGTTCTCCTCGCGGAGGAAATGGGAATACAGATAGCAATAGGGAACATAAAGGAAGAAGAGACCGAAGAGGGCATAGAACAGTTTGAAGACAGAGAAGAGGATCTTAAGCCTAGAGCGCCGATAATCACGGTCATGGGACACGTTGACCACGGAAAGACATCTCTTCTGGATGCCATAAGAAAGACGAATGTCACTGCTTCCGAATCAGGCGGCATAACTCAGCATATAGGAGCATCGGAGGTAGAGATAAACGGACAGAAGATAGTGTTCCTCGACACGCCGGGACACGAGGCGTTCACGGCTATGAGGGCGAGAGGAGCTCATTCTACGGATATAGCCGTGCTCGTGGTAGCCGCCGATGACAGCGTAAAGCCGCAGACCGTGGAGTCCATAAGCCATGCCAAGGCCGCAGGCGTTCCTATAATCGTAGCAATAAACAAGATGGATAAACCGGGAGCGAATCCCGACATTGTAAAGAAGGATCTGGCAGACAGAGGGGTCCTGGTCGAAGACTGGGGCGGAGACGTGATAAGCGTTCCCGTGTCGGCAAAGACAGGCGACGGTATAGTGAATCTGCTGGAGATGATACTGCTTCAGGCAGAGGTGCTTGAGCTGAAGGCCAACCCTGACAGACTGGCTCTGGGAACCGTGCTGGAGGCGAGGCTCGATAAGGCAAAGGGGCCTATCGCAAGCCTTCTTGTACTGAACGGTACGCTTAAGGCCGGCATGAGCATCGTTGCGGGAACCTGCTCCGGAAAGATCAGGCTCATGACTAATCATAAGGGAGAGAAGATCAGACAGGCGGGGCCGGCCACAGCGGTAGAGGTACTGGGGCTTACAGATGTGCCTCACGCCGGAGATGTATTCAATGCGGTCAAGGATGATAAGCTCGCCAGAGAGATCGCTGAAAGAAGACAGACAAAGCTGAGAGAGGAGATGCTGGCAAGGAATTCCAGCACAACTCTTGAGGAGCTGTTCAGTCACATACAGGAGGGAGAGGTAAAAGAGCTGAACCTCATAATAAAGGGAGACGTGGAAGGCTCTGTGGGAGCCATAGTATCATCCCTTGAAAAGCTTTCCAATGATCAGGTAAGAGTAAAGATCGTCCATACCGGAGTCGGAGCAGTCAATGAATCCGATATAATGCTGGCGGGAACATCGGATTCCGTTATAATAGGATTCAACGTAAGGCCAAGCGCCGCGGTGAGCGCCATAGCGGAAAGAGAAGGCATACAGATAAGGACGTACAGAGTCATATACGACATAATCGACGATGTTGAAAACGCCATGAAAGGAATGCTTGATCCTGAATTCAGAGAAGTCATCCTGGGAACAGTGGAGATAAGGAATACATTCAAGGTTCCGGGCGTCGGCATAGTCGGCGGAGCCTATGTTACAGACGGAAAGGTCGTGAGGAACGAGCAGATAAGGCTTGTCAGAGACGGCATAGTTATACACGAAGGAAAGATATCCTCACTGAAAAGATTCAAGGACGACGTGCGCGAGGTGGCGCAGGGATATGAATGCGGTATAGGTATAGAGAACTATAACGATATAAAAGAGGGAGATGTGATCGAGTGCTTCACTATGGAGGAGATCGACAGAGATCAGAGGTAGTATAAATGGGAAGAGGACACAGACAGGAAAGACTCGGAGAAGAGATAAAAAAGATAATAAGCGGCATGATATTGAGAGAGCTGAAGGATCCAAGGCTTTCCGCCATGGTGAGCATAACGGCTGTCGAGGTCACGAGCGACGGAAGTTACGCCACAGTCTATATTTCCGTTCTTGGGACCAGGCTTGAAGATGAAAGCGCGAAACAGCAGGAGGATGTGATAGAAGCCCTCTACAGCGCCAAAGGCCTCATAAGGGGAGAAATAGGAAAGAAGCTCAGACTGAGACATACTCCTGACCTTGTATTTAAAATGGACAGATCCCTGGAATACGGAAGGCATATAGATCAGATCATAGACCGGCTTGATATAAAGCATGAGGATAACGAGGATGAAGAACAGTAACGCTTCTTTAAGGGAAATAGGGGATGTTCTTAAAAGCGCCTCAAAGGTGATGGTGTTTCCTCATATAAATCCTGACGGAGATGCTCTCGGCTCAGCGACGGCTCTGTGCCATGCCATGAGGAGAATGGGCGCGGAAGCCTGGGTATTGATGGAAGAGCCTGTTCCGGAGTACCTTGATTTTATGGATACCTCATGCTGCACCGAAGATATGAGCGCGGCAGAGGGCAGATATATATCCGTCTGCGTGGACTGCGGAGAGGAAGCCAGGTTCCCGGGAAGAGCCGAAGCGTTCAGGGCAGGGGAAAAAAAGATATGCATAGATCATCACGCGACATCCGGAAGCTTCGGGGACATCTGGTATGTGGACAGCGGTGAAGCGGCTGCCGCTCAGATCATATACGATCTTATAAGAGAAATGGGAGAGGAGCCTGACAGAAGAGAGGCCGAGGCCCTCTACGTGGGGATATCCACGGATACAGGATCGTTCAGGTATTCAAACACGACTGCTAGGACTCACCGCATAGCGGCGGAGCTGCTGGAGAGAGGAGTGGATATCAACGACATATCCGTGGCTCTTTATCAGAACGTCAGCGAGAAAAAGATGAAGCTGCAGGCAAAGATCCTGGAGAACATGAAAATATTCGCCGGCGGAAGAGGAGCCGCCGCTTACGTTACACGAGGGATGATGGATGAGATCTCGGCAGACTCAGATGATGCCGAGGGCATGGTGGAGACTCTCAGAGATATACGGGGAGTGGAAATGGCAGCGTTTTTCAAGGAGAAAGAGGACTGCGTGAAGGTGAGCATGAGAGCCAAGTCTTACGGGGACGTGGCGTCCATAGCTGCCTTATTCGGAGGAGGCGGACATAAAAAGGCTGCCGGATGCACGCTGAGGCTGCCTTTGGAAGAAGCTGTGAAGATCATCACGGAAAAGATGAAGGACTATCTGGAGAACAAGGGATGAGAGACGGCATACTTATTATAAACAAGCCCCAGGAGTGGACTTCTCACGACTGTGTGGCAGTGGCGAGAAGGGCTACCGGGGTAAAGAGGGCAGGACACGGAGGCACCCTTGATCCCATGGCGGAAGGACTGCTTCCTATTTTTATCGGCAAAAGCACCAGGATAATGGAATATCTGGACGCTGATAAAAAGACATACAGATGCGAGGCCAGACTCGGTCTTGTAACGGACACTCAGGACATATGGGGCAGAGCTCTTGAAGAGAGGAGCATTGAAGGCATAACCGAAGAACAGGTGAGAACCGCGCTCATGTCATTTTCGGGACAGACAGAACAGCTGCCTCCGAAGTATTCGGCTCTGAAGGTAAATGGCAGGAGGCTCTATGAATACGCCAGAGGAGGACTCGATGTGGATATAGAGCCGCGAAGGATAAAAATATACCGTATGGAGCCTGAACATATAGAAATGGAAAACGGCAGGGTCATATTCAGCGTAACATGTTCAAAGGGAACGTATGTAAGGACCATATGTCATGATCTGGGGCGCATATTGGGCTGCGGCGGGACGATGTCGGGACTTGTGCGGCTGAGAAGCGGTATGTTCGATCTTTCGAAGGCGATAAGCCCGGAAGAGCTTAAGGGCATGAAGAGAGAAGACATAGAAGAGTTGCTGCTCCCTGTGGATTATCCCCTTGCAGGCTTCGGAGCCGTTGAGATGAAAAGCGACAGAGCGGGATTTTTCGTAAAGGGAAACAGCATAAGATGGAACCAGTTAAAGGAAAAAAAGAAGCCTGACAGTGACGGGGACTTTAAAACAGGCCGGGGCATACCGTATGCTGATCTTTACAGGGTATACTCCGAAAGCGGAGAGTTTCTGGGAACAGGCTTTAAAGACCGGGAAAAAAACATTCTGAAAGCAGACAAGGTTCTTGCGGCATTATAGAGAGGCACGGGAATGAGGATTTTCAATTCACTTGAAGAAGTAAAAGACATAGAGGGAACCGTTGTGGCCCTCGGGAATTTTGACGGAGTCCATATGGGACACCAGCAGATAATAGAGCGAACGGTAAAGAGCGCGGAAGCGGCGGGCTTTAAGAGCGCAGTCTTTACATTTTCCAATCACACCAGGACGCTCCTGAAAAACCTTCCTCCGGTAAAGAACATATTATATCCTGAGGAAAAGGCTGCCATAATAGAAAACATGGGGATAGATTACATGTTCAATATCCCTTTTACGACGGAGATCCTTAAAATGTCTCCCGAGTCTTTTATCGAGGATATACTGGTCAGGAGGTTCAATATAAGGGAAGCCTACTGCGGGTTCAACTACAGGTTCGGATATAAGGCGGCGGGCACTCCGGAGGTGCTGATGAGAGAGGGACTCAAGCACGGCTTCGGTATCCACGTGCAGGAGCCTTTCAAGATAAATGATATAGTGGTGAGCAGCACATATATAAGAAAGCTCATAGAGGAAGGCAAAATGGAAGAATGCGCCCGTTTCATGGGAAGGCTCTACTCAATAGGAGGCGAAGTCGTAGTGGGCAACAAGCTGGGAAGGACCATAGGCTTTCCTACGTGCAACATAATGATAGACGAGACCATGGCGACACCTCCAAACGGAGTATATATAACATACTGCATATACGACGGAAAGAGGTATCCGGCTGTCACCAATGTGGGAGTGAAGCCTACCATAGGCACATATAAAAAGAACATAGAGACCCATATATTCAATTTTGACAGGGAGCTTTACGGGGAGCGGATAAAGGTGGAGTTCATAAGGAGAACTAGAGCCGAGCAGAAGTTTTCCGGTGTAAAGGAGCTGAGCGAACAGATAGGAAGAGACTGTATAATGGCAAAGGCCTACCACAGGGAAAAGGGTTCGCTGTAGCCTGCCGGCATTTGAACAGCATCCCCTTCGGGCATGTGTGAAAATCTTATAAGGAATCCGGCGTATTCAGAAAAAACATGTGGAAAAATCTTTCATAAAGTAATATAATATACAGGTCAGGGCGGGGCATGGCTCAGTTTGGTAGAGCGTTGCGTTCGGGACGCAAAGGCCGCAGGTTCGAATCCTGTTGCCCCGACCAGAATCAACGTATAAACCCCTTGAGATCATTGGAATTTCAAGGGGTTTTGCCTTTTGGGGCTTTTTTGTTAGATAAAGAAAGTTCCGGAAGACTCACGGGGTGGGAGCTTTTGGGTAGGGTATTGACAAAACAACTCGTGTGTATTACGTCATACCCCCTTGCAGTCTGCTGTCATATCTGTATAATATACAATGGTAAAAACGACGGAGGGAATATATGAAAAAGCATGACCTGAGGTATATAAGCATACTTCTTCTGACAGTTGTCATGATGGTGCTTTCGGGCTGCGGGGCTGAAACGGATACGGAAGCCTATGTGGAAAACCCGGGAGCAGTGACTGCCGAGGAGATGCCTGAGGATGAGGGACAGACATATGTTACTGTCAATGATAATGTGCCTGAATTCGATGAGGAGGACTTTACGGAGGAATCATTTGAGGAATACAGCGACCTTGATGAGCTTGGCAGATGCGGCGCTGCCTACGCCAACATAGGGCAGGATCTGATGCCTGATGAGGAGAGACAGAGCATAGGAATGGTAAAGCCGTCGGGATGGCATACGGTCAGATACGACAATGTCGATGGAAAGTATCTTTACAACAGGTGCCATCTCATAGGATATCAGCTCTCCGGGGAAAACGCCAATGAGGAAAACCTCATAACAGGGACAAGACATATGAATGTGGACGGGATGTTGCCCTTTGAGGAAATGGTGGCAGACTATGTAAGAGAGACAGATAATCACGTGCTTTACAGAGTGACTCCCATATACAGCGGCGATGACCTTGTGGCGCGGGGAGTGCAGATGGAAGCGGAGTCCGTGGAAGATGCGGGGCAGGCCATATGCTTCAACGTATATGTATATAACAGTCAGCCGGGCATAGATATAGATTACGCTACAGGTGAAAGCAGCCTGAAGGCGGGCGTGGAAACCGCTGAGGAGGGCGAAGCAGCATATATCGTAAACACAAATTCAGGAAAATTTCACAGACCTGACTGCCGGGGAGCTTCTGACATGAATGCGGAAAACAGGTGGGAGTACGGAGGCGACAGGGAGTCGCTTACAGAAATGGGATATGAACCGTGCGGGATGTGTTCCCCTTGATGGGAAAGCAGAAGACAGGGCGTCAAAATAACAGTATAATAATATGCGGAAAAAACAAGGAGGACACGCTGTGGATCTTAAAGAATGTCTGCATATGCTCATGCAGGCGGGGAGAAATGATGCTGCGGACACGGTGGAGAAAATGGCCCATTATGAAGAGGTGTTCTGGGAAAACCCCTGCTGTGAACAGCGCGGGGAGGATGTGGGCCTTGATACGGAAGGAGCGGAAAAAAGGCTGCAGAGGTTCGCGCCGTATATAAGGACCGTGTTCCCTGAGACAGATAACGGCATAATAGAGTCTCCGCTTATCGATATAAGCAAAATGAAAGAAAGGCTGTTCCCCGTAAAGGGAAGACTGCTTTTAAAGGAGGACAGCGATCTTCCCATATCAGGCTCGGTAAAGGCAAGAGGCGGTATATACGAGGTGCTGAAGACGGCAGAGACGATAGCTGTGAGAAGCGGTATGCTCAGCGAAGAAGACGATTACGCCGTGATGGCAGATCAGAGGTTCAGGGAGCTTTTTTCACAGTATAAGGTAGCCGTGGGATCCACCGGGAATCTGGGGCTCAGCATAGGAATAGCGGGAGCTGCGATGGGATTCAAAACAGTGGTGCATATGTCGTCCGATGCCAGGGAGTGGAAAAAAGAGCTTCTGCGGGAAAAGGGCGCTGTGGTCAGAGAGCATGACGGAGATTACGAAGAGGCTGTGGCGCAGGGCAGAATGGAAGCCGCTGAGGACAGGATGTGCCATTTTGTCGATGATGAGAATTCCACGGATCTTCTGGAAGGATATTCGACCGCGGGGCCGCGCCTTAAAAAGCAGCTGGATGATATGGGAATAAGGACGGACAGAGAGCACAAGCTTTACGTTTATATACCCTGCGGCGTAGGAGGCGCTCCGGCAGGCATAGCATACGGGCTCAGAAAAGCATTCGGAGAAAACGTACATGTATATTTTGCGGAGCCTACTCATGCGCCATGTATGACCCTTGGACTTATCACAGGTCTGGGAAGGGATATAAGCGTGAGGGACATAGGGATAGACGGTATAACAGAGGCTGACGGCCTTGCCGTATGCAGACCGTCGGCTCCGGCGACGGATGCGGCAAGATACACGGTTTCCGGCTGCTTTACGGTCGGGGACAGGAAGCTTTACAGATATATGAGGATGCTGAAGGAGTCTGAGGATATATTCGCAGAGCCTTCGGCATGCGCGGCATTTGACGGGCTGAGATATACATCTGATGCAGATGAGACTTCCGTACATGTCGTATGGTCAACGGGAGGTTCGATGATGCCAAGGCGGGAGCGGGAAGCGTTCCTGGAAAAAGGAAAGGAGGAATACAGAGGATGAGGGAAAAAGAAGATATAAAGAGAGGGCAGGAGCGGCTTGAAGCTCATGCCGAAAAAACGTTCACAGAAAACAACGTGAATCAGAGAGAGCTTATAAACGGCATGATGAAAATGGAGATTGCCGGCTGTTCCTATGAAGAAAAATCGCTGACATTCGCTTTTCCGGTGCAGCAGTGGCAGGCCAACAGGGCGGGAACGCTTCACGGCGGGATAATATGCACAGCGTTCGATATAACGGCGTCGGCTCTTGCAAGGTTTTTCGCGGGAGAGAATTTCGCGCCTACAGTGAGCCTGGACGTAAAGTATGTGAGACCGGCAAAGGTGGGAGACAGGCTGCTGGTGACGGCCAGGGCGACGGCTTCCGGCAAAAGGATAACGCAGCTCACATGCGAGGCGTACAGCGAAGACAGCGGAAAGCTCGTGGCAACCGGAGCCTCTGTGTTCCTAAACGTGGATACCATGAAGGAGAAAGCGCAAAAATAAGAGGCAACAGAAAGAATTTTGTTGCATAAACATTTATAATAATGTATAATTATGTGCAGAAGGCGGCAGCGATGTCGCCTACTTGAATGTAACGAGGAGTGACATATACATATGATGGTAAATACCGAAAAGAATGAGAGCCTCATATATCTTGAGGACGGAAGCGTTTTCAAGGGAAAGGGCTTCGGAGCAAAAAAAACATCTGTGGGAGAGCTGGTGTTCAATACATCCATGACGGGATATCAGGAGATACTAACAGATCCGTCATATAAGGGACAGATAATAAATATGACTTATCCTCTTATGGGAAATTACGGCATAAGCAGAGAGGATAACGAGTCAGAGGGTATCCACGCTTTCGGGCTTGTCATAAAGGATCTTTGCAGAGAGCCTTCCAACAGCAGAAGCGTGAAGACTCTGGAGCAGTGGCTTTATGAGAACGACGTGCCGGGAGTGTATGGAGTCGACACCAGGAAGATAACGAAGAAGATAAGAAACGAAGGCACTGTAAAGTGCATCATAAGCACAGAGGGCATATCCATAGGAGAGGCGAAGAGGCTGCTCGATGAGGGCAACCTTAGAGGGGACTGGATGAAGGAGGTTTCCGTAAAGGAAAAATACACACTTGAACCCGCGAAGGGGAGCGGAGATACATTTCATGTGGCAGTGCTGGATTTCGGAGTAAAGGGCAGCATACTGGACAGCCTGAGAGAGAGGGGGTGCCGTCTTACAGTGTACCCTTACGGCACCGAGGCATCCGAGATACTGAGAGATAAGCCTGACGGAGTGTTCCTCACAAACGGGCCGGGGGATCCCGAGGAAGCCACAGAGGCTGTAGAGCAGGTAAGAAACCTCATAAGAACAAGCGAGCTTCCGATGTTCGGTATATGTATGGGACATCAGATACTGGCAATAGCGCTGGGAGGAAAGACATACAAGCTCAAATACGGTCACAGAGGCGGCAATCACGGTGTGTATGACAAGAACACGAAGAGATCATGCATAACATCGCAGAATCACGGTTATGCGGTACAATACGAAAGCATAATACTGAAAGGCATGGAGGTCACTCATCTGAACCTCAACGACGGTACTGTCGAGGGGATGGAGCACAGGGATCTTCCCGTATTTTCCGTGCAGTTCCATCCGGAAGCTTCTCCGGGACCGAACGACAACGCGTACCTGTTTGACAAGTTTATAGGACTGATGAAAAAGGAGGAGGAAAATGCCTAAAAAGCCATCGCTAAATAAAATTCTCATAATAGGCTCAGGCCCTATAGTTATAGGACAGGCAGCCGAATTCGACTATGCGGGTACGCAGGCGTGCAAGGCCATAAGGGAGGAAGGGATAGAGACGATACTGGTAAACAGCAACCCGGCCACCATAATGACCGATAAGGGCATAGCCGATAAAGTATATATGGAACCTCTTACAGAAGAGGCCATGGAGCAGATACTGGAAAGAGAGAGACCTGACGGCATACTGGCCGGATTCGGAGGCCAGACGGGACTGAATCTGGCCATGGAGCTTGAAGAGAAGGGAATACTGGCAAAGTACGGCACTGAGCTTCTCGGAGTGAACAGGGACAGTATAAAAAAGGCTGAGAACAGAGAGGAGTTCAAGAAGCTGATGCAGGACATAGGCGAGCCTATACCTAACAGCACGATAGCCACATCAATGGACGAATGCTACAGGTTTGTGGAAGAAGAAGGATTCCCTGTAATAATAAGACCGGCCTATACCCTTGGAGGAACAGGGGGAGGAATAGCGGAAACAAAGGAAGAGCTGGAGCAGCTCTGCTACAAGGGAATGGAAAACAGCGCCATAGGACAGATACTCCTGGAAAAATCCGTGGCAGGCTGGAAGGAGATAGAATACGAGGTAATAAGGGACAGCAGAGATAACTGCATAATAATATGCAGCATGGAAAATCTCGATCCGGTGGGAGTCCATACGGGCGACAGTATAGTCGTGGCTCCGACTCAGACTCTGAGAGATGAAGAATACCAGATGCTCAGAGATGCATCTGTAAAGATAATAAGAAGCTTAAAGATCGAAGGCGGATGCAATGTACAGTTTGCCCTGAATCCGGACAACGGAGAGTATATAGTGATAGAGGTGAACCCTAGGGTAAGCAGATCATCGGCTCTGGCTTCAAAGGCAGCGGGATACCCGATAGCCAAGATCGCCGCCAAAATAGCACTTGGATATAATCTCGATGAGCTTTCCAATTACGTTACTCAGACTACAAGCGCGTGCTTTGAGCCTGTGCTTGATTATGTGGTCGTGAAATTCCCGAAGTGGCCTTTTGACAAGTTCAGGACAGCTTCAAGACGCCTTGGCACCCAGATGAAGGCCACGGGAGAGGTCATGTCCATATGCAGGACATTTGAAAGCGCCCTGCTCAAAGCTCTCACATCGATAGAGATAAAATGCGACGGGCTTCATATACCTTTCGTATCGGGGCTGGACGACGACAGGCTCATGGAAAAGCTCAAGGCGTGCGACGATGAGAGGATATTCTGCATAGCCGAGGTAATGAGACGGGGTCTTATGGACGTGGAGGAGCTTTACAGCCTCCTCAAAATAGACAGATGGTTCCTCAGCAAGATCAAAGGCATAATAGATCTCGAGAGAAGACTGCAGAAGGGTCCTGTCAACAAGGAGCTCATATATGAAGCGGAGTCAAGAGGGTTTACGGACAGCGATATAATGATGCTCTCCGGCATATCGGCGGCAGTCCTTCAGGATATAAGAGTATATAATGACATATATCCCGTATACAAGATGGTAGATACCTGCGGCGGAGAGTTTGACGCAGTCACTCCTTATTATTATTCCTGCTACGACGATGAGGATGAAAGCGTGAGGAGCCCGGAGGAAAAGATACTGGTAATAGGCTCAGGCCCGATAAGGATAGGCCAGGGCATAGAGTTCGACTACTGCTGCGTGCAGGGTGTATGGGCCATAAAGGAGCTGGGATACGAAGCCATAATCATGAACAACAATCCCGAGACCGTAAGCACTGATTTCGATACGTCCGATAAGCTGTATTTTGAATCTCTGCACATAGACAACGTAATGAACGTGATAAAGAGGGAGAGGCCTTACGGGGTCATACTGCAGTTCGGAGGCCAGACATCACTGAACCTTGCGGAAAAGCTGAACAGCAGGAGCATAAACATACTGGGAACGTCCTTTGAGAACATAGATCTGGCTGAAGACAGGGAAAAATTCTCAAAGCTTCTGGCAGACCTTAAAATAGATGTGCCGGAGGGCATGGCTGTGACAAATGAGGAGGAAGCCTTTGAAGCTGTGAGACGGCTCGGATATCCTCTTGTGGTAAGACCTTCGTACGTCATAGGAGGACGCGCCATGCAGGTGGTTTATAATGACGTGGAGCTTACAAGATATCTCAAGGAAGCCGTTTCGCTTTCAACGGAGCATCCCGTACTCATAGACCAGTATATACAGGGCAAGGAAATAGAGGTCGATGCCATAGCGGACGGTGAGGACATACTTATACCGGGCATAATGGAGCATGTGGAGAGAGCCGGAGTACATTCCGGAGACAGTATATCCGTTTATCCGAATTTTTCACTTTCCCAAGAGGTGGAGGAAAAGCTCCTGGACTATACGAAAAGGATAGCCGGAGCGCTGGATGTTGTCGGCCTTGTAAACATACAGTACGCCTATGACGGGAAGAAGATATATGTTATAGAGGTGAATCCGAGAGCTTCGCGTACAGTACCTATCCTCAGCAAGGTCACAAAGGTGCCTATGGTGAAGCTGGCTGTGGCCGCCATGCTGGGACATAAGCTCAGGGACAGCAAATACGGCACAGGGCTCTACAGGAAGAGCAGTGAGTATGCCGTAAAGGTGCCGGTATTCTCAAGCGCCAAGCTCACGGACATGGATATAGCGCTCGGACCTGAGATGAAGTCCACGGGAGAGGTGCTCGGCATAGACGAGGATCTGGATAAGGCGCTTTACAAGGGATTCCTGGGAGCGGGCATGGACATACCGACAGAGGGCAATATATTTATAACGCTGAGGGAATCCGAGCAGAACCAGTACACGGCCGACATACTGAAAGATTACAGCGAAGCGGGATTCAGCCTTTACGCGACGGACGATACCATGGATTTCATGAAGGCTCACGAGATCGAAGCAGAGCTCATGGACTACGATACGGCTCAGAAGTGGATAACGAACCACAGCAGCGAAAGCAGCGAGAAAATATCTCTTGTCGTAAACCTTCCGACAGTTGCCAACAGAAAGGAAAACGACAGCTTCCCTGTAAGGAGAAAGGCCATAGAGAGAGGAATATCCGTCATGACCTGCATGGATACGGCCAGAGTGTTCCTGAAAGCCATAAAACTGAAGCAGCGCGGAGTGAAGCTGAAATACAGGGAAATAGCAGATTAGGCATCCAAAAGAACGCTATTTTCCCATTGATGGTAAAAAAAACAACAAATTGCCATAATAACGTGGTATAATTAACCGTAATATTTGGTGAAAGGTTGGACGAAAAATGATCTTACTCATTCTGGCGCTGATATTCGGATTGGTCATCTTCATATTGCTGGTAAGGAGCATAGCGAAGAACACGAAGAGAAATCTGAGATACGGTAACACATTCAGCAAGGTGTGCGAGATACTTAAGATACTCATATGCATAGAAACAGCGGCATTCATAGCCATATTCGTCATAGTGTTCATCAGAACGCTGGCCGCTTAGATACCGGAGATATGGCAGGCATCGCGACAGCGGTAAACCATCGCTTTCGCGGTGCTTGTTTTTATATTCTTTTTCATTAAAGCCTGTCGCTGTTGTTTAAAAGATTTCTTATATAGCCTGAGCTGAAATGTCTCGCGCCTCCTGTGCCCATGACAGTGGAATAATAGGCTACGGAAGCATTGAAGCTGTTTTCCGCTGTCCTCACTATGGCGTAGGATCCGTCGCTTCCGTCGCGGGGCAGGGTGAGGCTTCCCGGGTTGACAAAATGAACTCCACGATACTCGTCCGTGAGGGGAACGTGGGTATGACCGAAAAAAGCGGCTGTGCAGCCGTTTTCCTTTGCCTTGTAAAACAGATTCATAAGGCCGCCCTTTACGTTCTCCATATGTCCGTGAGTGAGGAGGATGTCTCCCGCCTCGGTGCTTATGATCTCAAAATCATCACGGGAGTATCCTCCGTCGCAGTTGCCCCTTACGGATACGACGGGAACGGAAAATTCCTTCTCTATTACCGCTGCGTCGGATATGTGGTCTCCGGTATGGGCGATAAGATCGACTGAGGTGATCTTTGGGAATATATCCCTGAATTTATCAAGCTTTCCGTGGGTGTCCCCTATCAGTAAAATCTTCATATTTTAAGTGTATCACAATCAGGTAACATTGACTAGGCGATAATTTTCAAGTACAATAAAAAATAAAAGAAATCGGGAGAAATTTGTTTTTTTATGGATAAGGACAGAAAAGTATACGCAACAGACGGACACGATCTGACGGAAAAAGCCGAAAAGCTTCGAAAAGAAGGATTCACCCATGTGGAGGTAAAGGTGAACACATTCAATCATACGAGATACAAGCAGTCAAACGAAGGAAAAGAACTGCAGCCTGTTATAGACGGAATAAACAGGGCTGTGGGAGAGGGTCTCGGCATAAGGCTTGACGTTGGGATAAAGGAAGGCTTTAACGACGATGAGGTGCTGGATTTCCTTCAGCTCACGTTCCAGCACAGATACGATATAGTATTTCTTCCTACAATAAGCTATGATTTTCTCAGGAGCAAAATGCCTGCACTGAAGAGCGCGGGAGACGATCTTGAAGACGCTGAGATGTTCAAATACCCGGGAGCGGTGGGAAGAATAGGATTTTTGAATTAGCAGGAGCTGTCTTATGCATGAAAAACTGTACAGTATGAGAAAGGAACTGGCAGGGTTCCTCAAAAACGACCGCCTTCTTAAATCGGCGGTAATGGAAGTCAATAAAGTAGACATGATAAAGGCATCTCTCATAGTAAGAAACCCCAATCATGAAAATGTAAGGGTAGATAAGATACTGGAGGGAGAGCTGCAGAAGGATGTTCCCGTAAAGGACTATGTGTTCATGGAAAATTTCCGCAACCTCATAAGGGTGGCGTACAACTGCCTGGAGATGGGAAATTACCTCGATAAAAACCTGCTCATAAGCGCTTACAGGATATTGTCAGAGGATGAGAAGGGATATTTCAGAAAATCCAACCCGGTAGTCTACATGTTCAACCATGTACCTGTTTATTCGGTGGATATAGAGGACAAGCTGGATGAGGCGATGAGAAGGGTATACAGCCCTGAGGCGGGCGGCAATGTGATACTGAAGGCCATGTATATACATAATAAGATAATAGATATATATCCCTTCAGCGAATACAGCCCTGAGATAGCCGTATTCGCTCTCAACTACTATCTCATGGAAAACGGGTTCGCGCCCATAAGCATGCCTATAAGCAAAAGCTACTACTGTGAGCTGGTCGGAGAGTGTCTCAAGGGAAACAGACAGGAGGAATTTTACGAGTTCCTGTGCAGAGCCGTGTACGACAAGATGGAGGGCACGGTGGAAGCCTGCAGGGAATACGATAAGAACGCGACATGATAGTGAGCGTATAAATTAAAACAGAGGCTGCCGCAGACAGCCTCTGTTTTTTCTTGAGATACTTCAGTTCACGCATCTCATTCCTCTTTCCAGAGCTTCGAGATTCAGATCGATGAGCTGTTCCTTTTTTCCGGAAAACATTTCGCGGATCATCTCCTTTACGGTGACCGCTTTGAGGACTTTTGTTTTGGCTATGTAAGCGCCCAGCATTACCATGTTGCTTACTTTTGGATTTCCCAGCTCTTCGGCTATATCGTCGCACGGAACATATATGGCATCAATATCGCCCCTGGAAACCTTATCCGATATGATGCTGCTGTTTATGAATATTGTGCCGCCCGGGGCAAGGGAAGATTCGAATTTGAGCAGCGAGGGTCTGTTCATGGCTATGACCTCTGTGGGCGTTTCCACCAGTGGCGCGCCTATGGATCCGTCGCTGAGTATGACGGTGCAGTTGGCTGTGCCGCCGCGCATTTCAGGGCCGTATGATGGTACCCATGAAGCTTCCAGATCTTCATTTACAGCCGCCTCTACAAGATTCTTACCCATGGACATCACTCCCTGTCCTCCGAATCCGGCCAGTATTATTTCTTTTCTCATTTCACTCCACCTCCGTATCCTTTATCACGCCGAGAGGGTAGTAGGAAGCCATGTTGTCCATGAGCCACTTATTGGCCTCAAGAGTAGTCATACCCCAGTTAGTAGGGCATGTGCTCAGCACTTCGATGAATGTGAAACCGTCTCCTGCCATCTGCCTTGCAAAAGCCTTCTTTATGGCCTTCTTTGCTTTGTTGAGATGTGGGATGTCTACAACGCACACACGCTCGGCGTATACAAGGCCGTCGAGGCTTGAAAGCATTTCCGCTACTCTCATAGGAGAACCGTGGAGATCTTTGTCACGGCCGTATCTGGCTGTGGTGGCTTTCTGACCGAGAAGGGTGGTGGGAGCCATCTGTCCGCCTGTCATGCCGTAAATAGCGTTATTTATGAATATGGTGGTGAATTTTTCACCACGCATGGCAGCGTGTACGATTTCGCCTGCTCCTATGGAGGCAAGATCGCCGTCGCCCTGATACGTGAATACAGGCTGATCAGGGTGGGTACGCTTGATGCCGGTGGCTACAGCAGGTGCGCGTCCATGCGCAGCCTCCAGAAAATCACAGGCAAGGTAGTTGCCGGCGAATACTGCACAGCCTACCGGACAAATGCCTATGGCAGTGTCTATTGCATCCATTTCTTCAAGAACTTCGGCGATGAGCTTGTGTACCGTACCGTGGCTACAGCCGGGACAGTAGTGCATCTCCGTATCCTGAAGACCTTTGGATTTTTTATATATCACAGTCATATTATTTTACCTCCTCATAAGCTTTGCGGGCTGCGCTTACGACCTGAGAAACAGTAGGGATTACGCCGCCGGTACGGCCGTAAAAGCTGACAGGTTTCCTTTCGGCAACAGCAAGCTTTACATCATCAAGCATCTGCCCCATACTCATTTCAACGGTAAGAAACGCTTTGACATCAGAGCTTGAAGCAAGTTCTCTGAGTCTGTCATAAGGGAAAGGCCATAAGGTGACAGGACGAAAAACTCCCGTTTTTATACCATTTGAGCGCAGGTTTTCAGCGGCTGTATCTGCTACTCTTGAAGGAGTGCCATAAGCGACGATGATGATCTCGGCCTCATCCGTCATGATCTCATCCCACCTGCATTCGTTTTTTTCCATGAGAGCATATTTTTCCTTTAAAATGTCATTATGACTCTCACAGTCATCGGCATCTATGAATAGCGATGTTATAAAGTTATTATGGTCACGACCTCTTCTGCCCGATGTAGCCCAGCTCTTGTCAAAGGATTCGGATGAGTCTCTTTCGCGCCATACGATAGGTTCCATCATCTGTGCGATAAGTCCGTCAACGAGAATCATGACGGGATTTCTGTAGCGGTCTGCTATGTCAAAGGCATCCTGCATTAGCTCTGTTGCTTCCTGCAGATTGGCGGGAGCCAGAGTGACTGTACGATAATCGCCATTGCCGCCTCCTCTTGTAGCCTGATAGTAATCACCCTGAGCAGGCTGTATGGACCCAAGACCCGGGCTTCCTCGCATTACGTTTACTATAACGGCAGGAAGCTGTGCTCCTACCATGTAGCTTATGCCTTCCTGCTTAAGGCTTATGCCGGGGGATGAGGATGAGGTCATAACGCGTACGCCTGAGGCTGCAGCTCCGTATACCATGTTTATAGCCGCTAACTCAGATTCTGCCTGTACGAACACTCCTCCGGATTGTGGCATCCTCCAGGACATATATTCAGGTATCTCGTTCTGAGGTGTTATGGGATAACCAAAGAAGCCGCGACAGCCGCATCTGATGGCTGCTTCCGATATGGCTTCACTGCCTTTCCAGATTTCTCTTTTCATTGTTCATACCTCTACTTAATCTTTTTCAATGGATATAACGGAATCAGGGCATATTTTGGCACAGCCCGCGCATCCTATACATGACTCTTCCTCTGTGCAGAAGGCCGGACGATATCCTTTTATGTTTACAGCAGTATCCAGAGCAAGTATTTTCTTTGGACATACGGATATGCAGAGCTCACAGCCCTTGCATAAATCGCGTTGAAATGTTAGATGGATCATAGCGTTTAAACTCCTGTTCTGCGGGAATCAGTCCCACGGTTTTCTCATGTATAGATGAATAGGAAACAAAGGCCTGATATCAGAGACGTTCTCGTCAGAGAGACCTTCTGGAATCAGATGGCATACAATGGGAACGCCTGAGAGACGAGACACCTCTTCGGCGAGTTCGGCGCCGCGAATAATGTCTTCAGGTTCCGTCTCATTAAAAAAATGCGTGTTGTTTATAAGGCCATCAACTGCCAGGCCGGATGTTTCCTCTATGCTTCTCATAAAATTAAGGGCGCCGTAAGCCGTGCCTGTCAGCGGCCGGTTGCCGTTGATTACAAAGAGCATTTTAGCTCCGCAGTTTTTTAACTGGTCACGGTACCTTGCAAGGACCCGCGAGCCTGAGGCATCGCCTCCTATATCCAGAACACCTTTTATGTTGGGATCATCGAAAAGGATCCTGACATCCGGCGGCATGGCAGGCACATCAGCATCAGCGCAGGCATCCGATGCGGATATGAGGCGGATACTGTTTTGTTCGAGGAATTCCCTTCGCTCTCGGGATCTGAAATACGGGTTTACAACATCCAGATCCGCCAGGGCGGTAGGGAATCCTGAAACAGAATGATGAAGGGCGAGGTTCAGGGCAAATTCGGTTTTGCCGCTGCCCAGATGACCCGTTATAACAGTGATCCGGTTTTCATACATCAAGATACCCATATATGCCGGCTCCCTTCTCAAAAATCATTTTTTACACCTTTTTTAAAAGAGGGCATTCGCAGGCGAATACCCTCGTTATGCTGATAATGGAGGTACACTTACGGAAAAATATCTCTTTACAGAGGCATCTTTACGCCAATGCCTTTTTCAAGAGCAGTATCAAATATCTTTCTGGCAACAGTTATATCTTCAACAGCCATTCCCACATTGTTTACGAAAATGAATTCGTCATCGTTTTCACGGCCTGCAACTACGCCTGCGAGAGCGGCGCCGGTCTCGCCTGTTATCTCAGGGAGTCCCTGAGGATAGAGACCGTATGTGATAAAGAGCTCATGCTCCTCAATGCTGTCGCAGTAATATTTGTCCGCAGCCTTTATGGAAACGTCTTCATAATGGGTGTGGCAGTCGCTGGCTATTATGGTGAGACCCTTCTTGTTGAGCCATTCATCCTTGATCTGAGGATTAGGAACGGCAGGTATGTAAGCGGCTGAGAAAATAACCTCGCTGTTTCTGGCAAGAGTTTCCCAGTCAGCCTTTATGAAGCGAGCCTCAGTATACTGGCTGCATTCTTTGATGAGCTCATCCATGGCAGCATCAAATCTGTCGAGTATATAGATCTCCTCGATCTGAGGATAGGCTCTCGCTACCATGGCTACCTGCTGTTTGCCCTGGATACCGCATCCGATCATACCCATGGTTTTGAAATCCTGACGGGCGAACTTCTGGCAGCTCAGGAGAGCTACGGCGGCAGTCCTTACGCGGGTTATATAATCGGCATCCATGAAAGAAATGGCTGTTCCTGACTGATAGTCGTTGAGGATCAGGGTACATGTGGTCTGGGTGTACCCGAATCTAGGCATGTTGTCAGGGAAGCAGCAGCCCCATTTTATTCCTGCAGTCGACAGGGTTTTCATATTTGCCGGCATAGCGTGCATGAGAGTGTCCTTAAGAGGATGGATGCCTATCTTGGCAGGCATCTCAGCGTTGTCTGTACTGTACGCTATCATGCCTTCCTTTGTCATTTCCGTGATTTCATCATCTGTAAGATTGAGATCCAGAACATCCTGTCTCGTAAGATAGAGAAGCTCCTTGTTGATATCAAGTTTAGTCGATATCCAGTCTCTGTATTCCATACCTTGCAGCATAATCATTCCTCCTTTTGTTAACTGTGAATTAAATGTTGATAAACATCAATAGAGATTTGACCGGTATTATCTCGTGTTGAGGGTATTGTAACGCTGCGTTGATATTTTGTCCAAAAAATAAAACTGCACCATATGAAAACACATGGGAAGGAAGTTTCATATGGTGCAATTAACAGGAAGAAAATCTTATGTATTATAAAGAAAAGAAAAAATTTTATGAATTTTTCAATTTTTTCAACCTTATAAGGAAACCGTAAATCAGATCACTTTTCCCTGAGTTCATGAAGTGAGTTGGCAAGCACCAGCATGTTGTGCTTTTTCATATCAGATATATCTTCTCTCGTGAAACGCAGGATGTTTGTAATAAGTTCACTGTCGTCAACAGGCCCACGGGAAAACAGAGCCTTATATGAAAGGGGAACGAGAAAAGCAGTCGATATTCCCGTTACAAGGCCTAAAGTCATATCGCTGTTATTGAGAGGATTGCCTGCTATTATAAATGCTTTTTCGGCTATATTGACCTGGTTGCTGAATATCATGTTGGTATAAAGATCCGAAAATGAGATGTTTCCGCTGTAATAAAAACGACAGCGCTGCAGATTATCGTAATCCGTAACATCGTTATAAAATTCAACAGAAAAATCATCGTCATCAGATACAGGGAAATGAAGCTGAATGACGGATCGCAGAAGGCGGCTCCCACTGCCCAGATGGTACATGTAATATCTGCCCGGGCTGTTAAAAAAACCATTGGGAGCAGACGGAATGCCGGATGTGTTTTTTTCAGGACTGTGATAGTCGACTAATTTTGATACTGAAACACGCAGAACCGCCGCTATATCAAAGAGAGTTTCCGCATCAACAGAAACAGAGCCTGTTTCATATTTGGAGACTGTTGATTTGCTTTTGTGTATACCTTCGGCAAGATCATCGATGGTAAGACCAAGAAGTTTTCGGTATAAACGTATCCTGGAACCTATGTGCCTCGTTATATCACTCATGTTGAACCTCCATCGTCCAGATCAAGTGTATTTCTTCTAATTATAATGTTTTTGCCGATGAAACACAATGAAAGTTTCATAATAAGGATAAAATCTTTGAAATTTTGTGGGTGTTTGCCGCGTTATAGCAAACATTCTTTGAAAAACAGCAAAAAGTGTCGTAATGTGAAATCCGGCGGCCTGAAAGTTTCAAAATGCAGATGAGATGCTCTTTGAAAAAAACAAAGCTGCCCGTTAATATATGCCATATCCGGTAAGAAAGGAGGAGTAACGTGTGAACAGTTGTGAAAAGGACTACGCTGAAAAGCTCATGTCAGCAGAGGAAGCTGTGAAGAAGGTAAAATCAGGAGACTGGGTTGATTTCGGCTGGGGACTTGGCATACCCAGGATACTCGATGCGGCTTTAGCCAAACGAATAAAGGAAGAAGGCCTTTATGATCTGAAATTCAGGGGAGGTATGGCGCTGAGGAGGCCTGCTGTGTTTGATATTGAAAACGCGGCGGATCATCTATGCTGGAACAGCTGGCATATGACAGGCATAGAGAGAAGGGCAATAGATGAAGGAATAGCATTTTATGCCCCCATAAGATACTCGGAGCTGCCGAGATACTATATTGATCTGACAAATCCTGTGGATGTGGCCATGATAAGAACCACAGATATGGATGGGGATGGATATTTCAACTTTGGGCCGTGCACATCTCATATAGCCAATATCTGTGCAAGAGCGGGCAGTGTGATAGTAGAAGTTAATGAAAATATGCCTCTTGCCCTGAGCGGGGAAAAAGATAAGGGAAAGAACGGTATACATATCACAAATGTGACAGCCATAGTCAGGAGCCCAAATGAACTGATGGAAGAATTGAAGCAAGGAGAAAGCAGCGACATTGATCATGCGGTGGCGAAATACATAATGGAGGAAATACCTGACGGAGCAGTGCTGCAGCTTGGTATAGGAGGAATGCCCAATGCTGTTGGAACAATGATAGCGGAATCGGATCTGAAGGATCTGGGTGTACATACAGAGCTGTATGTTGACAGCTTTGTTGAGATGGCCGTAAAGGGAAGGATAACAGGAAACCGCAAGAATGTTGACAGAGGCAAACAGGTATACGCCTTTGCGGCAGGAACGAAAAAAATGTACGATTATATAGATAATAATCCTCAATGCATCGGTGCGCCTGTTGATTACACGAATGACGCCCGGGTCATAGGCGCTCTCGACAATTTCATATCGATAAACAACGCGGTAGATATGGATCTCTTCGGGCAGGTGAATGCGGAATCATCGGGCACAAGACATATAAGCGGAGCAGGGGGGGCAGTTGGACTTCGCTTTGGGAGCGTATCTGTCAGAAGGAGGAAAGAGTTTCATATGCTGCTCCTCTACGTTCAGGGACAGAGAAGGACGAGTTCATTCACGTATAAGGCCTGCTCTCAGAGAAGGCTCGGTTGTTACAGATACTAGGACAAATGTACATTATGTAGTAACTGAGTACGGAAAGGCAAACCTGAAAGGGCTTGCAACATGGGAGAGAGCAGAGGCATTAATATCATTGGCTCATCCTGATTTCAGAGAGGAGCTCATAAGGGCTGCGGAAAAAATGAAAATATGGAGGAGAAGCAACAGAAGATAAAAGCTTTTGACGGTAAGAGTGTTTCGTTATAAGGTCAAAAAGTTGAAAAATTATTAAAATTCAGTTTTATCAAAGAGAGATAAGAGAAAAACGCAAAATAGTTGACCTATGTGAAACTTTACGTAGCGCCGGTTTCGTGAAAGGATATTACAGTCATTAGACAAAAATTTATTAATAAATTACAATAACCGGACAGATACCGGAATTATCTCGTAGTGTTCGCTTTTTTTGATAAAAATTTAAAAAGGGTAAGAAATATGAATAATGATAAAAAACTGGTGAGAGACAGTATAACTATCGGACTGGCCCTTTTCTCCATGTTCTTCGGAGCAGGTAGTCTCATATTCCCTCCGTACCTGGGTATGGAATCAGGAACATACTGGTTTCTGGGATTTATCTGTTTTATACTGGCTGACATAGGCCTTGCATTTGTTACTATAGTGGCCATGATAAACGGAGATGGCAGTATATCGGGCATAACAGGTGTTGCAGGCAAAATACCGGCTCTCGTTATCAATACGGCGGTAGTGGTATGTATAGGGCCGTTCCTGGCAATACCGAGGACGGCAGCCACAACATATGAGATGACCGTTCAGCCGATTACATCAGGAGTGAATATAACGGTATTCTCCATAATATACTTTATAATATCATGGGCATTGACAATCCGACCTTCGAGTGTGGTTGATATACTTGGTAAATTCCTGACACCGGCGCTTTTCATATGTCTGGCGGTGCTGATAATCGCCGGGATCATATGGCCTCTCGGAGATATAACAGAGCCTGTATGCGACAATATAGTACAGGAAGGAGTACTTAACGGATATCAGGCTATGGATGTGCTTGCTGCTTTGGGATTTGCCATAATAATCATCGGAGTTACAAGAGACAAAGGGTATACTGAGCCTTCACAGGCCAGAAAGGCTGCTTTGATATCGTGCATTTTGGCAGGAGGAGCGCTGTTCCTCGTATACTGCGGTATAACGTATCTGGGGGCTACAGCTTCAAGCGTATACGATATAGAGAATGTAAATCAGGCAAGCCTGCTTGTTCATATTACAGAAGACATACTCGGATATAAGGGAGTGGTTATCCTGGGAATCATAGTGGGACTTGCATGTCTTACAACTTCTGTGGGGCTGACAGCTGCTTCGGCAAAGTATTTTGAAGGGCTTTCGGGAGGAAAGGTAAAATATGAGGTCGTAGTTACTCTTATAACGATATTCTCCATTATAGTTTCAAACTTCGGGCTGAGCGCCATAATAAGCATAGCAACACCGGTGCTGAGCATTGTTTATCCTACTGTAGTAACTTTAATAATACTGTCATTTTTCAAAAAGAAGATAACAAACCTCAATATATACAGAGGTGCGGCGCTTGTATCTTTTATAGTAAGCTTCCTCACAGTACTTACTACTTACGGGATACATGTGCCTGTGGTGAATTCTCTGCCGCTTACTGATTATGGGTTCAACTGGCTGTTGCCTACTGCTATAGGCGGGGTCATAGGCGCTTTTATAAAGACGGGAAACAGAGAAGCAAAAAATTATTAAAAAAATTGAAAATTGATAAATTATTCGACAAAATAGCGCGACAAGTTGAGTCATACGAAATTTACACGGAAATAAGTTTCGTTTGATTCAACTTTCTCTTTTGGACAAAGCAATACTTTTCCAGTAAAATATATCAATATGTATCATTAGTTATTTACGGATTTACGGAGAAGTGTACAAAAGGGAAAAATATGAATAAAGGAAACAAACTGGTACGTGACAGCGTTATTATCGGACTTGCACTGTTTTCCATGTTCTTCGGAGCGGGCAGCCTTATATTCCCGCCTTACCTGGGCATGGAGTCGGGAACGCACTGGTTCCTGGGATTTATATGTTTTATACTGGCGGATATCGGACTTGCCTTTGTTACCATAGTGGCAATGATAAACGGTGACGGGAGCATCTCGGGAATAACGGGGCCTGCCGGCAGGATACCGGCACTTGTTATCAATACGGCGGTAATAATATGCATAGGACCGTTCCTGGCGATACCGAGGACAGCGGCCACGACATACGAGATGTCGATACTGCCCGTAACGGACGGGATAAACCTTACGCTGTTTTCCATAGTGTATTTTGCCGTTGCGTGGGTCCTCACCATACGACCTTCCAAGGTAGTCGATATACTTGGCAAGTTCCTGACGCCGGCGCTGGTCATATGCCTGGCTGTTCTGATAATAGCCGGTATCATATGGCCTCTCGGAGAGATAACGGAGCCTGTGTGCGACAATATAGTGAGAGAGGGAGTGCTGAACGGATATCAGGCCATGGATGTGCTGGGCGCTCTGGGATTCGCCATAATAATCATAGGAGTTACAAGGGAGAAGGGGTATACCGAGCCTTCTCAGGCAAGAAAAGCAGCCATGATATCCTGCATCCTGGCAGGCGGAGCATTGTTTCTCGTATACTGCGGGATAACGTATCTGGGAGCGACGGCTTCCAGCGTATACGATATAGAGGATGTGAATCAGGCAAGCCTTCTTGTACATATAACGGAGGATATCCTGGGATTCGGAGGAGTCGTGATACTGGGCATAGTCGTGGGTCTTGCGTGCCTCACCACCGCGGTAGGGCTTACGGCCGCGGCTGCCAAGTACTTTGAGGGTATTTCCGGCGGAAAGCTCAAATATGAGGTCGTGGTAACGCTTATAATGGTGTTTTCGATCGTGGTGTCCAATTTCGGACTGAGCGCCATAATAAGCATAGCGACACCGGTTCTAAGCATCGTATATCCTACGGTGGTTACGCTGATAATACTGTCCTTCTTCAAGAAGCGGATAAAAAACCTCAATATATACAAAGGAGCGGCTCTGGCTTCCTTCATAGTGAGCTTCCTGACAGTGCTTACAACATACGGTATATCGATTCCTGTTGTGAATTCCCTTCCTCTTGTGGACTACGGATTCAACTGGGTCCTCCCTACGATCGCCGGAGGCATCATAGGAGGCTTTGTGAAAACAGGCGAAAAAGATAAAGATATTGCAGGCGGTACGGCCGCTTAGTTGATAATCATTTATGAAAAGGAGAAAAACTATGGTTTACACAGAAGAACAAATCAAAAAGGCCGATGCGATCAGAAACGAATACAAAAAGCACCTGAACATAGGGCAGGAATTTCTGTATCTCAGCGAACAGGACTGCATCGATACCGGAACGACCGATATGGAGATAATAGAGGCCACTGAGCAGGGCATGATAGCTTACTCCAAGAAGATAATCGAGATGCCTGCAAAAATAGGCATCCACCCAATGGACGACTGCCTCATGCACGCCATGCCCGCAAATCTTCCTGATCAGTACGCCTGCGGCATAAAGTGGGGCTCCAACTTTCCTACAAACAAGGAGCTGTATCCTGACGTGATCCCTACAAACTGCCAGATAATATACAACGACGCTCTGACAGGGCACATGATGGCGCTTATGGACGCCAGCTGGATAACAAAGGTCCGTACGCCGGCTACGGCTCTCGTTGCCATAAAGTATGCCGCTAATCCGGGCGCCAAGACCTTCGGCATGATCGGCTGCGGCATACAGGGAAAAGCAAACGTAAAAATGGTGGAAAACATCCTGACAGATCTTGAGACCATATACGTTTACGACAAGTACGAAGAAGCAATGGATGCCCTTATAGCTGAGGATCAGGACAAGGTGAAGGCAAAGATAGTAAAAGCCAAGAGTCTTGAAGAGCTGGTACGCGCCTGCGATGTTATAATATCCGCCCTCCCTATAGTTCATCATCCTAATCCGCCTGTAAAGAAGGAATGGGTGCATAAGGGCCAGACCATAGTATGCCTGGACTGCCATACAGTATATGAGGACGCTGTATACAAATCAGCGGACAAGTATTATGTTGACAGCAAAGAGCAGCATGAACTGCTCATAGGATACGGGTATTATCCGTACGGACTTCCCGAGATCACGGGGGAGACCGGAGAGCTGGCTGCGGGAACGGTTCCCAGAAGAGAAAGGGAAGATGAACTCATAGTGATAAACAATGTGGGAATGGCATCAGAGGATATGATGTGCGCAAAGATCATATTCGAGAGGGCCGTGAAGATGGGGCTTGGAATAAAGCTGCCTCTGTGGACGTCCACAAAGGGACTGCTCAAGTAATAAAAGAGAGATATAAGAGATGAAAATACTTATGATAAACGGAAGCCCGCATGAGAAGGGCAACACCCATGCGGCCCTGAGTGAGATGGAAAAAATATTTATCCGCGAGGGTGTTGAGACAGAGACGGTGCATGTGGGAAACAGGGATATACGCGGATGTATCGGATGCCGCAGATGCATGGAGCTTGGAAGATGCGTGTTTGACGACTGCGTCAACGAGATCGCGGAAAAATTCAGAGGATGCGACGGCCTGGTAGTGGGAACTCCCGTATACTACGCCTCGGCGAACGGAACGCTCGTATCGCTTCTTGACAGACTTTTTTACAGCTCGCCCTTTGATAAGACGATGAAGGTGGGAGCCTGCGTTACTGTTGCAAGAAGAGGAGGTCTGTCGGCCACATTCGATCAGCTCAACAAGTATTTTACGATCAGCGGTATGCCTGTGGCTTCGGGGCAGTACTGGAACAGCGTACACGGCCAGCTTCCGGGAGAGGCAGAGGGGGACGCCGAAGGTCTTCAGAGCATGAGGACGCTTGCGAAAAACATGGTGTTTCTCATGAGAGCCATCGAGCTGGGAAAAGAAAAATACGGCCTTCCGGAAAAAGAGGAGCCTGCACGTACGAATTTCATAAGATAAAAGCGGTAAACAGCTTGACGGGAAATATCAATGGCAAATGAGCCATTGATATTTCTTTTGTGTGGGATTATAATAATCAATGTATACAAAATTTGTAAGGAAGGGATGACAGATGCTTAAAGTAGAGAACCTGAGCTTTTCGGTGATGGAAAAAGGAAAAAGAGTCAACATACTGTCGGATATAAGCTTTGAAGTGGAACGGGGAGAGATGCTGGTCATAACAGGACCTAACGGAGGAGGAAAATCCACTCTCGCCAAGGTGCTGATGGGAATAGAAAGAGCGGATTCCGGACGAGTCATACTGGACGGATGCGACATAACGGATATGGATATAAACGAAAGAGCCGAGGCGGGAATAGGCTTTGCTTTCCAGCAGCCGCCAAGATTCAAGGGAATGACGGTGGACAGGCTCATATCTCTCGCAGCGGGAGAGAAAAAAAGCGAGGCCGAATGCTGTGAGCTTCTGAGCCGCGTAGGGCTGTGCGCTCAGGAGTACGTGAAAAGACAGGTTGACAACACTCTGTCGGGCGGCGAAATGAAGAGACTTGAAATAGCCACAGTGCTGGCAAAGCCTCATAAGCTATGTATATTCGACGAGCCTGAGGCAGGGATAGATCTGTGGAGTTTTTCCATGCTCATACAGCAGTTTGAAGAGATAAAGAAGGACGAGAATCAGAGCCTGATACTTATTTCCCACCAGGAAAGGATAATGGAAATGGCTGACAGAGTAATGGTGATAGAGGAAGGCAGAGTAGCAGGAATGGGAAAAAGGGAGGATATACTTCCCGGACTCATAAAGCAGGGACCTTCATGCTGCGCTTATCTGAAGAGAATAGAAGGACAGGAGGGGGCGTAAATGGCTGAAATAGATAAAGTAACACAGGCTATACTGAAGTATATAGACGAGCTGGGATTCAAACAGGAGGGCGCCTTTAACCTGAGGCATAACGGAACGGCTCTCTGCCACGGTAACAGCGATCACGTGAGGATAGTAAAGAAAGAAGACAAGCAGGGCATAGACGTTTATATCGACGGAGATACTGACGGGGAACAGGTACACATACCTGTTGTGGTGGATGCTTCCGGATTCACGGACAGAGTTTACAATGACTTTCACATAGAAGACGGGGCGAATGTGATCATAGTAGCAGGCTGCGGCATACACAACAGCGGCCACGAGGACAGCAGGCATGACGGCATACATTCATTTTTCATCGGAAAGGGAGCCAATGTGACTTATAAGGAGAACCATTACGGCGAGGGTGAAGGAGACGGCGCGAGGATACTTAATCCCGTGACCAGGATATTCATGGAGGAAAACAGCGTTTTCACTCTGGATACGTCTCAGATAAAGGGCGTTGACTCGACAAAGCGGGAGACTGAGGTGGTCATGGGAAAAAACAGCAGACTTTTTGTAGTGGAAAAGCTCATGACTCACGGGACTCAGACCGCTGAGTCCAACATGAAGGTCGAACTGAACGGCCCGGGAAGCTCAGCCCAGATAGTGTCAAGATCAGTGGCAAAGGACGGCTCCGGACAGGTATTCCATCCGGCTGCCGTAGGCAACGCCAAATGCAATGCCCACATACAGTGCGATTCGATAATAATGGACAGCGCCAGGGTGAGATCCATACCTGAGATAGACGCGAGACATCTGGATGCGGCCATAATCCATGAAGCAGCCATAGGCAGGATAAACGACGAGCAGCTCGTGAAACTCAGGACGCTGGGTATGACTGAGGAAGAGGCGGAAAGTGTGATAATAGAGGCGTTCCTCAATTAGAGGGGGATGCGGCCGAGGTGTAATATGAAGCTTATATCGTGGAATGTCAACGGGATAAGAGCAGCCATGGGAAAGGGATTTCTCGATTTTGTAAAAAAGGAAAGCCCTGATATCATGTGCGTGCAGGAGACGAAGATGCAGGAGGGACAGGCAGAGGTGCCCCTTGACGGGTATCATCAGTACTGGTGCTCCGCTGAGAAAAAAGGATATTCGGGCACAGCGATGTTCTCAAAGGAAAAACCTGTCTCGGTATCATACGGACTGGGGATATGCGAGCATGACAGGGAAGGAAGAGTCATAACGGCCGAATACCATGATTTTTACATGGTGGACGTATATGTGCCAAATTCTCAGGACGGCCTCAGAAGACTTGACTACAGGATGAAATGGGAAGACGACTTCAGGGAATACCTTAAGAACCTTGAAAAAAGAAAGCCTGTAATAATCTGCGGTGATTTCAACGTGGCGCATAAGGAGATAGATCTGAAGAATCCCAAGACAAACAGAAAAAACGCAGGATTCACAGATGAGGAAAGAGACAAGATGACAGAGCTTCTGGAGTCAGGGTTCACAGATACATTCAGATACTTTCATCCCGATGCGGAAGGGGTGTATTCCTGGTGGAGCTACAGGTTCAACGCAAGGAAGAACAACGCCGGATGGCGTATAGACTATTTTCTCGTGTCCGAATCACTTGAGGACAGGCTGGAGAAGGCAGAGATACTGACGGATGTGTATGGGAGCGATCACTGCCCCGTTCTTCTGGAGATAGATGTAAGATGATCTGCATATTCTTTTTCGAGGGGGTCAAAAAGATCAGCGAATCCCGCCACAGTATGGCTGAAAGGCTCATGGTGACAGAGCTTGACGACAGTTTTGAGTTTACTGAGACAAGAGAGTATATATTCAGACAGCCGGAGGATTACGAGATATATTCAGGAGACATAGACAGGATCGTTCTGGAAAGATGGCGTACCGTTATGGAAGACGCGGCGTACGATCTTGGGGAGGATCCGGTCATACTGTTTCCCAGCGAAAGGGATTTCAGGCTGTTCAGCGTCATGAAGGGAAAGCTGGGGATACATACGGGCGCTCTTGAGTATTATTCCTTCGAAGCTCTGCTGCAGCTTGCGGATACGGAAGAAGGCGAAGGAGAGCTGGATCTCATAAGAAACAGGATAAAGGCGGAGGCAGAGACTGAAGCCGGGAGAAATTCATCTGACAGATGGGGCATGGAAGGCAGGATAAAAAACACCTGTGCAAAGTACGGAATGAAGGCTGAGATAAAGGGCGGGATCGTATATGTGACAACGTACGGGGGAGAGTGGTATTTTTCGTACAATGACAGACCCATAACGCTTTATCATAAAAATTCCGTCCCCGTAAAAGGAAGGGACGGAAAGTTAAAACGTCATTTTCACATACAGAAGGTGGATCTCTATTCACCTCTTCACGCTCTTGCATACATAAGAAATCATGAGAGAGCCGAAGAAAGGAGACTCATGGGGAAATAGAGGATGCCTCCTCTTTATATCATGCCGATAAAATGCTGGACTGCAAGTGACACGACCGCCACAACGAACCAGCAGCAAAGGCCGAGACATATAGGCTTCAGACCATTGGTCAGAAGCTTTTTTAAATTGGTGTTCAGGCCTATGGCTGTCATGGCCATGACGATCATGAATTTTCCTGTCTGTACAAGAGCCTCCGAAACGGCTGAAGGCACAGGAAGGAATGTGTTTATCACAGCTGTGAACACGAAGCCCAGAACAAACCATGGGAACACCCTGGCTATGCTGAAGGAACTCTTATCGTCCCCCTTAAGACGAGCTTCATTTGCCGCCTTACCGGCAGTATACAAGGCCAGAACAAGAGTTATGGGAACGATCATGAGGGTCCTTGTGAGCTTTACTATGGTGGCAAAGGCAAGGGCGGTATTGTTACCGGCGCTGCTGCTCCAGGATGCTCCTGCGGCCACTACGGAAGAAGTATCGTTTATGGCAGTGCCTGCCCACATGCCGAAGCCCGTATCGCTGAGCCCGAGAAGGTGGCCGAGGGGCGGGAATATGAACACAGCTATTATGTTAAAGAGAAATATGGTGGATATGGCCTGAGCAACGTCCTCGTCCCGTGCTTTTATGACAGGAGCGGTGGCGGCTATGGCGGAGCCTCCGCATATGGACGTGCCGACACCTATGAGGGTGGTGGTCTTGCCGTCGATCTTCATGGCTCTTCCCACAAGGTATGCGGTGATGAATGATGAGGTCAGAGTAAAGATCATCACCATGAGCGATTGGCCGCCGACCCTTATAACGTTGAAAAGATTCATCTCAAAGCCAAGAAGTATTATGGAATACTGAAGTATGTATTTTGAGGTGAACTTTATGCCGCTGTCCAGGACAGCGGGTCTTCTGAAAAAGGCCAGTATCAGTCCGAAGAGTATTCCGAATACAGGCCCGCCTATTATGGGGAACGCTTTCCCGAGAATCCATGCGGGAACAGCGATTATGAAGCAGGCAGCTATGCCTGCGAGAGTCTTTGTTTCAAAAAATTTGTCTTTCATTCTTCCAATTATATCATCAAAGGCTTTGTGGTCAAAGAAATATTTGTAATTTCTTTCCTTGTTCCAAAATATATTATTGTGGTGGTGATGTTTTATGATCTTTATGATAAGGAAGAAGCGGCTGAAAAAACTGATAGGATCTCTGGCAGCCGTATTTATGATCGCGGCGGCAATATTTTCCGGGGTAAAGATAACAGACGGGGGCAGCGTAAGCACATCAGCTGACGGCAACTGGGGCCTCAGCTTCCAGGAAGAAGGCAAGGCTCCCGTGGGGAACGCGACGGCTGAGTATCTGGCAAAATACAACGGCTGTTACGCAGGAGACGGAAAGGAGAGGGTGATGTATCTTACATTCGATGCAGGATATGAAAACGGATACACTGCGAATATACTGGACGTCCTGAAAAAACATGATGTAAAAGCAGCGTTTTTTCTCGTGGGGAATTACATAGAGACAAGTCCGGAGCTTGTTAAAAGAATGGTAAGAGAAGGGCATCTTGTGGGGAATCACACATATACCCATCCCGACATGTCTGAGATAGCTTCAGAGGAGGCATTCAGAGAGGAGCTGACAAAGCTGGAGGAAGCGTTCAGCCGGGTAACGGGAAAGAAAATGAAAAAATATTACAGGCCGCCTCAGGGAAAATACAGTGATGCGAATCTTAAAATGGCCGAAAAAATGGGGTATAAAACCGTGTTCTGGAGCCTGGCTTACGTAGACTGGTATGAATCGGACCAGCCGACGGAAGAGGAGGCCATGGAAAAACTCATACCAAGGACTCATCCGGGAGCCATAGTGCTGCTTCACAGCACCTCAAGGACCAACAGCGAGATACTGGATCGGCTCCTAACAAAATGGAAGGATATGGGATACAGCTTCAAATCCCTGGAAGATATTAAATTTATGTAGAATATAAGCAAAATTCGTTGTAAAATATAAGAAGAGAAAAGGGAAAGGAGAAAACCATGCATTTGCTCGTAGCGCTGGGAATACTGGTAGCAGTCATAACAGTAGCGATATTCAAGGTGAACAAGTGGCAAAGCGAAAGATATGTCAGGCTGGCTCAGAAGGCAAAGAAAGCAGATGATGCCGATGATGCTGACGGCGATGATGGGAAAGAATAATGTAACAGAGACGTATCTCCTTTCATAGTATATAGCATACAAATGAAAGGAGATTTTTAAATGGCGAATTGTAGCTGGTCCAAAAGACCTTCGACTGTTAATATAACATGTGCTTCCTGCAGCTTTACGGGAACATGTGAAAGCTGCGGCTGCAGATCCGCTATACCTGAGTGCGGCACTGACTGCGGCTGCGGATGCCAGAGCAGCGGTACTGGCTCTGCGGCAGGCACCGCCTGGACGTCGGAAAGGTGCGTTTACCCGGGATCATCCTGCGGATGCTGCGACTGCTGTTGCTGCTGACTGGAAGCGGCGCGAAGAATACGGAAAAAGAGGGATCTCCAAAGCCGGCAGGCAGAGGAGACTCCCTCCTTTTTTAATGCATCAGGCAGACGGCTCAAGATGCCGTCAGTTCTTCAGGCTCTGCATAGGCGCAGGTATGCGTCCGCCTCTGTCGATGAATACTTTCGGAGATCTGTCGTTTACAGCCATGACAGGTCCGCTTCCGAGAAGGCCGCCGAAATCCAGAATCTCGCCTTCGCTGCGTCCTATAGCGGGAATGAGTCTCACTGCCGTGGTCTTGGAATTCACCATGCCTATGGCGGCCTCATCGGCTATTATGGCAGCTATTATTTCAGGAGGCGTGTCTCCGGGTATCACGATCATATCAAGCCCTACAGAGCATACGGCAGTCATGGCTTCAAGTTTTTCTATCGAAAGGCTTCCTGAGCGCGCAGCCTCTATCATACCGGCATCCTCTGATACGGGTATGAAAGCGCCTGAAAGTCCGCCTACAGTGGATGAGGCCATGACGCCTCCCTTTTTCACAGCATCGTTCAGCATGGCGAGAGCGGCTGTAGTGCCGTGAGCGCCGCACTGCTGCAGACCTATCTCCTCAAGTATGTAGGCTACGGAGTCGCCTACAGCGGGTGTTGGGGCAAGGGAAAGATCTATTATACCGAAAGGAACGCCCAGCTTTGAGGAAGCTTCGCTCCCCACAAGCTGCCCCATCCTAGTTATTTTGAAGGCAGTCTTTTTAATGATGTCCGCTACCTGAGAAAGAGGAGCATCATGGGGCATCTTCTCAAGCGCCGCTCTTACGACCCCAGGTCCGGAGACCCCTACGTTTAAGACGCAGTCGGGCTCCCCTATGCCGTGGAAGGCTCCTGCCATGAATGGATTGTCCTCGGGAGCGTTGCAGAAGACGACCAGCTTGGCTGCTCCTATACAGCTTCTGTCTTTTGTCAGTACGGCGGCCTCCTTTACGGCGCTTCCCATCATCTTTACCGCATCCATGTTTATGCCGGCCTTGGTGGAGCCTACGTTAACGGAGGAGCATACGAGCTCGGTACGGGACAGAGCCTCCGGTATGGAAGCTATAAGCTCTCTGTCGCCTGCGGCAAAGCCCTTCTGCACGAGAGCCGAGTATCCTCCGATAAAGTTTACTCCTATGGAACGTGCCGCGCGGTCAAGAGCCAGGGCATACTTTACGGGATCGCCGCCCGAGGCTGCCAGCAGCATAGAGACAGGCGTTACAGACACTCTTTTGTTTACTATGGGGATGCCGTATTTTTTTTCTATCGCTTCTCCCGTACTTACCAGCTCGCCTGCCTTTGAGCATATTTTTTCGTATATCTTATCACAGGATCTTTCTATATCGGCATCGCAGCAGTCCAAAAGCGATATACCCATGGTTATGGTGCGTATGTCCAGATGATCCTCCTGTATCATGGTTATGGTCTCCATGATATCCTTTGTGTTGAGCATGTTTGCCTCCTCCTGAAATCAGCCTGTTTACGGTATATGTCCTCAGATCCTGTGCATGGAATTGAAGATGTCCTCATGCATGACGTGTACGGTCATTGTGGGAACATCGTTTTCGATGCTGGATTTAAGCTCTTCCAGAGAGCAGTTCATATGGTCTATATCAACTATCATTATCATGGCGAAATATTTGTCGAGCACAGACTGTGTGACCTCGGCAACATTGGCCTGCGCCCTTGCACAGGCAGAGCTGACCTTTGCCAGTATGCCGACGGCATCCTTTCCTATTACGGTGATAACAGCTTTCATGTATATTCCTCCTGAAAATTCGTTTTTTACCTCAGCATTTTATCACAATGTAGACTCCGTCATCAAGAGAGGAGTCGCTTTCATATGATATTTTTATACCCGGATATTTTTGGGAAAAGTACAGCCTGTTGCGCTTTCGGTTTCCGGTCATATTTGAAAAAGATCCGGGGCTGCTCCTGAATATGAATGAGCCTTCGGCTCCGGAGCCGATAAGCTTCGTGAGCTGACTTTCCATGGACTCCTTTGCCAGCTCGCCCTCTACAAGCTGTCTGAAAGCAGGGTGAAACGTATCGCCCCTTATCTCTCCGCCTTCAGTTATAAGATCAGTGCTTTTCAGTCCGACCCTGATTATGTTTATGCCGGCGCTTTGGAGTATCCTGTACATTTCCTTTGTTACGGACACAGCCTCCTCTGTGGAAAGCGGCTTATAGCTCCCTTCTCTATACATGGAGTACAGGCGGGTGTCGCGGAGGACTATCGTGGGATACAGGCGGGCTATGGAAGGAGCTACGGAGACTGTTTCCTTTGCGGAAAACACGCATTTTTCCATGGAATCTTGCGGAAGCCCTATCATAAGCTGTATGCCCAGCTCAAAGCCGTGTCCCTTTATGAGTTCACATGCTCTGTAGACATCCTCAACCGTATGGCCGCGGTTTGATGCTGCCAGCACTTCGGGATCAAAGGACTGTACGCCAAGCTCGATGACATCCGCGCCATACCGTCTCAGATTATCGAGTATATCTTCGTCGATGTAGTCGGGTCTTGTGGACATGTGTATCTTGTCTATTCGCCCCGCGTCCTTGTATTTTTTAGCCACAGCAAGGAACGCGGACTGCTCTTCCATTGGTATGCCTGTGAAGCTCCCTCCGAAAAAGGCTGCCTCAATGGTCTCAAGACCGCGGCCCTCAAGTGTTGCCAGATGAGTTTCTATTATATTTTCGGCATCTGCGGGCGTCACGTCAGACTGCCTTGCTGTTATGGCTTTCTGATTGCAGAAAACACAGTCGTTGGGGCAGCCTCTGTGGGGTATGAATATTGGTATTATTGCATGCTTTTTCTTTTTCATAACATTATTGTACCACAAACACAGTGCTGTGTTATAATCTTATGGCAGGGAATCGACAAAATATGGAGAAGAAAATGAAAAAACCAGGAAAATACAAGCTGATAGTTATAGCGGCTGCCGTAGCGGTGGCGGCATTGACAGCATCGATCATATATTACTATTCATCTCAGCATTCGCTTGCGCTGAAGGGCGATCCCGATGTGACGGTGGGGCTTTTCGGCGTATATGAGGATAAAGGGGTCATGGCTACGCTCGGAGGGAAGGATGCTTCGGACAAAGTGAAGACAGAGGGTTCTGTTGATACGTCAAAGCCCGGAAAATACGTGATAAAGTACAGCCTTGAGGGAATGAGCATAGAGCGCAGCGTGACGGTACTGGATAAAATGGATCCGGAACTGACGCTGAAGGGAGAGGAAAGTATGAGCCTCAAGCTCGGAGAGGAGTTTTCCGATCCCGGATGGGAGGCAAGGGACAGAGAGGGCAATGACATAACGGCTGATGTTGAGGTCTCGGATACGGATTTCAGAAAAGCCGGTACCCATTACGTGACTTATACGGCAAAAGACAGTGATGGACGGGCCACCCGGATAAAGCGGAAGGTGGATGTGGAGCCAAATGTCGATCTGGATTTGCCAGGACTTCCCATATGCATGTACCACTATGTGTATGATGAAGAGGATCCGCCTGAAGATCTCCATCGGAGATACGGGAATTACATATCAGCCCAGGATCTTGAGGAGGAGCTCAACTGGCTGAACGAGGAGGGGTACTATTATCCGGACTGGGAAGAGGTAAGAGACTATATAGACGGAAAGCTCATACTGCCGGATAAGAGCATAGTACTCTGCTTTGACGACGGAGCAATGAGCTTTCTCGAAAACGGCATACCTGTTCTCGAAAAGTGCAAAGTCCCCGCGACATGCTTCATGATCACGTCCTCTGACGGGGAAAACAAGGTGGCGAATTACAAGAGCGATTATGTCCGCTATGAATCCCACTCCCACAACATGCACAGGCCGGGAGGCAGCATAGGGCACGGCGGTATATTTACGGCAATATCAGAAGAAGAAGGTCTGGCTGACCTCAAGGAGTCCATAAGGATCTGCGGCAGCGGCCAGGCGTTCGCGTATCCATACGGGGATTACAATGACAGGAGCAGGAAAATGGTTGAGAGCGCCGGATTTTTATGCGCTGTGACGACCCAGTACGGAAAGGCTCATCCGGGAGACGATCCGCTTCTTCTTCCAAGGGTGAGAATGGTAATGGGTCAGAGCCTTGAAAAGTTCATATCAGCGGTGGAGCCGTAACCGGGCTTTTACGTCCGGGAGATGATCCTGCCTGTAAGGATGCTGCCGATATCGGTCAGGGGAAAGCCGCTGAAAAAGACAGGACGGACGCCGCGTTCACAGATGAAGAGGCGCATGGCTTCAAAATCGGGATGTGAACAGAGGTCTCCGTTAAAGACTATGCAAGGCTTGCCGTCAATGACAAGGCAGCCGCCGCAGCCGCCGATAAAACCGTTTTTGAATCCGGGCAGGAGCACATGACCTTCCCGTATGAGAAGCACGGAGGCTCCGCAGGATCTGAGGGCTTTTGCCATACCGCGGTCTGCCGTTATAAATGATGTGTCATCAACGGGAAGGCAGGAACATCTGGCATACCCCTGTTTTACATTTACAAGATAAAGGCCTGCTCTGCGTGCGGTTTCAAGAAGCAGGCGGTCAGTATGTTTAAGGTTATGTATGAAGTATTCCCCGGTGCAGAGGGCATTGTATATGCAGTCGCCGGGATATGTATGCGAGAGGGAGTCTTTTTTGCCGTAAAATATTCGGCTGTCATCAAAAAGCCCCATCTGACACATGTATATATCGGGATGCTGCGCTATGGCATCGTGTACGACAGAACCGTCATTTTCCGTAAAGCGCAGTTCAAAGCCCTTTTCCTTTAAAAACTCCTTGAGAGGAGAGCAGGCGGCGGGGGATATATATATTCTGTTCATTGTAAAGCCTTTCTCACGGTGTTGATGCGTATGTATATATTATAACGAACCTGACACGGCTTTTCAAAAATTTTACTTAACATAAGATAAAGAGGAGATGCGTATAGATCATGGTTAATATTGGAAACAGCTGGGACGACGTCCTTAAAGGGGAATTCGAGAAAGATTATTATCTGAGACTGAGGGAATTTCTCAAAAGGGAATATTCGACAAGGGTGATATATCCGGATATGTACGACATATTCAACGCCCTGAGGCTTACGCCCTATGAGGATGTGAAGGCGGTCATACTGGGACAGGATCCGTATCATCAGCCGGGACAGGCTCACGGCCTGTGCTTTTCGGTGAAGAAGGGAGTGCCGAAGCCCCCGTCTCTTGTCAACATATTCACTGAGCTTGAAGAAGATACGGGCATAAAGCCTCCTGATCACGGCAATCTTGAAGGGTGGGCGAAAAGCGGAGTTCTCCTTTTAAACACAGTCCTGACTGTAAGAAGGGGGAGCCCGAACTCTCACAGGGGAAAAGGATGGGAGATATTTACCGACAGAGTGATAAAGCTTCTGAGCGAAAGAGAAAAGCCGATGGTATTCATACTCTGGGGCGGCAACGCCAAATCAAAGGAAAGGCTCATAAATACAAGGCACTGCGTACTGAAGGGAGCCCATCCCAGCCCTCTTTCGGCCCACAATGGATTCTGGGGAGGGCGTTACTTTTCGCGGGCAAACGAATTTCTCGTCTCAACGGGACAGGAGCCTGTGGATTGGGATCCGGAGCAGGAGTGAAGAAAGGATATGAAGATGGAAAACAGGAAGGGAATAATAATATACAGGTCAAAATACGGTGCAACTGAAAAGTATGCGGGCTGGATATCGGAGAAAACAGGCTTTGAAATGGTAAGGGCGGATGATTTTAACTGGGACAGCCTTGAGGGCTATGATGTCATAATATACGGCGGAGGTATATATGCCGCAGGAATAGCCGGAATAAAGGAACTGAAGAAACGGGCCGACAAGCTCAAGAAGAAAAGGATGGCAGTGTTTGCGGTAGGCGCATCACCTTATGATGATAAAGCGTTTTCCGATATGTACAGTCACAATTTCAAGGGAGTTCTTGAAGGTATAAAATGCTTCTATTTCAGAGGAGCATGGGATGAAGAAAAAATGACTGTGCGAGACAGGACTCTATGCAGACTGCTGCAGAAATCATTGAGAAAAAAGCCGGAAAACGAGAGGGAACCATGGGAGGCAGCCTTAATGGAAGCTGCCGGCAAGAAAAAGGACTGGTCGGACAGATATGAAGCTATGGACCTTATAGAATACGTCAGATCCTAGCTGTCAGAAGCTACAATATACAGATGAGCGACTCTGCGGCAAATACGGCGGCGCATGCTGCCGCGGCCACTGTTATGAGACTGCGGCCGCACCAGGCCGCAGCTATGGCGGCAACGAGTCCCGCGCAGGCAGACAGAGGACTTTCCGTGGCATAAAGGATGGCAGGGAAAGTCATGGCCGAGAGTACAGCGTACGGTATGTAATAGAGAAAGGAGTTTATGAACCTGTTCTCTATTTTTTTGCGTATGAGCACAAACGGTATGACGCGTATCAGATATGTGACTCCCGCCATAACCGCCAGATACGGCAGAAAAAATCCAAGCTCCATCAGCTTTCCTCCTTTACGGGGAACAGCAGGGCCCCGGCTGCGGAGGCCGCTACAGCGCATATTATTATGGCGGTTCCCGATGATACTGAAGAGAAGGCCGGTATGTAAAAGAGACATGCGCTCAGTATGACCGATATGGCTACGACTGCCAGCACCTTTATCTCTTCTCTTGCCTTTGGGACAACGACAGCTATGAACATGCCGTAAAGAGCCACGCCCAGAGCGCTGGTTATCATCTGCGGCATCACGTTCCCTATGACGGCTCCGCAGAGGGTGCCGGCCGACCATCCGGCTATGGGCAGCAGTATAAGGCCTGAAAAGTATTCACGGCTGATATCGCCCTTCTGACCTGTGGCAACGGCAAAGAGCTCGTCCGTAATGGCAAAGCCCAGTATCCATCGCCATGGCCCGCGAAATCTGTGATCCGCCTTCTGTGAAAGGGATACGGCCATGAGCGCATACCTGGAATTTATAACAAGCTGCGTGAGAGCCATTTCGATATAGGTCCCGGCTGAAGCCAGTACTGTGAGTCCTGCGAACTGGCCTGCGGATGTCAGGTTCGTAAGAGATATGAGGACTGCTTCCATATACGAGCATCCTGCTTCCACTGCCATGAGGCCGAAGGCTATGGATACGGAAAAATAGCCGAGAGCCACCGGTATGCTGTCTTTTAATCCTCTTCTGAAATCCATTGGCATCATCCTTTCCGATGAAGTGAAGGCAGGGCCTCTACGGCAGGGGAAACATGATAAAAGTCCCTGAGCGCTATGTACTCATCATAGGCCTTTGCCGCAGATCTTATGTTTATGGCTTCAGGCAGAACTGCTTTTATCATTATGTTCTTTGACGTATGCTCAAGAGATGTGAATTCAGTCATGTCAACTCTGTATCCTGCTGATTCGAGTTTAAGTCCCCTCAGTGCATCGGTGAGAAGTTCAGTAAACTTGTCCTTTATGATGCCGTGCTTGAGCATGGGACGGTTCACGGGACTGTCTATCTGCGAAAAGAGCTCGTGCTGGCAGCATGGGACGGACAGTATGACGCGGCTCTTCCATTTTACGGCGTTTATGAGGGTGTAATCCGTCGCCGTGTCGCACGCGTGGAGAGTTACGACCATGTGAGCGCTGTCTGCTCTGTGATCAGCTATGTCGCCGCTTAGAAAACGAAGTCCGTCATAGCCGAGCTGTACGGCAGTCATGTTGCAGAATTCTATTACATCTTTTTTAAGGTCAAGACCCGTTATCCTCACATCTCTGTTCATAATCTCGCGGAAATAATGATACATGGCAAATGTGAGATAGCTTTTGCCGCAGCCGAAATCTATTATATCTATGGTGCCTGAAGACGGCAGATATTCGAACGCGGAATCCGCGATCTCCAGGAAGCGGTTTATCTGTCTGAATTTTGCGTAGCGCTTTTTATATACGTTCCCATCAGGAGACATGACGCCCAGTTTTATGAGAAAGTCGCAGGGTTTGCCGTCTTCTATGATATAGCTTTTTTTTCTGTCATGCTCAGGTCCGCGGAGCCTGTGGGAAGCCGGTCTGCGGATGATCCTGGGTTTTTGAGGGTCAGAGGCAAGTATCTGTATCTCCTGATTTTCGGTAAGGATGTTCACCTGCTTGAAATCGCACGTTACGGCTTCTGAGGCAAAATCCACGGCTTCATATGGAGATACGTTCCTGTGAGTCACCTTTTTATCGTAGTGGTATTCGGCCTGGAACATATATTCACCCTTTATTATCACGGGCCGCAGCGTGATTTTGCCATAGTCAATGGATTTTCGGCGTTTTGCGGAAAATATCATCTTAAACGGAAGATCCGGCCTGAGAACGCCGCAGAAAATTTGATTGATGGTTTCCATTGCGAGAGCCTGCCTTTCATGAGTTCATAAATCATAAGCGGCGCAAGCGCGCCAATGACATATTACCATAATTTTCGCTGTCGAAGAAGTTTAAAGATAAAAGAAGGTATATAGAACAAAATGTATCAAATAGTATATTGACAATATTCTGAAAATGATATAATATACTTTTTGTAATATATAATACAAAACGGCCTTTTGTATCAAAGAACGGTTTTAAAAGAAAGGAGCGGAGAATATCTTCATGAGGAGCACAGATATCAGAAAAGTAAAAGCGAGGGAGATCCTGGACTGCAAGGGGAAGCCGGCCATTGAGGTGGATGTCTATACAGAAGGAGGAGCCATGGGAAGAGCGGCTTCTCCGTCCGGTATATCGGCCGGAAGCAGGGAAGCGTTCGTACTGAGGGACTGCGATCCGGCCAGATATGACGGCATGGGCGTACTAAGCGCTGTCGAGCTGGTGGAAAAGGAAATAGAGCCGGCTGTCGCAGGGATGGATGTTTTCGATCAGAAAGGAATAGACAGGAAGCTTATACAGCTTGACGGAGCGGAAAACAAGTCGCGTCTCGGAGGGAATACACTTTACAGCGTATCGCTGGCATGCCTTAAGGCTGCTGCGGATACTTTGAATATGCCGCTTTATCAGTATATAGCGGGAAAGAAGATCGAGACCATACCTATACCTACGTTCAACTGTATAGACGGAGGAAGCTACCAGAAGGGAACCATGCCTTTCCAGGAATGTACGGTGATCCCGTATAAGGCGGAAACCATAAGGGAAGCTGTGGAAATAGGATGGACTGTATTCAAAGAAGCAGGAAAGGTCATAGAGGAATTTCAGAACGGAAGCCCGGCAAAGGAAGGTACGGTTTCGGGATGGCAGCCGCCGAGCCCTGATCCGGAAGTATGCTTCGATATACTGTACGAAGCGGCGAAGCGTTGTAAGGCTGAGGAAAAGATCGCTTTCGCGGCAGACTGCGCCAGCAGTGAATTTTATATAAAGGAAAGAGGTACATACGACTTCCTGGGCAGGGAGATGGATCTGGATGAGATGCTGGGGATGATAAAGGAGCTTACGGAGAAATATCCTTTTCTCTATGTGGAGGATGCCGTATGGGAGGATGACTGGGAAGGCTGGATAAAGGCCAATAAGCTGCTGGACAGAACGTTGCTCATAGGTGATGATTTCACGGTGACGAACAGACAGACGCTTGAAAAGGCTCATCGCCTGAACGCGTGCGGAGGTTTCATATTCAAGCCAAACCAGGTGGGAACCGTAACGGAGTGTCTCGAAGCGCACGAATACGCCAGGGAAAACGGAATGCTGACCGTTCCTTCCATCAGGGCAGGGGGCACGGTGTGCGACGAAGTTATAGATATGGCCGTAGGCATCGGCGCAGCCGCCACGAAGCAGGGGCCGCCAAAAAACGGAGAAAGGATATACGGTATAAACTTCCTGCTGCGTGCGGAGGATGAGAATCCGGGAGCAAAGCCTTATGATTTTACTCCTTTTATAAAATTTTGATTTTTCGCGGTGTTTGATTTTTCGCGGTGATAAGGATCGACACGGATCCTGTGGGAGGCGGTTGAAAATGTTCAGAAAGGAAGAAGAAAGGGAACTGAATGAAAAGCTTGAGATGATGTTCGGTTGCGTTGAGCTGCCGAAGGTCGTAAAGGTAAGGCAGTTCTTTGACAGGCGGAGGCTTGATGATGTGAGAGGCGCTTTATGGGAAAGGCTCGAAATGTGCAGCCCCGACATAAGACGGGGAGACAGGGTGGCAATAACTGCAGGCAGCCGGGGCATAGACAGCTTCCTGCTGTTGCTCAGGACAACTGTCGATTTTGTAAGATCAAAAGGTGGCGAGCCCTTTATCGTTCCGGCCATGGGAAGTCATGGAGGCGCTACGGCCCGGGGACAGGAGGATGTGCTCCGCGGCTACGGAATAACGGAGGATACAGTGGGAGCGCCCATAGTTTCGTCAATGGAAGTGAAGCAGATAGGCACTACGCCAAAGGGCCTTCCGGTATACATAGACAGAAACGCCTGTGAGGCGGACGGAATAATACTTTTGAATAGGGTAAAATACCATACATCTTTTCAGGGAAGGTACGAAAGCGGGCTGTTCAAGATGATGGCGATCGGTCTGGCAAAGCACAAGGGAGCCATGCTCACCCATCTTCTGAGCTACCACAATATGGCGGAAAATGTGGAGGTCATAGGAAATATAGGCATAGAGAAGCTCAATATCCTTTGCGGCGTGGCATCTCTTGAGAACGGTTATAACGAAGTGGCGGATGTGTTTGTCATGTCAAAGGAGGAAATAGCTGAAAAAGAGCCTGAGATACTGAAGCTCTCAAAGGAAATGATGCCGAGGATCTGCACAGACGAAATAGACGCTCTCGTGGTGCGGGAAATAGGAAAGGAGATCAGCGGTGCAGGGATGGATACCAATGTGATAGGCAGGTACAGCACATCAGCCATATCAGGCGGCCCTTCCGTCACGCGTCTCGGCATCCTGGATCTGACGGAAAAATCCCACGGGAATTCTTCGGGAATGGGATTCGCAGACTGTATGAGCAGGAGGATATACGACAAGATGTCCATAAAAGATGTGTATGTAAACGGCCTGACGGATATAAGCACAATGGCATCAAGGGTGCCGGTCGTTCTTCCAACTGACAGGATGGTATGCCAGGTGCTGATAAAGGGCAGCGGTAAAGTTGATTTCAGGGATGTGAGGCTGGTGCTCATAAAAAACACCCTTGAGCTTGATGAGATATACATGTCGGAAGCTGCGGTAAGGGAAGCAGGCAAAGACAAAAGAATCGAGATATGCGGCGATTATTTTGATATTCCGTTTGATGAAAAAGGAGAGATGAAACTGTTTTGCTGATTATAAGGATGGGGATTTATGAAACTGAAAAAACATGAAGGTGATGTAAAGATCACAAAGAAAAAATTCGAAATGCCTGATACTCTGGTAATACTTTTCGTGCTGATCATACTGGCAACGGCAGCTACATGGTTCCTTCCGGCGGGGGATTTCGATTACACTCAGGATAAGGATACCGGAAGAGAAATCGCCGTAGCGGGATCATATCATGAGGTTGATGCTGCGCCGGTTGGAATAATGGGTATGTTATCATCGATACAGACAGGAACCATTGAATCGGCGTATATAGTGGCACTGCTCCTGCTCGTAGGCGGAAGCTTCGGAATAATGAACGGAGGAGGAGCCATAACAGCGGGTATACAGGCAGGCGTTACGAAACTGGGGACAGGCAATAAGGGACTTTTGATAATTCCGCTTACAATGATACTTCTCAGTTGTATGGCCAGCTTTCTGGGAAGTATGGAATCGCTTCTGGCCTTTATTCCTAATTACAGTCATGGCCTGCCGTGGTCTGGGATATGGGACGATGACGGGTCTGGGGCTTGTCATAGTAGCTATTGCGGTAGGATCTTCAGGGACAGCGATGAGCCCGTACACTATAGTTATAGCACAGGGAGTTGCGGGGCTGCCTATATATTCAGGAATGGGATACCGTATGGTAATACATGGGGTCTTCCTTCTTATTGCTACGGTAATGATGATAATTTATGCCGTAAGAATAAAAAAGAACCCAGAAAAAAGTATTACATATGATCTTGATACCAAGGAAATGAATACAGGTGATCAGGAAATAATAGAATTTGATACTCCGAGAAAAATAGCACTTGCGATTTTCGGTGCAGGAATTGTTTTTATGATAGTCGGTGTTATAGAATTCGGATATGGCACTACTCAGATAGCGGGCGCATACCTGGGCGCCGGGATATTAGGCGGGATTGCAATGAAAATGAGCCCTAATAAAATCGCAGAGCATTTTATGACAGGCGCACGCGGCATGCTCTATCCGGCTCTTTTGGTAGGAGTATCAAGAGGTGTTGCCGTTATAATGACCGATGGAGAAATAATTGCTACGATCGTTAACGGAGTAAGCTCTGTATTGGGAGATGTTACTGCTCCTATAGCAGCGTTTCTTATGTTTGTAGTGCAGAACATACTTAATTTTATAATACCGTCATGTTCAGGTCAGGCTGCCATTACAATGCCGATCATGTGTCCTCTGGGGGATCTGCTGGGGCTTACAAGGCAGACAACGGTGCTGGCGTTTATACTGGGAGACTCGCTGTCTTCGGTGTTCTTCCCTACGTGCGGATGGCTTCTCGGAGGGATTTCAATGGCAGGAACCAACTGGATAAGCTGGGTAAAGTGGTTCTGGAAAATGTTTGTTGTTTTGATAATCGCGGCTATAGTATTTTTGGAAATAGCAGTGATGATAGATTTAGGGCCGTTTTAAACATATAAAGCCTTGATGTGTGAGAGCCTTGGAGCGAGTATGCAACTTGTTTGCCGGGCTCTTTTTTTATTCTTGTAAAAGCAGGAAAACTGTGCTATATTGAAACACACATCGCAGGGAGGGAAAGTATGCCGGAAAAAGATATAATAGAGATCATTAAAGAAAGATACGGTTCCTTTACAAGGCTTCAGAAGGTAGTGGGCGACTATATACTGGAAAAAACCGATACAATAGTGTTTTCAAGCCTCAACAGGATAGCGGATGAGATTGGAGTCAGTACGACAACCGTGATACGCTTTGCGAGAAGCCTTGGGTTTTCGGGATATTCCGAAATGCAGGATCATATAAGAAGGCAGGTAATGTATAAAAAGAGCCTGCCAAACAGACTCAATATAGAGAGCTGTCCTTCAGAGGATGATACTCTGGCTTCCCAGGTGTTTGAAAACGATGTGTATAATATACGTGAAACCCTGAACAATCTGGACAGAGATGAGCTTAAGAGGGCGGTGGATCTGCTGTGTGATGCGAAAAACATCCGCGTTTTCGGACTCAGAGGAGCCTTCCCGCTGGCTTACTCAACTGCGATCACTCTGGGAGAAGTCAAAAAAAACGTCAGACTCATAAACGGTATAGGGATGGCATATCCGGAGGAGATAATAGGAGCCGGGGAAGGCGATGTATGCCTGGTTTACGCTTTTCCGAGATATCTGCGTATGGTTATGGATGTGGTGCGCGGAATGAGAGAGCAGGGAGCAAAGATCATCCTTGTGACCAGCCAGGCCCATAAAAAAATGGAAGGACTGGCTGACATAGTCCTGCCATGTTTTGTAGAAGGATATTCTTTCAAATCCTCGATGGTGGCTCCCATGGTGCTGAGCAATTACATTATAATGGCAATAGCTGTGAGAAAGGGCGATGAGGCGAAGGAAATGCTGTCTCTGACGGAGGAATGGCTTAACAGAGGTCTGTTCCTCAGTGAATAGACAGACTTGAAAAACGGCGTGATATAATAACGGGATCTCAATGGATGAGACCCGTTTTTGTTATGGCGGGCGTATCGCGCGGGAAGCCTCAGGTTGCGTTTCCGATGTGGTTTATTTACATAAGTTAAATACAGGGAGAAATGAACCGGAACTATTGACAATCTTCTGAAAATAGTAGATAATATATTTTGTACAAAACGATACTTAAGCGTGATATAAAGAAGGGAGCGCGGATGTGAGCGGAAAAATAAAAAACAGGCAGGAGCTTTTGTCTTTGGGAGATAAGGCTTCAAGAAAAATGGTCCTGGATATTGCCGAAGGAATACTGGCGAGACTTGACGGGTATATGAGGGTAAAGGAGCTTGTATCTCTTTCGGGAGATATGCTCAAAGTGGGAGAGCGGACATGGGATCTGTCAAAGAAAAAGAACATATATCTTGTGGGCGCAGGCAAGGCCTGCAATGCTATGGCTATGGCCATTGACGAGATCCTGGGAGACCGTCTGACAAAGGGGATATGCATCGTGAAGATCAGGGAGGATTCCGATGTATACAATAAGACGGAGATCATAGTGGGCGGCCATCCTCTGCCCAATGAGGAGGGGGTAAAGGGATGCCTCCGCATACTGGAGATGATAGACGGTTCGGGACCTGAGGACCTTTTCATATCAGTCATGAGCGGAGGAAGCACGGCGCTTATGTGCTGTCCGGAAGAGGGGATAACTCTTGAGGAGGAAAAAAGAGCAACGGATATAATGCTCAGATCCGGGGCTGACGTGAACTCCATAAACGCGGTCAGAAGGCATATTTCCAGAATGAACGGAGGGAATATGGCAAAACGCATAAGAGAAAGAGGAGCGGAGCTCATAGGTATAGATATATACGATGCGACCGATATGGGGGCAACGGGCGATATTTCAAAGCCGTGTGATTTTCATGGAACACCTATGGGGCCTGACAATACTACCCTGGAGGATGCGAGAGCTATGATAAGGGATTACGCTCTCGAGGATCGGCTGCCTGAAAGCATAGTGAGATTCCTAAGTGAATGCGGTCCGGAGAGAGAGACTCCGAAAGAATTCCCTGAATTTACGTATTTTGTCATCAATACGGTTCCGGATTCCTGCATTTACGGAAAGGAGGTAGCTGAGAGCATGGGACTTGATGCCCACATCCTCACGACCACCATAGAAGGGGAAAGCGCCGAAGCCGGAGTATTCATGGCTTCGATTGCCAGGGAGATACAGCGAAACGGCAGGCCTTTCAGAGCTCCATGCGTCATACTGTCATCGGGAGAGACCACAACGAGGATACTGGATGAAAAAACCATAAAGGGTCACGGAGGACCGTCCCAGGAGCTGGTAACGGGATTTGCGACAGCGGCGGCAGATATACCGGGAGCGTGCATGTACTCAATGGATACAGAAGGTACGGACGGAACGACCGGCGCGGCCGGAGGGATCACGGATTCGACTACATACAGGATGGCAGAAGAGGCCGGTATAGATCTGCGGCAGGCTCTGAGGGAACATGCTACGAATGAAGCCCTTTCAAAGCTCGGATCAGTGGTCATGACGGGAAATACAGGTACGAACCTGTGCGATCTGAACATATTATATATACCTGAATGATACTTTGAAAAGTTGAAGGGCTGCCTGCGGCGGCCCTTCTTATCTGTACGGATCTATGAATGGGATACCGAAATATTCCGTGAGAGACAGAACAAGGGTGCGGGCTATCAAGTCTATGTTTTCTATGATCCACATGGCGTCTTCATAGTTGTCATGGTACGCGATCTCAACGAGATTGGCGGGGGCTTTTGTCAGTCTCAGCTCTGCCAGTGATGTGTTGGGTATGGTCCGCACGATATTGGGATTTGGATATATCACCCTGAGATTGTCTGCGAATATATCGGCAGCTCTGCTTCCGGGAGCAGAGCCTGAGTAATAATATATGTCAGGTCCCTGAAGCTGTCCTGAGAGGCTTTCTGGTGAAGCGTTTGAGTGGAGAGCCAGGTGAAAGTCATAGTTGCCCGCGTTTGACAGGGCTATGGCCTGAAGAAGGGTATCGTGGGGATCGTTTCTTTCATAGGTTATACCGCTGGCCTCAAGATACGGCTCCATGGCATCGGCAATGAGGTTCATGTAATATTCTTCGCTTCCCAGGCCGTTTACATACGGGTTGTATTCCTGTACTGAGGGACTTAAAAATATGCTGGGCATTGTAAATCTCCTTTTTTGTTTTATATTACGCTGCCCATTATTTTTTTGACACAAAACAGAACTTAATATACAATATAATATTGTATATAAATCAAAGAGGAGGCGCAGAGTTTACATATGTCAGGTAAACAGAAAATAATAAACATAGCTGTGATAGCCCATGTAGATGCGGGAAAATCAACCCTTGTAGACGCTTTTTTAAATCAGAGCGGCGTGTTCAGGGAAAACGAACAGGTGGTCGACTGCGTCATGGACAGCGATGACATAGAAAGAGAAAGGGGCATTACCATATATTCAAAGAACTGCTCGGTGATGCACGGAGATGTAAAGATCAATATAGTGGATACGCCGGGACATGCCGACTTTTCGTCAGAGGTGGAGCGCATAATAAAAACAGTCGATACTGTGATACTGCTTGTCGATTCCAGCGAAGGCCCGATGCCTCAGACCAGATTCGTCCTTAAGAAATCCCTTGAGCAGGGCATAAATCCGATACTGCTGATAAACAAAATAGATAAAAAGGACGCGCGAATAGACGAGGTGGTGGACGAGGTCTACGAGCTCTTCATGGATCTTGAGGCAAATGACAGACAGCTGGATTTTCCCATACTGTACGGCATAGCCAGGCAGGGAATAGTGGTATACGATCCGGAGGATGTGAAAAACATAAAAGTAGAGGAAGGGGATGCAAAGATAAAAAAGAGCGCCAGAGGAATGGGCGGTCTGGATATAACTCCTCTTTTCGATACGATAATAAATCACGCAGCGCCTTATCCTGATCTTGACGACGAGCCGCTGCAGCTTCAGATATCGGCTCTTGCCTACGACGATTACATAGGAAGGCTGGGAATAGGCAGAATAACGAAGGGAACGCTGAAGGCGGCAAGTCAGGTGGCTGTGGCTTCGGGAAGCGGCGAAGCGGTGCAGAGAAAGATAAATCAGGTGTTCGTATACAGAGGAATGAAGAGGGTCTCGGTTGACGAGGCAATGTCGGGAGACATAGTTGTGGTTTCGGGAATACCGGATATATCGATAGGGCAGACGATATGCGATCCGCAGGATCCGCAGCCTCTTGAGATGATACAGATAGAGGAGCCGACCCTTTCCATGTACTTTATGGTGAACAAATCTCCATTCGCGGGACGTGTGGGAAAATACGTCACATCGAGACATATAAGAGAGCGGCTGCAAAAGGAACTGGAGGTAAATGTGGGACTCAAAGTAGAGGAGACGGATTCCACGGACAGTTTCAAGGTTTCGGGAAGGGGAGAGCTGCATCTTTCCATACTTATAGAGAACATGAGAAGAGAAGGATATGAGCTGGCTGTATCAAAGCCTGAGGTAATAATGCGAAGGGACGGCAGCAACAGGCTTCTGGAGCCGTATGAGGAAGTCATAATTTCGGCTCCGGATCAGTATTCCGGCTCCGTCATATCCAAGCTCAACCTGAGAAAAGGCATGATGCGGGAAATGAAAAGCGAGAACGGATTCACGAGGCTGGAGTATCTCGTTCCTACCAGAGGGCTGCTTGGCTACAGGAGCGAATTCATAAACGATACGAGAGGCGAAGGGACGATGATAAGGCGATTCGAAAAGTTCGGAGAGTACTCGGGAGACATACCTCAGAGAACAAACGGTGTCGCCATAGCGCAGGAAGAGGGCGTTGCCACTCCTTATGCCATATTCAACATAAGCGAAAGAGTGCAGATGTTCATAGAACCGGGTACAAGGGTTTATGAAGGCATGATAATAGGTATGAATTCAAGAGGAGAGGACATGGTGGTAAATCCATGCAAGGCCAAAAAAGCCAGCAACATGCGCGCGGCGGGAAGCGACGAGAACATCAAACTGGCGCCGGCAAGGACATTCACCCTGGAGGAAGCTCTGGAATTCATAGATGACGACGAGCTTGTTGAGATCGTACCGGATGATATAAGGCTCAGAAAAAAATATCTCAGGGAGCTTGAGAGAAGGCGAAGCGGTAAGAAGGTAAAAACGGAGGCGTAGCCATGGAAAATATCGAAAAGGCCGGAACGTTCATTGACAGACTCATAGCTTCGGGGAAGCTTGCGGAGCTGGGGATAACGCTTCTCAGACTGGCTGTAGCGGTGATCATAGGTCTGCTTTTCATAAAGGTTGTCCTGGCGGTGACAAAGAAGGCTCTGGACAGAAGCAGTCTGGATCCCGTCATATACAGCTTTATAATCAAGGCCATAAAGGTGGTGGCGGTAATAATACTCGTTACGGTATGCCTCGGTATGCTGGGTATACAGATGAGCACCATAATAACAGTAATAGGCGCTGCGGGAGCGGCCATAGCGCTGGCTCTCAGAGACAGCCTCGCCAATATTGCCGGAGGAGTGATGATAATACTTACCCAGCCGTTTAAAAAGGACGATCTCATAGATGTCGAGTCGGCGACGGGGAACGTCTCGGGAAAAGTGGAGAAGATAGATCTTTTTCTGACGACTCTCAAGACGTATGACAACAAGACCATAACAGTCCCGAACGGTATAATAAACACGTCCGTTCTGGTGAACCACAGCAGAGAAGACAGCAGGAGAGTGGACTGTATCTTCAACATAGGATATGACAGCGATATAGGCCTGGCAAAGGACATACTGCGGAAGGTATGCGATGAGAACCCTCTCATCTTCAAAGAACCCGAGCCGCTCATAGGGGTCGCCAATCACGGAGAAAGCTCTGTTGTAATGGATCTCAAGGCATGGTGCAGGACAGACGATTACTGGGATGTGAAATATTATCTCGAGGAGGAAGTCAAGCTGGCCTTTGACAGAAGCGGCATAAACATACCTTACGCCCAGATGGAGGTCCATCTCAGTACGGAAAAGACTAATGGGAAAGCAGAATAAATAAAAGTAGAAAAGACATCGGAAAAATGATAAAATAGAGTATATTGCTTTTAGAAAGGAGACTCGGAATATGGAAGAAATCAGAAGATTCAAGAGAGTGCTTGTAGCCAACAGAGGCGAAATAGCCATAAGAATATTCAGAGCCTGCAAAGAACTGGGAATAAGAAGCGTAGCCATATATTCGGAAGAAGATAAAAACGCACTGTTCAGAACAAAGGCAGACGAAGCCTATCAGGTGGGAAGAGGAAAATCGCCTGTGGACGCTTATCTGGCCATTGATGAGATAATAGAACTTGCCAAGGCAAAGGGCGTGGACGCCATCCACCCGGGATACGGCTTTCTCGCTGAAAACACAGACTTTGCAAAGACGTGTGAAAACGAAGGCATAGTGTTCATAGGACCTGACTACAGGATGATGGATATGCTGGGTGACAAGGTCAAGTCAAAGATCGTCGCAAATAAGGTGGGAGTGCCTACTATCCCGGGAATGACGGAGACCATACCTTCGGAGGAGGTGGCTCTGAGGTTTGCCGAGGAATGCGGATATCCTGTGATGCTAAAGGCAGCGGCAGGCGGCGGCGGAAGAGGCATGAGGATCGTCAGAAGCAGAGAAGAGATGCCGGATCAGTTTGCCAGCGCCAAAAGCGAAGCGAAGAAGGCCTTTGGCATAGACGATATTTTTATCGAGAAGTATCTTGAGAGACCGAAACATATTGAAGTGCAGGTGCTGGGAGACCCTTACGGAAACATAGTGCATCTCTATGAGAGAGACTGTTCGATACAGAGAAGGCATCAGAAGGTGATTGAATTCACGCCTGCGATGTGCATAACGGAGGAACAGCGCCAGAGCATATGCGCCGATGCAATAAAAATAGCGGGCGCGGTCAACTACAGAAGCGCCGGAACAGTGGAATTCCTCGTTGACAACGACGGAAAGCATTATTTTATAGAGATGAACCCGAGGATACAGGTAGAGCATACGGTGACGGAAATGACTACCGGCATAGATATTGTACAGTCTCAGATACTTATAGCCGAAGGGTTTGCGCTCGATTCGGATGAGATAAACATAAAATCTCAGAGCGATATAAAACCGAGAGGATATTCCATCCAGTGCAGACTTACGACAGAGGATCCCATAAACGGATTTGCGCCAGATACCGGAGTCATAACAAAATACACGAGCGCCGGCGGATACGGCATAAGACTCGACGGCGGCAACGCCTTCACGAACTCGGTTATAACGCCTTATTACGACAGCCTTCTCGTAAAGGTGACTTCATGGGCAAGGAGCTTCGATGATGCCACAAACAAGGCGAAGAGGGCTCTCAAGGAAATGAACATAACGGGAGTGAAGACCAACAGGACATTCCTGCTGAACGTGCTCAACCACCCGACATTCAGAGAGGGAAAATGTGATACCGGATTCATAGCGGACAATCCTGAGCTCCTCAACATAATGGTAAGAGAGGACAAGGAGCTGAAGGTACTCACGTTCCTCGGAGAAAAGTTCGTAAACGGAAACAGAGGCATAAAGCCGCAGTTTGACGTTCCTGTATTCCCGAGGATAAAGCCTGACGAGATAAAGAAGCTTTCGGGAACAAAGCAGCTTCTCGATGAAAAAGGACCTGAGGGCGTTGTAGAATGGATAAGGCAGCAGAAAAAGCTTCTTGTCACGGACACCACAATGAGAGATGCTCAGCAGTCTCTCATGGCAACGAGGGTAAGGACCGTTGACATGGAAAAGATCGCCCCTGCGGTCGCTTTTTACGGGAAGGATCTTTTCTCCCTTGAGATGTGGGGCGGAGCCACATTCGACACAGCCTACAGATTCCTGAAGGAGAGCCCGTGGGAAAGACTCGAGACTCTGCGTGAAAAGATACCTAATATCATGTTCCAAATGCTCATAAGAGGAGCCAATGCAGTAGGATACAAGAATTATCCGGACAATGTCATAAGAAGATTCGTAAAAGAATCGGCCAGATCAGGAATAGACGTTTTCAGGATATTCGATTCCCTCAACTGGATAGAGGGTATGGAGGTGGCTATTGACGAGACCCTCAATCAGGGAAAGATCGCAGAAGCCTGCATATGCTATACCGGAGACATACTGGACAGCAGCAGAGAAAAGTACAACCTCAGCTACTATGTGAGGATGGCCAAGGAGCTGGAAAAGAGAGGTTCGCATATACTGGGCATCAAGGATATGTCAGGCCTCATAAAACCTATGGCGGCCAGGAGACTCATAGAAGCTCTTAAAAACGAAATATCCATACCTATCCATCTGCACACTCACGATACGAGCGGCAATGGGGTCGCAACTCTCATGATGGCAGCCGGAGCAGGGGTGGACATAATAGATGCAGCCTTTAACAGCATGTCTGGACTGACAAGTCAGCCGGCCCTCAATTCAATAGTGGCGGCCCTTGAAAGCACGGGAAGGGATGCGGGAATACCGCTTGAAGGCATACAGGAGATTTCGGATTACTGGGCAGCCGTAAGGCCTGTGTACAAGGACTTTGAATCCGATATGATGACAGGATCTGCTGAGATATACAAGTATGAGATGCCGGGAGGACAGTATTCCAACCTTAAATCCCAGGTGGAGAGCTTCGGACTGGGCCATAAGTTCACCGAGGTAAAGGAAATGTACAAGACAGTGAACGAGATGCTGGGAGACATAGTAAAGGTAACGCCGTCGTCAAAGGCGGTTGGAGATATGGCCATATTCATGGTACAGAACGACCTTACTCCTGAGAACATATACGAAAAGGCCAGGGATATAGATTTTCCTGATTCCATAGTTTCATACTTCGAAGGAATGATGGGACAGCCTGAAGGCGGATTCCCTGAAAAGCTGCAGAAGCTGGTTCTCCACGGCAGAGAGCCTATAACATGCAGACCCGGAGAGCTGCTTCCTGACGAGGACTTCGACGAGATAAAGAAGATACTCAGAGAAAAGCACGGGCTTGAGGGAACGGAGAAGGAAGCGTTGAGCTACGCTCTGTACCCTAAGGTATTCGAGGATTATATAAAGAGCCTTGAAAAGGACGGTGATTTCAGACTCATGGGAAGCGACATATTCTTCCACGGACTTTCGGAGGGAGAGACCTGCGAGATAAAGATCGCGGAAGGAAAACAGCTTGTAGTGAGACTTTCCAATGCCAGAGACATAGACGAGGAAGGCTTCAGGAACGTCGTATTCGAAGTCAACGGGACCAGAAGCGCTGTCAAGATAAAGGACGCGGCAGCCAATATAGCGGCCGTATCCTCTCAGATAGTATACGCTGATACGAATGATCCTACAGAAGTGGGAGCCAATATACCGGGCAATATACTTAAGGTGCTGGTAAAGGAAGGCGATGAAGTTGAAGAAAAGCAGCCTATCGCTGTAATAGAGGCGATGAAGATGGAGACAAACATCCTGGCGCCTATGAAGGGAGTCGTGGATAAGATATATATCAGCGAAGGACAGCAGGTCAGGGCAGGAGAGCTTATTGCCAAGATGAAGTGAGGAAGCTGAAGCTATGGGAAATGGAATAATCGGCAAAATACTATATTTCTGGGTGTTTATCCTGGGAGGCCTGTTCTTTGCGAGGATCTTCGGATTTTCGGGAGACGACAGGAGCGTTATTACATTATGCCTGGCTTTGGCTGCGGCCTACATAGTATTCCAGGTGGCGAGAGCTATGGGAAGAAAGAAGAGGGCGGAGCAGGCGGCGCAGAGCGGGACACCTGAAAGACCCCCTGTAAGAAAAGGCCAGTCGGCAAAGAAGCGAAAGAAGAAATAAAGTATTTTCAGGCGTATGATCACACTTGGGATCATACGCCGGTTTTGTTTATGTGCAGGTACTTTTCTCTGGTAGCGAGACCGCCTCTGATGTGTCTCTCGGCTTTGTTGTTTTCAAGGACTTCCTTGACCTGAGCCGCAAGTCCGGGATTTATTTCCTGGAGCCTTTCCGTGATATCCTTGTGTACGGTAGATTTTGAAACTCTGAATCTGGCCGCAGTGCCGCGTACCGTAGAGCCGGTCTCGATTATATAGCGGGCCAGCTCCAGCACCCGTTCCTCTATGTAATCTTTCATAATACTGACAGTTCACCACCTCATAATTTATTAACTTTAGCAGTCAAAACAATATATGTAACGGTTTTGAATAATATACTCATTTTGGATTTTCGGTGTAAATTTTATTATGTGTGGTAAAACTAATGTATAACTGATAAAATGAAGGGAGTGGCGATGACATCCCATCGCTGACATGACATATGAATTTTTCGGAAGAGGTAGGAATAGATCTGGGTACGGCCAATGTTCTCATATATGTGGAGGGCAAGGGCATAGTTTTACAGGAGCCCTCCGTGGTGGCGGTGAACAGGGACACGAGAGAGATACTGGCTATAGGAGATGAAGCCAGAAGGATGATAGGGAGGACGCCGGGCAATATTGAAGCGGTGAGGCCTCTGCGCGGCGGAGTGATATCGGATTACGACGTAACGGAAAGGATGCTCCAGTATTTTATAAGGAAAACATGCGGAGGAAGCAGGATATTCAAACCGCGGCTCATAGTCTGCGTTCCAAGCGGTGTGACCGACGTGGAGAAGCGCGCTGTAAAGGAAGCGGCCATACAGGCGGGAGGCAGAGCCGTATACCTCATAGAGGAGCCTGTGGCGGCAGCCATAGGAGCAGGTATAGACATATCGGGCCCGGAAGGTATCATGATCATAGATATAGGCGGAGGAACGACGGACATAGCGGTAATATCCATGGGCGGTATAGTGACGAGCTCTTCGGTGAAGATAGCGGGAGACAAGTTCGACGAGTGTATAGTAAGGCATATAAGGAAGGAGCATCGCCTTTTCATAGGCGACCGGATGGCGGAGAACCTCAAACGGGAAGTCGGCGCGGCATGCAGCGGCGAGAAGAGCCTTAAAACCACATGCAGGGGAAGGGATCTTGTCACAGGCCTGCCAAGGACCGTGGAAATATGCTCGGATGAGATAATGACAGCTCTTGAGGAGCCGCTTGACATAATATGCGAGGCTGTGCATAGCGTGCTGGAAAAAACTCCTCCGGAGCTGGCCGCCGACGTGGGAGAGAACGGTATCGTCATAACGGGAGGAGGAGCATACCTCAGGGGACTCGACAGAAGGATAGAGGAGAGAACGGGGATAAGGACACGCATAGCAGACGAGGCTGACTTCTGCGTGGCAAAGGGAACGGGAGAGTCCCTTCAGTATATGGATGTTATAAGCAGAAACAGTCTGAACAGGAGAGAAACATATATATGAAGACAGAACTCATAGCAACGGCAACGTTCGGTCTTGAGGCTGTAGTGAAGAGAGAGGTGCAGTCTCTGGGATACAGGATAGTGAAGACAGAGGACGGCAAGGTCACATACACAGGCGATGAAAGGGCCATCGTCAGATCAAATCTGTGGCTCAGAAGCGCTGACAGGGTCCTGCTTAAAATGGCGGAATTCAGCGCAGAGACATTTGAAGAGCTTTTTCAGCAGACGAAGGCGCTTTCATGGGAGCAGCTCATTCCCATAGACGGTGAATTCACGGTGACATGCACCTCTGTAAAATCAAAGCTTCACAGCGAACCGGCGTGCCAGAGCATAGTGAAAAAGGCCATAGTGGAAAAGCTCAGGGAGTTTTATGATGTTGAAGCGTTCAGGGAGACAGGAGCCAGTTATACCGTAAAGGCGACCATATTAAAGGACCGGGTGACGCTTACGGTGGACACCAGCGGAACAGGTCTCCATAAAAGAGGATACAGAACCGAGGACGTCGCGGCGCCCATGAAGGAGACGCTGGCAGCGGGGCTTGTACAGCTTTCCTTCTGGAAAGAGGGAAGAGTTCTGGCAGATCCGTGCTGCGGATCGGGAACCATACCAATAGAGGCAGCCATGATAGGAAGAAACATAGCTCCCGGGCTGGGGCGGGGATTTGCCTCGGAGGGCTGGGAACTCATAGATGAAAAAACCTGGAAGGAGGAGAGGGCGAGAGCCTTCAGGCAGATAAAGTACGACAGCCCCCTTTACATATACGGATCGGATATAAGCGGCAGAGCGGTGAGCGCTGCCAGAAGAAACGCTGAGGAAGCGGGAGTGGACGACTGCATATCCTTCAGCCGCGCTGATGTGAGGGACTTTAAAGGAGAAGGGGAAAACGGCATAATAATAACAAATCCTCCCTACGGTGAAAGGATAGGTGATGAAAAGGCGATAAGGATCATATATGATGCTCTGGGGGATTTCTGCCGGAAAAATCCATGCTGGTCGCTGTTTGTCATAACAACCGATGAAAACGCGGAAGAGGCTATAATGGGAAGAAAGGCCGACAGAAGGCGAAAGCTGTATAACGGAAGACTGAAGACATGCTACTATCAGTTCCACGGACAAAAGCTGTTGTAAAGGATCGATGTTGTAAAAGTAAAAGGAGAAATGAAGATGGCAGTTAATTTAAAGGGAAGAAGCTTTTTGACGCTTATGGATTTTACGCCTGAGGAGATAAGGTATCTGCTGGATCTGGCTCATGACCTCAAGGCAAAGAAGAGAGCGGGGATAAGTGACCAGGTTCTCAAAGGCAAGAATATAGTCCTTCTTTTTGAGAAGACGTCCACCAGGACAAGGTGCTCCTTTGAGGTGGCCTGTCTTGACGAAGGAGCGCACGTAACATTTCTGGATTCCAAGAGCTCTCAGGTGGGGAAGAAGGAGAGCCTCGAGGATTCGGCCAGAGTGCTGGGACGCTTTTTCGACGGTATAGAATACAGAGGTTATCAGCAGTCTGTTGTGGAAGACCTTGCCAGGTTTTCCGGAGTACCTGTATGGAACGGACTTACGGATGTGGATCACCCCACTCAGATACTGGCTGACATGATGACCATCGAAGAGCATGTGAACAAGCCGCTTGGGAAAGTGAAAGTGGTGTTCTGCGGAGACATAAGAAACAACATGAGCTACGCTTGGATGTACGGTTGCGCCAAAATGGGCATGAGCTTTGCCGCATACGGACCTGACCGGCTGGCTGAGGAAATAGACAGCCATGTGCTCAAAAGAGTCATGGAGGTCGCGGAGCAGACAGGCGCCCATATAGAGATATCGTCTTCGGATGAATGTCTGAAGGGCGCTGACGTCATATATACGGACGTGTGGGCATCCATGGGAGAAGAAGCGGAGATACCGGAGAGAGTAAAGCTCCTGTCGCCTTACAAGGTGACGACGGAGCTTCTCGAAAAAACAGAAAATCCTGACGTGATATTCATGCACTGCCTGCCGGCGTTCCATGATTTTGAAACTGAAATGGCAAGGA
>CAWVKQ010000075.1:0-16963 GCA_963929955.1 Bacillota bacterium
TGTGGACTTTAAAAAGCATATACCGGGACGGGTGCTGAGGAGGATAGATCAGGTAACAAGACTGGCCATGACAAGCGGGAAGGAAGCACTTTTAAACAGCGGGATAAGAATAACGCAGAAAAATGCCGACAGGATAGGGGTCATATATGGCACCGGTACAGGACCTCTTGAGACTATTGAGAAAGTGAGCAGGTCGATGATAGAAACAGGATGCAGCGGTGTCAATGCCAACACGTTCCCCAACACAGTGCTGAATGCGGCACCGGGCAATTTCTCCATAGTCAATATGCTGAAGGGTCCTACCTCTACGGTTTCTGCCGGAAGCGTATCAGGGCTTGATGCCTTTATATATGCCTGCGAACTTCTGCAGAACGGGCAGGCGGATGCCATAGTGGCGCTATCCGCTGACGAATGGACAGATGCTCTTCAGACAGGAAATGAGAAGCTGGGTCTTCTTACGAAAAGCGGAAAATTGCCTTTTGACAGAGATGCGGACGGTATGATACTGTCTCCGGGATCAACGGCGTTCATACTGGAAAGAAGATCTCATGCTCAAGCAAGAGGGGCGGAGATAATGGGAAGAGTTCTGGGATATGCCATGACCTCAGACAATTCGCCTCTCAGCGGGTTTGACAGCGAAAGCCGAAGCTGGATTGACAGCCTGGAATCCGCTGTGCAAATGGCCGGAGGCGTGAATATTGACTGTTACGGAGCAGGATCATACGGGCTGCCGGTTTTGGATATAAAAGAAACAGAGCTGATGAAGACAGCGTTGCCGGAAAGCTGCCGGGTGTTCTCGGTGCCGAGGCTAATAGGATCCGCCTCAGGATCGGTGGGATGTTACGGACTTTTAGGTTGTCTGTATTCCCTGAAAGAAAACAGGACGCCGGGTGAGAACGCTTTAAATGATCCCGAAAGGACAGGTGAACTCAAGGACTGTTTCGCGGAGATGGCGGGAAGAACGTGCGGAAACGAACTGAAGACAGCGGCTGTGAGCTGTCCTTCGTTCGGGGGCTCCTACACAACTGTGATCATAGGAAAGTAAAGGAGGCGTTGAGATGAAATACCTTCTGCTCAACGGAAGCCCGAAAGGAAATCGAAGCGTCACCATGCTTACTGCTGACAGATTTGTCGCCGGCATAAAGGACGAGGATCCCGATGCGGAGATAGAGACGGTTCATCTGGCCGAAAAAAAAATAACCCCATGCAGGAGCTGCTATGCATGCTGGTCGCATCTTTCAGAAGAAAAGTGCATAATGACTGTAAGAAATACGGATGATATGGCGGAGCTGATGAGGCTGTATGATGAAGCCGACAGGTTTATACTGGTTACGCCCATGCATTTTTTCGCTGTATCCAGTTACCTTCAAAAATTTCTGGAGCGGACGTTCCCGCTCATAAAGGCTGTATATTTGCCGCTTGAAGGAATGGAGGCGCAGGATGACAGTCAGTGCAGGGATATGTCAACGCGTGACATAGCGGTCATAGCTACGTGCAAAGTTTATTTTGAAGGCGTATGGAACAGTGTGCATGAACAGATGAACCTTATAAGCAGGAGAAGGTATCAGGGAATATTTTCAACCCAGCCCCTGCCGGTGGGAGAGGGAACCGAAAAATATGTGGAAGCTTTCTTTGCTGCGGTAAGGATGGCCGGAAGAGATTTTGCGGCATCGGGAGTGTTTTCGGAGACTTCTGTGGAGTTTCTGGAAAAAACGAAGAAAGATATGAGAAATAATATAAACACATCAAATGTTGGATTATAGGAGGCTCCATGAAAGTTTCGGCAGTGATACCCCACAGCGGCAGAGAAGACCACCTTGCTCTGTGTCTCAGTTTTCTTAAAAGGCAGACCATGGACCGGCGGGATTATGAAGTGATCGTTGCCGGACATATCTCAGAAGACAGGACGGATATAGACAGAAACTCCATAAAATATTTAAGTATAAGCGGTGAAGCAGATGCGCCGTTTTCTCCGGCAAAGACGAGAAATGCCGGCATCGCTGTGGCAGAAGGCGATGTTCTCGTGTTTCTCGATTGTGATATGCTTCTCTCGGAAGATTTTCTGGAAAGAGCCTGGAATAGCCTTTCACAAAAGAGCGCCCTGGTATTTTCACTGAGAAAGAGGCTGCCTCAGGGGCTGACGCCAAGGCATGAGGAAGATATCAGGAAAGTGAGATGCCCAAAAGATGAAAGGGAAATAGCCAGAGCGATGCTGAACAGAGAATATAGTGAAATAGAAACTCTGTGGCTGTGGGCGTACAGTCACACTATGTGTGTCAGAAGAGAAGACATAAAATATACAGGTGGATTTTTCGAAGGATTCACAGGATGGGGGATTGAAGATACGGAACTGGCTTACAGGCTGCATAGAGCAGGTGTACCTGTGGAGTGCGACAGCGACAGCCGCTGCTATCATGTATGGCACAGAGAGGCATATGACAAAAAAAGGCATAAAGGATACGAGGAAAACCTCAGGCTCTTCAGATCCATGTATGATGATGAGCTCCTTGATGGGCTGGAACTGTGCTTCAATGCTTTCAACACAGCGGCGGCAGTTATGTCGGGAGGACTCACATTTTCATATGTTTGCGGACTGTGTATGTTTGAGGCATACGCAAAAGGGCTGATTTCCGGAAAGTCAGATGAAAGGATGGAAAAATGGAAAAGAGATTCAACGGCAGTACCGAAACAGATATAAAGGTAAGACTGTGCGAGTGTGATCCATATGAGATAGCTCATAATTCCAGCTATTTCGTGTGGTTTGAGATGGGAAGGTTTCAGTATGCGGAGGAAAACGGATATGCATTGCCGGATATGGCGGCAAACGATGATGTGGTCTACATAACTCTTCATACGAGATGTAAATACATAAAATCATGTAAGTTCAACGATGAGATAACGGTGAAGACCCGGATAAGAAAGCCGCCTGTTCTTTTTGCCAAATATAATTTTGAGCAGAAACTTTTCAATAAGAAAACAGGAGAGCTCCTGGCGAGATGCTGGACTGAAAATGCGGCCGTTAGCAAGTCGATGAAACGCGTGCTACGTATATACGAGGATAAATCAATATTAAAGGTTGAAGACAAATGGGAAGAAAAAGAATCCTGATCGCCGCCGCAGCCTATAACTGGGCGGAGTCTCACAGAATGGCGGAGATAGGAAAGGAGTTTCTGAAAAGAGGATGGGAAGTGCTGAGTCTGGGAGAGGGTAAATACGACTATCTTCTTAAGGACGGCATGGAACATATAAGGCTTGATGAAGACAGCAGCTGGTATACGGAGGAACGTATAGAGAAGCTCATGGATATGGACAGATGGGGCAATGATTACTGCAGCGAGGATGAGCTTGAAAGTCTCGTCGCGGCAGAAGAGAGGCTGTTTGACAATGTGAGTCCCGATCTGGTTATGACTGGGTACAGGACAACACTGTCGATCTCATGCAGAGCATGGGGCGTTCCCCTTATATGGGTGCTTTCGGCAGTAGTATCTCCGCTGTATTACAGATATGGCTTGGCTACCATGCCCGAAAGGGTTCCCGTCAGGTTTGTGGAGTCCATAAAAGACAGCAGGCTTCAGAAGGAGTATTACTGCAGGCTTGCCATGAAGAACAAAGAAAGCTCAAGAGTATGGAACAAGGTGGCAAAAAAGCGCGGAGCGCCTCAGTTCAGGTGTGATACGGAGCTGTTTCGCGGAGATTTTAATATAATGTCAGATGCGCCCGAGCTTTTTCCTGAATTCAATGAACTGCCGGATGATTACAGGTTTTGCGGCCCGCTTCTCAATCATGAGCGCATACCGTGGCCCGATTGGAAGAAAGATATGGAGAATACAAAACGCCGCAAGATACTGGTGACTATGGGATCATCGGGTGAAAGAGAAATATTTCTGAGCGTTCTGAGAAGTCTCAGAACGCTGAATGCTGAAATATTTGTATCAAGAGCTTCCATAGCTTCTGAGGATATAGAAAAAGAATTCCCGGACAATTTTCACTTCGCGGAAAAGCTTCCGCATTTGGAGGCTGCGCGGTTGGCGGATCTTTCCATAATACACGGGGGTCAGGGAACAGTATATACAACGGCTCTCAGTGGAAAACCCTTCATAGGAATACCGATGTTCAGCGAACAGCAGTACAATCTTGAAAACATATTGAGATTCGGCTCGGGCGAATATGTCAGCGCCGCCGGTTTTAAAGAAGAAAATCTCATCGCAAAGGCGGAGACGATATTTTCCGACAATGCGTATTACAGGAAGGCGAAAAGGTTGAGAGAACTGTTGGAGCCCTATACGGACGGCAGGAAGCCGCATCCTGAGGAAAAGGCTTTTGAGGAGATAGAAACGTATTTTTATCATGGCTGAAACAATAGTATATTACACATCTTCTCCTGTTAAAGGAGAAAAGAACAGAAGAAATCTGCGAGAACTGGAAGCAGTCTGTATGAGAGCCGTAACAGAGAGTCGGAACGATGACGGCCTGTATCCTTACAGCTCTAAAAGTCATTCACAGGGCAATGCCGTGATAGCGGTGAGCAGATATCCCGTGGGTTGTGATATGGAGGCCATGCCATGCGGCAGAGATGTATTTAATATATTAAAAGGTCTGTTCTTTTTTACGGATAAAGACGAAGCTGACAGCATAATGGAGAGTGAAGACCCTGCAAGAGCAGCCATTACAGCCTGGACGGAAAGAGAATGTGCGTATAAGGCTTGCGGCAGCAGAAGCAGAAAGGATGCCAGGGATTTGTCAGGCATGAAGTTTGAGAGCATATATACACGGGAGGGGTTCGTCATAACATGCTGCGTAAGGCAGGGGAGCCGTATCAGTTGGGTGCGCGTGCCTTTACAACAGGGCGCCGGAATAAAGCTTTGAGAGCTTGATGAGGAGGTTGTGATTGTGAAATGAAAGGAATAATACTTGCGGCAGGCAGGGGAACAAGGCTTTATCCCGCTACCGGAGCCATATGCAAGCCTCTTTTGTCAGTGTATGACAAGCCTATGGTATATTATCCTCTGTCGCTTTTGATAGAGGCGGGTATAGATGATATAATGCTGATAATTCCGCCTGCAGATGAAGAAAGGTTCAGAAGGCTTCTCGGTGACGGCTCACAACTTGGAATAAGTCTTCGGTACAGAGTGCAGCATGAGGCCAGGGGTATAGCGGACGCTTTTCTGATAGGGGCTGACTTCATAGAAAACAGCAGAGTATGTTTGGCGTTGGGGGACAATATATTTTACCACCCCGATCTTCACGGATTTATAGAGGAGGCAGCATCATACAGAGGCGGCGCGGCCGTATTGGGATGCTGGTCGGATGATCCCGGAGCGTTCGGTGTGCTGGAGCTTGGCAGTGACGGCAGCGTGCTTTCCATTGAGGAAAAACCGCAGAGTCCAAAATCAAATTATATAGTGCCGGGTCTGTATTTCTATGACGGCAGCGTGACAAAGAGAGCGGCGAACCTGAAGCCGTCAGCAAGAGGGGAGCTGGAAATAACCGACATAAACAAAAGCTACCTTGAGCAGGGAAGGCTCAGAGCCGTACTGTTGCCGAGAGATACCGTATGGTTTGATGCAGGTACTTCGGAAGGGATCATGAAAGCGGGGCTCAAAATCATGGAGATCCAGAGAAACGGCAGATATGTGGGATGCATAGAGGAGGCGGCATACAGAAGGGGTTTCATCGGCTGTGCGGATCTGGCTCTTTGGAGCAGCGGGAAGCGTGCTTCTGAATACGGAAGATATATCATGGGCCTGGCGGAGATGGTCTGATATGACTTTGATTCAACGGGTTTTTAATTTCACTCTTGACTGTTTGACAAGCATATGGTATCATAATAAACTGCCCTGCAAATGTAGTTTGTTAAACATATAAGGAGTGATGACTATGCCAAAACCGATAAAATTAGGTAAAAAGGAGCGAATGACCTTTTCCAAGATCAACGAAGTGGCGGAAATGCCCAACTTGATCCAGATACAGACCGATTCGTACGACTGGTTTGTAAGGGAAGGTCTTCGTGAGGTTTTTGAGGACATTTCCCCTATAAAGGATTATGCGGACAATCTTGTCCTCGAATTCATGGACTACTCCCTTACCGATCCTCCGAAGTACGAACAGGAGGAATGTAAGGAGAGAGACGTAACATATGCAGCACCCCTTAAAGTAAAAGTAAGACTCGTAAACAAGGAGACCGGTGAGGTCAAGGAGCAGGAAGTGTTCATGGGAGACTTCCCGCTTATGACCGAAAAGGGAACCTTCATATATAACGGCGCGGAAAGAGTTGTTGTAACTCAGCTCGTGCGATCGCCCGGTCCTTACTATGACAGGGAGATAGACAAGTCGGGAAAGAATCTGTTCTTTACAACCGTTATTCCGAACAGAGGGGCGTGGCTGGAATACGAGACGGATTCAAACGAGATAATTTCAGTAAGAGTGGACAGGACGAGAAAACAGCCTGTGACTACTCTTCTGCGTGCCCTGGGGATGGGAAGCAATCAGGAGATAATAGATACCTTCGGAGAGGAACCGAGGCTTCTTAAAACTCTCGAAAAGGACACAGCTACAAATTATGAAGAGGGCCTGAAGGAAATATACAAGAAACTGAGACCGGGAGAACCTCCTACCCTTGAAAGCGCTCAGTCTCTTTTCAATTCCATGTTTTTTGACCCTAAGAGGTATGATCTGGCAAAGGTAGGGAGATATAAATACAACAAGAAGCTGGGACTTTTTAACAGGATAGCGGGGGTAGTCGCGGCTGACGATGTAATAGATCCAAACACAGGTGAGATCCTTGCTGAAAAGGATCAGATGATAGATAAGACCCTGGCCAGACAGATAGAGAACGCAGGCGTTGAATACGTCATGGCAAAGAGCCCTGTAGATGAGTCCAGGGTCACAAAGGTAATAGGAAACAGGTTCGTAGACATAGATGTCTATGTGGATTTTGATATATCCGATCTCAATGTAGCGGATAAGGTGTATTATCCGGTGCTCATGGAGATACTTCAGGAAAGCGAGAATCAGGACGAGGTCAGGGAAGCTCTTCGAAGGAGAAAGAACGAGCTTTCTCCTAAGCATATACTCATAGCTGACGTTATAGCTTCAGTCAGCTATCTTCTGAACCTCAACTACGGCATAGGCAATACGGACGATATAGACCATCTCGGAAACAGAAGACTGAGATCCGTAGGCGAGCTTCTGCAGAACCAGATAAGGATCGGGCTTTCCAGGATGGAGAGGACCATAAAGGAGAGGATGACCACCCAGGATATAGCTGAGGTCACTCCTCAGGGACTTATGAACATAAGACCGGTAACTGCCGCTGTCAAGGAGTTTTTCGGAAGCTCTCAGCTGTCGCAGTTCATGGATCAGACGAATCCTCTTGCAGAACTGACTCATAAGAGGAGGCTTTCGGCTCTGGGCCCAGGAGGACTTTCAAGAGAGAGAGCGGGATTTGAGGTGCGAGACGTACATCACTCCCATTACGGAAGGATGTGCCCGATAGAAACGCCGGAAGGCCCTAATATAGGACTTATAGGTTCCCTTACGACCTACGGAAAGATAAACAAGTACGGATTCATAGAAACTCCGTACAGAGTCGTAGATAAGGAGACAGGGATCGTTACCGATGAGATACAGTATCTCACCGCTGATGATGAAGAGGATAAGATAATAGCCCAGGCCAATGAGCCCCTTGATTCGGAGAGCCGCTTCGCCAACATGAGAGTCGCGGCAAGAGGAAAAGGCGGGGACATAGACCTGGTCCCAAGAGAAGCAGTGGATTACATGGACGTTTCGCCTAAACAGGTAGTGTCCGTGGCAACAGCCATGATACCTTTCCTTGAGAACGACGACGCCAACAGAGCTCTCATGGGTTCCAACATGCAGAGACAGGCTGTACCGCTTCTCGTTACGGAAGCTCCTATAGTGGGCACCGGCATAGAGCATAAGGCGGCCAAGGATTCCGGAGTCGTGATAATAGCGAAGCATTCCGGCGTCATCGATTTTGTCGATGCCGACAGGATAGTGGTGATGAGAGACGACGGAGAAGGCAAGGATTCGTATAATCTTCTCAAATTCAAGCGCTCCAATCAGGGCACATGCATAAATCAGAGGCCTATAGTCAAAAACGGAGAGCATGTGGACAAGGGAGAGGTCATAGCCGACGGACCTTCCACGGATAACGGCGAGGTCGCTCTCGGAAAGAATCTGCTCGTAGGCTTTATGACATGGGAAGGATACAATTACGAGGACGCCATAGTTCTGAATGAAAGACTCATAATGGACGATGTCCTTACATCCATACACATAGAAAAGTATGAGGCAGAGGCCAGAGATACGAAGCTGGGTCCTGAGGAGATCACACGCGACATACCTAACGTGGGAGAGGATGCCCTAAAGGATCTTGATGAGGAAGGCATAATAAGGATAGGCGCCGAAGTGAATTCGTCCGATATACTCGTAGGCAAGGTTACGCCTAAGGGAGAGACAGAGCTTACAGCGGAGGAAAGGCTCCTTCGCGCCATATTCGGAGAAAAGGCCAGAGAGGTAAGAGATACGTCTCTGAGGGTTCCTCACGGAGAAACGGGAATCGTTGTCGATGTGAAGATATTCTCAAGGGATAACGGCGATGAGCTTCCTCCCGGCGTCAACAAGCTGGTTCGATGCTATATAGCGACAAAGAGAAAGATCAGCGTAGGAGACAAAATGGCCGGAAGACACGGGAACAAGGGCGTTATCTCAAGGATACTCCCTGAAGAGGATATGCCGTTCCTTGAGGACGGTCAGCCTCTGCAGGTAATGCTCAATCCGCTGGGTGTTCCTTCAAGAATGAACGTAGGACAGGTACTGGAGGTGCATCTGGGACTTGCCGCCAAGACAAAGGGGTGGTATATAGCCACACCGGTATTTGACGGAGCGGGAGAAAAGGATATAATCCAGCTTCTCGGTGAGAACGGATACGATGAGAGCGGAAAACTGTGGCTCAGAGACGGAAGGACGGGAGAGTATTTTGACAATCCGGTCACAGTCGGATACATGTACATGCTCAAGCTCCACCATCTGGTAGACGACAAGATACACGCCAGAAGCACAGGCCCGTACTCGCTGGTAACTCAGCAGCCTCTGGGAGGAAAAGCCCAGTTCGGCGGTCAGCGTTTCGGAGAGATGGAAGTCTGGGCGCTGGAAGCATACGGAGCCGCTTACACGCTTCAGGAGATACTGACGGTTAAGTCAGACGATATAGTCGGACGTGTCAAGACATATGAGGCAATAGTGAAGGGAGAGAACATCCCTGAGCCGGGCATCCCTGAGTCATTCAAGGTACTCATAAAGGAGATGCAGAGCCTGTGTCTCGACGTCAAAGTCCTGACTGAAGACAACAGGGAAATAGAGATAAAGGAAACAAGCGAGATGGAAGACATCCCTGCCATAGAGGATATGGTGGATGTTGAAATAGAAGGAAATGAAATGGAGGACGAGGATACAGATGAAGAAGTGGTGATCGCCTTCGATGAATACGAGGACGATAACGACGATCCGGAGCCTGAAGAAAGCGCCTTTGAGGAGAACGACGGTCATGAGGCCGGGGGCGAAGAAGGATCGGAAGAAGAGCCTGCTGATGAGATATAGGAAAGGGGAAGCGGTCAATGAACGATAATAATAATTATGAGTTGAATAATTTTGAATCCCTGCAGATCGGGCTGGCATCCACTGAAAAGATTCTGAGCTGGTCACACGGCGAGGTAACGAAGCCGGAGACCATCAATTACAGAACCCTCAAGCCTGAAAAGGACGGCCTCTTCTGCGAGAGGATATTCGGACCTACAAAGGACTGGGAATGCCACTGCGGAAAATACAAGAGGATAAGATACAAGGGCATAGTATGCGACAAGTGCGGAGTCGAAGTAACGAAGGCCAAGGTGCGAAGGGAAAGGATGGGTCATATAAAGCTGGCCTCGCCTGTTTCCCATATATGGTATTTCAAGGGGATCCCTTCGAGAATGGGGCTTGTTCTCGACATATCGCCGAGGACGCTTGAGAAGATACTGTACTTTGCAAACTTCATAGTGACCGATCCGGGCAATACGGAATTTGCGTACAAAGAAGTCCTTACGGAAAACCAGTACAGAGAAGCGAAAGACAATCCGGCCAACAGGTTCAAGGCCGGTATGGGAGCGGAGGCCATAAGAGAGCTTCTGACACATATAGATCTTGATGAGCTTTCAAAGGAGCTGAGGGAAAAGCTCAGGGCGGCCACAGGGCAGAAGAAGGTCAGGATCGTGAGGAGACTGGAGGTCATAGAGTCACTCAGGGCTTCGGGGAACAGACCTGAATGGATGGTGCTTGAGGTAATACCTGTTATACCTCCCGATCTCAGACCTATGGTGCAGCTTGACGGAGGAAGGTTCGCCACATCGGATCTCAACGATCTTTACAGACGTGTAATAAACAGAAACAACAGACTGAACAGGCTTCTTGAACTGGGCGCTCCGGACATAATAGTCAGAAACGAAAAGCGTATGCTGCAGGAGGCTGTAGACGCCCTTATAGATAACGGAAGAAGAGGAAGACCGGTCACAGGTCCGGGATCGAGACCGCTCAAATCCCTCTCAGACATGCTCAAGGGAAAGCAGGGAAGATTCAGGCAGAACCTTCTCGGAAAACGTGTAGACTACTCGGGACGTTCCGTAATCGTAGTAGGGCCTGAGCTTAAATTCTATCAGTGCGGCCTTCCAAAGAAGATGGCTCTTGAGCTGTTCAAGCCTTTCATAATGAAAAAGCTCGTGGAGAACGGCAACGCGCACAATATAAAGAGCGCCAAGAGAATGGTGGAAAAGGTAAGGCCTGAGGTCTGGGACGTGCTGGAAGGAGTAATAAAGGAGCATCCTGTAATGCTCAACCGTGCCCCTACCCTTCACAGACTGGGAATACAGGCATTTGAGCCTGTACTGGTGGAAGGTAAGGCCATAAAGCTCCATCCGCTGGCATGTACCGCCTTCAACGCCGACTTTGACGGAGACCAGATGGCCGTCCATGTGCCTCTTTCGGTAGAGGCTCAGGCGGAAGCCAGATTCCTCATGCTGTCGGTAAACAACATACTGGCTCCAAAGGACGGATCTCCTATAACGACGCCTACACAGGATATGATACTGGGAAGCTATTACCTGACTCATCCGGGACAGGAAGATGGGAACAGAATTTCTCCTAGCGAGAAGGGCGACGGAAAGGTGTTCACAGATATCTCCGAAATGCTCATGGCATATCAGGACGGAGTGGTAGGTGTACACGCCAAGGTAAAGGTGAGGATGTACGCCGGAGAGGACGACGTAAGAGGCAAACTGGTGGAATCGACCGTAGGAAGATTCATATTCAACCAGCAGATACCTCAGGATCTGGGATATGTCGAGGACAGAGAGGCTGACCCGTATTCCCTCGAAATAAATTTCCTCTGCGATAAGAAGAAGCTGGGAGAGATCATCGACAGATGCTACAGGATCCACGGAAACACCGAGACGGCAATAATGCTGGATGCCATAAAGGATATGGGATTCCATTATTCCACCATAGCGGCGATAACCATAAGCATTTCCGATATGGAAATACCTGAAAAGAAGCAGGAGATAATAGACGAGGCTGAAAAGCTCGTAGATAAATACGAAAAGGCTTACAGGAGAGGTCTCGTATCCGACAAGGAAAGATACGAGGAAGTAATAAAGATATGGAACAAGGCCACAGACGACGTTTCGGACGCGCTGATGGATTCCCTGGATTCTCTCAACAATCTGTTCATAATGGCTCACTCGGGAGCAAGAGGAAGCAAGAACCAGATAAGACAGATAGGCGGAATGAGAGGACTCATGGCCAACGCTACCGGTAAGACCGTAGAGGTTCCGATCAAGGCGAACTTCAGAGAAGGTCTTTCCGTACTGGAATACTTCATATCGACGAACGGAGCAAGAAAAGGTCTTGCGGATACGGCTCTCAGAACCGCTGACTCGGGATATCTTACCAGAAGGCTCGTTGATGTTTCCCATAACGTCATAGTGATGGAAGACGACTGCGGCACAGATGAAGGTATAGAAGTAAAGGCCTTTACAGACGGTAAAGAGGTCATAGAAAAGCTCAAGGATCGTATAATCGGAAGGACGGCTCTTCTCGATGTGCGCCATCCTGAGACGGGCGAGATAATCGTTGAACAGGACTGCGAGATAAGCGAGGAAGCAGCGGATGCCATAGAGGCTGCGGGAATAGAGTCGGTCGCCATAAGATCCGTAATGACGTGTCACAGCAAGTCGGGAGTCTGCGCCAAGTGCTACGGAAGAAACCTGGCAACGGGGGAGAGCGTAAACATAGGCGAGGCAGTAGGTATAACGGCGGCTCAGTCCATAGGCGAGCCGGGTACGCAGCTCACCATGAGAACATTCCATACAGGCGGTGTGGCAGGTTCCGACATAACCCACGGTCTGCCTAGAGTAGAGGAGCTTTTCGAAGCCAGAAAGCCAAAGGGCCTTGCGGTTATCTGCGAAGCCGACGGTACGGTGGTTTCCATAGAGCCTACGGGAGACAACAAGACCGAGGTTAAGATAAGAGGAGAAGAGGAAAACGTCTACGAGGTCCCTTACGGAGCCAGGATATGCGTATCGGAAGGAGACTACGTACTGGCCGGGGACAATATAACCCGCGGACCTCTCGATCCTAAGGATATACTGAGACTCAACGGAGTAGAGGGAGTTTATCAGTACCTGCTGAAGGAAGTTCAGAGAGTTTACAAGCAGCAGGGTGTAGATATAAACGACAAGCACATAGAAGTTATCGTGGGACAGATGCTTTCAAAGATGAAGGTAAACGATCCGGGAGACACAGGTCTTCTGCCTGGCGGACAGTACAGCAAGGTGGAGATCGAAGAAGCCAACGAAAAAGCCATTGAAGAAGGAAAGAAGCCTGCTGAGGCGGAAAGACTGCTTCTTGGAATAACAAAGGCTTCGCTTGCTACAAATTCATTCCTTTCGGCAGCATCATTCCAGGAGACGACAAGGGTTCTCACGGATGCAGCGATAAAGGGCAAGAACGACAGGCTGCAGGGTCTCAAGGAAAACGTCATCATCGGAAAGCTGATCCCTGCGGGAACGGGAATGAAGAAGTACAGATCCATAGAGCTTGATTACGGCGTGAATACAGCGCTCATAGAGGCATACAGAGAGATGCAGAGGGAGCTTGAAATGGAAGCTGAGAACGACGAGATGACAGAAGGCATGGAAGAGGTCGTTCCCGCCATGGGTACCGGCGACGATATGGCAGCTGCGGAAGAGTTCGCGGCAGAGACGGAAGGCGCCGGGTTTGCCGACGATGTAAGCGAACAGCTGAACTAGCGCCGCGATCAAAAACGTCGTCATTATAATCAAAAACGTTGACATTACAATAAAAAACGTGATAAAATTATGGTTGCCTTTGGGCTTTAGCGGTCCAAAGGCAACTTGTGAAGAAAGGAGAAAAAGGATGCCTACAATTAACCAATTAGTACGTCAAGGCAGAACCAGCAGTGAAAAGAAGTCTACGGCTCCGGCTCTTGGCAAGGGAATGAATTCCCTCAGAAGAGTTGCGACGGATGTAAACTCGCCGCAGAAAAGAGGAGTCTGCACTTCGGTAAAGACGGTTACTCCTAAGAAGCCTAATTCGGCTTTGAGAAAGGTAGCCAGAGTTCGCCTTACGAACGGTATCGAGGTAACAGCGTATATCCCCGGCATAGGTCACAACCTTCAGGAGCACAGCGTTGTACTTATCAGAGGCGGCAGAGTAAAGGACCTCCCTGGTGTAAGATACCACATCGTAAGGGGCACACTGGATACGGCTGGTGTGGCTGACAGAAAGCAGGCCAGATCCAAGTACGGAGCAAAAAGGCCTAAGAAGTAGTAATCGGTAAATTCTAAGTGCCCTTTTATGAACCGCCCGAAGCTTTGATTCGGCGCGCGGTTCAGACGCGAGAATCGCAGCGCTTCAGCGCGGGGCGATTTACCGCGGAGAATGGACCGCCCGCTTGTGCCCTTCAGGGTAAAGCTTTGATTCGGCGGGAATATATTCATTAGGGCGCCACGGAGGCGGAGGTCGGGGTCGTTCATCAGACTGGACAGCCGTTTTCGAGTACCGACTGTAGATTTAACAAGGAGGGAAGAGCAGTGCCAAGAAAAGGAAATGTACCAAAGCGTGAAGTACTTCCGGATCCCGTATACGGAAGCGTTGTTGTGGCAAAGCTTATAAACAGCATAATGCTGGACGGGAAAAAGGGAGTAGCTCAGAAGATTGTCTACGATGCCTTTGAGAAGGTGAAGGACATGACGGGTGAAGAACCTCTGGAAGTATTCGAGAAAGCCATGAATAACATCATGCCGGTTCTTGAGGTAAAGGCCAGACGTGTGGGCGGCGCCAACTACCAGGTACCTATCGAAGTAAGACCTGAAAGACGCCAGACGCTGGGTCTCAGATGGCTCACCATGTACACGAGAGGCAGAGGTGAAAAGACCATGTCCGAAAGACTGGCAAAAGAGCTTATAGATGCTTCAAACAATACAGGAGCATCCGTAAAGAGAAAAGAAGATACTCACAAGATGGCGGAAGCAAACAAGGCCTTTGCTCACTACAGGTGGTAAAGGATGCTGCTTGACGCAATAATAAAAAAAGCAGAAAGGAGGATAATATGCCGAACAGAAGTTTTCCGTTAGAAAAGACAAGGAATATAGGCATCATGGCTCATATAGATGCCGGAAAAACAACGACCACAGAAAGAATTCTGTTTTATACAGGCAGGACCCATAAGTTGGGAGAGACACACGAAGGCGCGGCTACCATGGACTGGATGGAGCAGGAACAGGAGCGTGGCATTACTATTACCTCTGCTGCTACTACAGCCCAGTGGAAAGATACAAGGATAAATATCATAGACACGCCGGGACACGTGGACTTTACAGTAGAGGTAGAGCGTTCCCTGAGAGTTCTTGACGGAGCCGTAACGGTTCTGTGCGCCAAGGGAGGGGTCGAGCCTCAGTCGGAAACAGTCTGGAGACAGGCCGAAAAGTACGGCGTTCCGCGAATGATATTTGTAAACAAAATGGATATCCTGGGCGCGGATTTCTATCGTGTCGTAGATATGGTCAAGGACAGGCTGAAAGCAAACGCCGTTCCCATCCAGCTGCCTATAGGCAGAGAGGATACGTTCGTAGGGATCATCGACCTGGTAGAGATGAAAGCCGAAATATACAAAGATGATCTGGGGAGGGAATTCGAGATCACGGATATACCTGACGAGCTGAAAGCTGAAGCTGAGAGCTGGAGGGAAAAGCTGGTGGAATCAGTATCAGAGCTTGATGAAGAGCTGATGATGAAGTTCCTGGAAGGCGAAGAGATCAGTAAGAGCGAGATAAAGAAGGTAATAAGATCAGCCACCATAGCAGGGGAGATGATCCCGGTAACATGCGGGAGCGCCTACAGAAACAAGGGCGTTCAGATGATGCTGGATGCGGTGGTGGATTACATGCCGTCACCGTTGGATATACCGCCGATAAAAGGCATTAATCCGAAGACAGGCAAGGAAGAGGAGAGACCTGCTGACGATAAGGGGCCTTTTTCAGCTCTCGCCTTTAAGATCATGGCGGATCCTTTTGTGGGAAAGCTGGCGTTTTTCAGAGTGTACTCAGGTACTCTCGAGTCGGGATCATATGTATATAATTCCACAAAGGATAAAAAAGAGAGGATCGGAAGGATCCTCCAGATGCACGCCAATAAGAGAGAGGATATCGAAATGGTATACTCCGGCGACATCGCGGCAGCAGTAGGACTTAAAGTTACGACAACGGGAGATACTCTCTGCGACGAGAAGAAGGAGATAATCCTGGAATCCATGGAATTCCCTGATCCGGTAATAGAGATAGCCATAGAGCCCAAGACAAAGGCCGGACAGGAAAAGATGGGCATAGCTCTCGCAAAGCTTGCGGAAGAGGACCCTACGTTCAAGACTTATACCAATGAGGATACGGGTCAGACAATAATAGCCGGAATGGGTGAGCTTCACCTTGAGATCATAGTTGACAGACTTCTCAGGGAGTTCAAGGTTGAGGCCAACGTAGGCAAGCCGCAGGTTTCATATAAGGAGACCATCACTTCGGCTGCTGACGTGGATCATAAATACGCCAAGCAGTCAGGCGGACGCGGACAGTACGGCCATGTAAAGATAAAGATATACCCTAGAGAGCCGGGAGAAGGCTTTGAATTCAAAAACTCCATCGTTGGCGGAGCTATTCCTAAGGAATATATCCCGAAGATCGAGGAGGGTATCAAAGAGGCCATGCAGACAGGCCCTGTAGCCGGTTATCAGGTAGTGGACGTAGGCGTTGAGCTTTACGATGGTTCATACCATGAAGTGGATTCATCGGAAATGGCATTTAAAATAGCAGCCTCCATGGCGTTCAGAGAGGCGGCGAAAAAAGCCAATCCAGTGCTTCTTGAGCCTATATTCAAGGTAGAGGTAACGGTTCCTGAAGAGTATATGGGAGACGTTATAGGAGATATAAGCTCCAGGAGAGGAAGGATAGAAGGCTCTGACATGAACAACGGAGCAGTTGCCGTAAGAGGATATGTACCTCTTTCGGAGATGTTCGGATACGCTACGGACCTGCGCTCAAGAACACAGGGAAGAGGCGTGTACGTTATGCAGTTCGACCACTTTGAGAAGCTGCCTGACAGTCTGATAGAATCTATAAACAAGTAATCTTTTTAGAGGACTGTGTAAAAAGAAAGCACAGGCTTTTCGCAAGCTCTGTGCAGTGGATACAGAACCGCGGTGCGGTTCACTGAAAGGAGAATTAAAATGGCAAAACAGAAATTCGAAAGAACAAAGCCGCATATCAATATCGGAACCATAGGTCACGTAGACCACGGTAAGACGACTCTGACAGCAGCTATCACAACAACGCTGCAGCAG
>CAWVKQ010000076.1:0-4284 GCA_963929955.1 Bacillota bacterium
AGTCACATTGACGAAAAGTGTTATTGGCGCTTCCCCAAAGCAGAGAAAAGTTGTAGAAGCGTTAGGACTCAGAAAGATGCACCAGTCAGTAGAGCTCGTAGACTCTCCCGTTACCAGGGGAGCTGTAAATAAAGTGTCGCATCTTCTGACTGTAGAAGAACTGTAGACGGGAGGTGCAGGACATAATGAAACTCCATGAACTGAAAGCGGTTCCCGGCGCCACAAAAGCGCCAAAGAGAAAAGGCCGCGGTACTGCTACCGGACAGGGAACAACTGCCGGAAGAGGTATGAACGGCCAGAAATCAAGAAGCGGCGGCGGAGTAAGACCGGGATTTGAAGGCGGTCAGATGCCTCTTTACAGAAGGATCCCGAAAAGAGGATTCACCAATATATGGGCAACGGAATACACATGCTTCAATGTTGAGGATCTCAACAGATTTGAGGACGGAACAGTGGTAACGCCACAGCTCCTCAAGGAAGCGGGCATGGCCAAGCAGGTAAAGGACGGCATAAAGATTCTTGGCAATGGAAAGCTGGAGAAGAACCTGACTGTTCAGGCTCATAAGTTCAGCAAGACCGCAGTGGAAAAAATAGAATCTGCCGGAGGAAAGGCAGAGGTGATCTGATGGAAATGCTCAGGACAGTCGCAAAGGCCTGGAACATTCCGGATATAAGGAAAAAGATAATTTTCACGCTGGCGATGCTGTTCATCTTCAGGATAGGATCCCAGATACCTGTACCGGGAATAGACAGGGAAGTACTGGCTCAGGCCTTTGACAGTGAAACAGGACTTTTTGCTCTGTTTAATCTGTTTTCGGGCGGAGCATTCAGCCAGTTTACGATTTTTGCGCTGAGCATAACGCCGTATATAACAGCGACTATAATATTCCAGCTCCTGACCATAGCGATCCCTTCTCTGGAGAGGCTGGCAAAGGAAGGTACGGAAGGGCGAAAAAAGATAGCCCAGTATACACGATACCTTACGGTGCTGCTGGCTATAGTCCAGGCCATAGGAGTGTCCGTGGGACTTTTCAGGCAGGCTCTCATAAGCACGGACGTTTTCTCGGTAACGGTCATAGTGCTGGTGCTTACGGCAGGTACTTCATTCCTCATGTGGCTGGGAGAACAGATTAACGAACACGGTATAGGAAACGGTATATCCCTCATAATATTTGCCGGCATAATATCAAGACTTCCGGCAGCTGTTGAGGAGATATGGATCAGAGTACAGGACGGGACGATGAGTGTGGTCACTCTGATACTGTTCCTCATTTTCTGCATTCTGGTAATAGTAGGTATCATAGAGATACAGCAGGGGCAGAGAAGGATACCGGTACAGTACGCCAAGCGAGTGGTAGGAAGAAAGATGTACGGCGGGCAGGCCACCCATATACCTCTCAAGGTGAATCAGGCCGGAGTAATACCTGTAATATTCGCCATGTCGTTCCTACAGTTCCCGCTGACCATAACATACTTTATGGATACGGACAGTGGAGTGGCGGCCTGGATAGAGAAATGGCTGTCGCCTATGGGATCTCCGGGAGTATGGGTATATGCGGTTTTCAATGTAATACTGATAATATTCTTCACCTACTTCTATACATCCGTAACATTCAACCCTCTTGAAGTGGCGCAGAATATGAAGGCCAACGGAGGATTTATCCCGGGCATAAGGCCGGGAAAAGCGACCGTTGAATATTTAAACAAGGTAATGACGAGAATCACATTTGTAGGAGCGCTGTTCCTGGCGGCTGTAGCGATACTGCCGACCATAGTGAGCCAGCTTGGAGGCCTCAACTTCCACTTTGGAGGAACATCTCTGCTCATAGCTGTGGGCGTTGCTCTTGATACGATGAAACAGCTTGAGAATCAAATGGTGATGAGAAACTATCAGGGATTCCTGAAATAAGGATCACGGCGGTGATTACACAGATCTGATGGAGGTAGAATATGAATCTGATACTGTTAGGCCCTCCGGGCGCAGGGAAAGGCACCCAGGCTGCCAAGATAATTGAGAAATACCATATTCCTCATATCTCGACGGGAGATATATTCAGAAAGAATATAAAAGAAGGCACAGAGCTGGGGAAAAAGGCTCAGGAATACATGAACAGAGGAGAGCTTGTTCCCGATGAGCTGGTGGTGGAAATAGCCACAGACAGACTCAAGGCGGATGACTGCAAAAACGGTTTTCTTCTGGACGGGTTCCCAAGAACGGTATTCCAGGCGGAAAAGCTGGACGAATTCCTCGCATCCCGCGGAGAGAAGATAGATCACGTCCTTGATATCGACGTTGATAAGGAAGAGCTCATGGTAAGGCTCACAGGCAGAAGAGTTTGCAAGAAGTGCGGCGCTTCCTATCATGTGGTGAATATCCCTCCTAAAAAGGAAGGCATCTGTGATGTGTGCGGAGGTGAGCTGGAGCAGAGGAAGGACGACAACGAAGAGACAGCGGCCAACAGGATCGAAGTTTATAACAAGGAAACAAAGCCTCTTATAGATTATTATGAAAAGGCCGGGAATATCGCTCATATCGATGGAACAATAGGCCTGGAAAACGTGTTTAACACTATAGTAAGCGTGCTGGGTGAGTAAGTATGATCATTATTAAATCCGATGACGAAATAGATCTGATGAGAGAGTCGGGAAGAGTTACGGCCTTCATACTTAAAGAACTTGAGAAACTCATAAAACCGGGCATGTCCACGGCGGACATAGACAGATTCGTAGAAGAGACCATAAGAGAAAGGGGAATGATCCCCACCTTTAAGGGCTACGGAGGATTTCCCGCCAGCGCATGCGTCTCCATAAACGAGGAAGTGGTCCACGGTATACCTGACAAAAACAGGATACTGAAGGAAGGAGACATAGTTAGCGTAGATGTGGGATCCACCTACAAAGGCTATGTAAGCGACGCGGCCAGAACCTACCCGGTAGGCAGGATAAGCGAAAAGGCGCAGAAGCTCATAGATGTTACGAGAGAAAGCTTCTTTGCCGGGATCGAATTCTGCAAAGTGGGATACAGGCTGTCTGACATATCCCACGCTGTCCAGGTCAAGGCTGAGAGCGAAGGATTTTCGGTGATAAGAGATTTTGTCGGCCACGGCGTGGGACAGAACATGCATGAGGAACCGCAGATCCCCAACTACGGCAGGCCGGGAAGGGGACCGAGACTCGCAAAGGGTATGGTATTCGCCATAGAGCCCATGATATGCGAGGGCGGTTATGATGTAAGGACTCTCTCCAATGACTGGACGGTAGTCACACTGGACGGAAAACTGTCAGCTCATTACGAGAATACTGTAGTTATAACGGACGGTGAGCCGGAACTGCTCACATTAGCTTACTGAAGCGAGGTGTTAGAAATGGCAAAGAAGGACGTCATAGAGGCGGAAGGCAAAGTGATAGAGGCACAGCCAAACGCGATGTTTATCGTAGAGCTTGAAACTGGACATAAGGTTCTTGCCCATGTTTCAGGAAAGATAAGGACAAATTATATAAGGATAATACCCGGAGACAAGGTAAAGGTGGAGCTTTCACCTTATGACCTTACCAGGGGAAGGATCACCTGGAGAGGCAAGGCTTGAACAAAAGCGCAGAGCGAGAGAGGAGGATTAAAATGAAAGTAAGAGCTTCCGTAAAGCCTATCTGCGAAAAATGCAAGGTAATAAAGAGAAAAGGGAAAGTAATGGTTATCTGTGAAAACCCTAAGCATAAGCAGAAGCAGGGCTGAGTATGAAAAATATGTCAATGACATGTTGAAAGGTATAGTATAAAGAACATCCCGTTTATATTACTATCTGCCGATGAGATATCGGCGAGAGAGGTGACGGAAGATGGGAACAGGAGGAAAATATGGCTCGTATAGCCGGTGTAGACTTACCAAATGAAAAAAGAATCGAAGCAGGTCTTACCTATATCTACGGAATAGGCTGGACATCTTCAAGAAAGATCCTGGAAAAGACCGGGATAAATCCAGACACCAGAGTCAAGGATCTCACAGAGGAAGAGGCAGGTAAGATAAGAAAGGTCATAGAAGCCGAATACATGGTTGAGGGTGACCTGAGAAGAGATGTCAACATGAACATCAAGAGACTCATGGAGATCGGATGCTACAGAGGCATCAGACACAGAAGAGGACTGCCTGTAAGAGGACAGAAGACCAAGACAAACGCCAGAACAAGAAAAGGTCCTAAGAAGACCGTAGGAAGAAAGAAGAAGTAAAGGAGGTAGGATGATATGGCTAAAGCTGTAAAAAAGGCTGTAAGAAAAAAGAGAAGAGAA
>CAWVKQ010000077.1:0-13285 GCA_963929955.1 Bacillota bacterium
GCTTCCTTCCCGCTTGTCATGGCCAGTCTTGTTACCTGATCTATCCTCCTCAGCACCCGTCCCGGTATATGCTTTTTAAAGTCCACATCCGGCATGATGCCCGCCCAGGCCGACTCATAGTCTTTACCTTCACAGTTTATCTTCCCTATCCAGCTTTTTCCTGTTCTGAAAGTCTCAAACAGCTCATCTACCGAAGAGCCTCCGGCTCCTACGCATCCGATACCTGTTATTACTATTTCTTCTCTTCTTATTTCCTCTGTTTCGCGTTTTTCATACCCGGAGATCAACACAGAGCAGTTATTTCCCCCAAAGGCAAATGAATTGGAAAGAACGTTTTTTACCTCAGCATCTCTTGCGCTGTTCGCTACAAAATCTATCCCTTCATCCTTTGTCTCCGGCGCAAAATTCACCGTAGGAGGTATCTGGTTTCTCTGTATAGACATCAGTGACAATGCCATCTCTACAGCTCCCGCAGCTCCCATGCAGTGCCCGAGCGCCGCTTTGTTGCTTATCATCGGTACCGGTACTCCTTCTCTTGTAAAGGCCTTCCATGCTCTTTTCTCGGCATTGTCGTTTGAAGGAGTCCCTGTTCCGTGACCGTTTATATATGAAAGCTGCGACTTATCACAGCCGCCGTTTTTCATGGCAGAGTCCATGGCTCTTACGGCTCCCCTGCCCTCCATGTCAGGGGCTGTGGCATGGTAAGCGTCAGCCGATATGCCGTACCCTCTCACCTCTCCCATTATTGCGGCGCCCCTGAGCTTCGCATGTTCATCGCTTTCAAGAAGGAAAAACGCCGCTCCCTCTCCCAGGTTTATTCCCGTACTTCCGCTGTACGGACGGCACGCTTCCCCGTCTATTGCCTGCAGAGACGTAAAGCCTGCGAAAGAAAATCTTGAAATAGGATCTACTCCTCCCGCGAGAGCCACATCGCATATTCCGCTTTCAATAAGATCGGCGGCAAGCCCAACGGCATTGGCTCCCGAAGAGCAGGCTGTGGATATTATTGCCCTTGCTCCCTTCCATCCGTATTTCATAGCTACTATATCCGATACTGCGTGAAGAGGATATTGCCTGAGCATTTCCCTGTCGGCATTTTCTATTCCGTTTTCTATCCACTGTGTATGGAAAACATCTCCGCTCCGCATCCCTCCGAGAGACGTTCCTATTATTACACCTATCCTGAGCGGATCATCTTCACCGTCTGAAAACTCCCCGCTCTTCACGCACTCTTCCGCTGCTATAAGCGCAAGATGCGCAGCCCTGTCTTCATGGATTCCCTTTTCCCGGAAGAAATCCACATACGGGAGCTCCTCCTCTATTATGCCGCTGGCGGAATTCCTTATACCGTCCCTGTATCGAAACTCCCCGTTCTTTATGCCTGTACGCCCAGCGAATACATTTTCGCTGTTCTCCTCAAGATCCATACCGCAGGCCGATATCATCCCGCAACCGGTTATGACTATCTGCTTCTTCCTTTTATTCATCGATTTTCTCCCCAAACGCCTCTTTTACTCCATCTTTTTGTCCCAGCTGAGCGGCCTTATGAAAGGTCCTGACAATGTGCTTATATTCACAGCTCCTTCCGTTCCCACGGCTTCAAGCTCCAGGCCCGCCTGACCGTATGGGCTGTCCAGTACGGCTATCCCAAGGAACTTATCAAGCCCGTATGAATACATTCCGTATACAACTCTGCCGATAACCTCCCCTGCTGCTTTCACTTCACTTCCGGGCTCCAGTCCGCAGTCGTTTTCCGATGAAAATCCTACCGCACCCCGCCTTATGCCTTTTTCAAATATTTCCATGAGCTTTTCGTGTCCCGTATAATCCTCTTTGTCATACTGTATGTACCACTGCTGAGCCAGCTCAAATACATTTCCGAATTCCGGGGTCTCTCTTATAAAGTTAGGCTGATGTACTTCCAGCATAGCCAGCTCCAGTGTGTCAAGTCCGCCTTCTCTCACAGGAAAATCCCACTGCTTATTTCCTGTCGCCTCGTATATCTCCTTGGCTTTTTCAACAGAAGCCATTATGACATATCCGTACTCACTGGTTCTTCCTATCCTCATCAGCGTTATTTCTTCGCCGTTCCATTCCAGAGTCTCCGATGATCTTAATCCTATTCCCGTAACATCAGTATCCAGTATGTCCTGCACCGCTTTCCACGATTCAGGTCCTTCAATGGTCAATGCCGCTACAGTCCCGCTCATATCGGTTATCTTTGCATCTCCTTCCGTATCGCAGCTGCTCAGCCATCTCTTCACTGCCTCAGCGTGCTCCCACGGAGCTATAATCACGAAATCATTTTCCCTTCTGAGGATGAACACACTTCCCACTACAGAGGCTTCCTCATCGAGAAAATAGCATTCGCTTATATTTCCTTCATTCAAATACTGTATATCTTTCGTAGCAAGCTTTTCCAGCAATCGGTCAGCGCCTTCGCCTTCCACTTTGCAGAAGCCGTACGCACTGCAGTCGTAGAACATGGCACCTTCTCTTAAGGCTCTGTATTCACCTTCTGCATCTCCGGCTGTCCTTAAAACGCTGCAGCCTCCTATTTCCTCAAACAGTCCCGTTTCCCTGATCCCCGTCAAAACACTTGTCATCATTTTTTCTCTCCTTTTGTTTTACAATATCCGATCTAAATTATTCGATCTAAATTTCGTCCCTCTTTCTTGAATAATTGAAGAACATAAGCAGCAGGGCAGCTATAAACACCGCTCCTATGAATATGAGAGATGTACTCACCTCTATATCGCTGCCTCCCCATGAAAGCTCAACAGCATATGTTTCCTTGTAATCCTCTATAACCGATCCCGGCGCTCCCTCAAAGCATGTATCTATTGAATCGACCATCAGTACTCTTCTGAAAAGAGACGCTATATGCCCGAACGGCAGACAGTTTAACACTGTCTGAACCTGATTCGGAAGCGAACCCATTGGAACGTACACGGCATTGAGAAATCCTATCACCGTACCTATTATCAGGCTTGCGGAGGAAAAGGCGCTGCTGGTGCTGAAAAATGTCACCATAAACCCCATAAGGGCTGAGCTCATAAGTACCGAGAACAGTATCATTCCCAGGCACTTTATCATCTCCTCCCGGGAAAATACGTAGCCTGTGTCCATATAGATATATATCGTGTATATTATAAATGTCAGAATGCTTATAACTGTCCCCACTACGAAAGATGAGGCCGCGCTTGCCACAGGATAAGCTCCGTAGGAAATAGGCGCGCTTTTAAAATCCATTATTATTTTCTTCTCCCTGTCGTTCACAAACGATCCGAAAGCTCCCAGTGTGCTGGTTACGCATGTTATAGACAGAAGCCCTGCCAGTATCCATGAGTTTATAAGGTACGATATAGCATCCTCGCTCACGCTCCCGCCCAGCTTTTCATTTACATCATCCACCTGAAGCGATGCGAGAAAGAGCACATACAGGGCGATTACTATCAGAACCGACAGTAAAGAAAAGAACACTGCCATCCTGTCTCTGAAATAAAGCTTCATATTGCGGCTTATCAATTTTCCTATCATTTTACCCCTCCTTGCTGGCATTGACGGCGTTAAGAAAAACATCGTCCATGTTTCCGTGGATAACTTCAAAGGATCTGACGTCATTTCTGATATCCGTCAATATTCCTATAGCTTCCTCGGCTGATCTTATAACAACATTGAGAACGTTCTTCTCCAGTTTGTGCTCTTTGTTTTCTCTTTCAATGTATGTCCTTATATCATCATTAGGCTCGTATATCCTGAGCACATCATATGTGTACTTTTCCTTGAGCTGATGAGGCGTTCCCGCAGCTATTATCTCACCGTTGTTTATTATGTTTATAAGATCGGCGTTCGCTGCCTCCTCCATGTAATGAGTAGTAAGAAATACCGTCATCTTATATTCCTTCTGCATCTTTTCTATGGCCTTCCATATAGCCTGCCTCGTCTTTGGATCAAGTCCTGTAGTCGGCTCGTCAAGGAAGAGAATCTTAGGCTGATGTATGAGCGCTCTTGCTATATCGGCTCTTCTCTTCTGTCCTCCGGAAAGCTTTCCGTACTTTCTGTTCAGGAAGTCATGGCACTCCGTGATATCGATCGCTTTTTCTATCCTCTCACGAAGGGTGTTCTTTTCGATTCCGTAGAACGATCCTCTTACCATCAGGTTTTCTTTTACCGAAAGGAGATTGTCCAGCACACCGTTCTGGAATACTATTCCTATGTCTTTTCTTATCTGCTGATCATGCTTTCCCATATCCATACCGTTTATGGTCACCTTCCCACCATCCATTTTCAAAAGTGTGGAAAGAATATTTATGGTAGTTGATTTTCCCGCGCCGTTCGTTCCCAGGAAGGCAAAAAGACTCCCTTTCTCCACCCGGAATGATATTCCCTTCACTGCCTGGACAGATCCATAATTTTTCCTAAGGTTTTCCACTTTTATTATGCTTTCCATTTTTTCCTCTCATTTCCCGTCATTTACGGCTTTTCCGATACCGCTATCTTTCCTTCGGCCACAATGCTGCCATCCACAGATATCCTTGCCTCGATAAACGACAGTGTGGCAAATGAAGCCTTTTTCCATACCTCAACCTTCATGACATCTCCCGGGTGAACAGTCTTTTTGAATTTCATTGATTTTATCTCGGCCAGATATCCCACATGCTCTGCTATGGCTCTTGCTCTTTCCTCCGGAGACATGTCTGCGCCCTCTTCGCTCCTCAGCTTTTCAAGGAATGCTGATCCGTACATTATGGCAGTTACCTGCGCTATGGTCTCCGTAAGAAGTACTCCGGGAACTATCGGCTCTGAGGGAAAATGCCCCTGGAAATAAGGCTCGTTCACAGTTACGTTTTTTATTCCGACAGCATGTGTCCCGGGCTCGCATTCCGGTACCTTATCGACCAGCAGGAACGGATACCTGTGCGGCAGCATGCTGCATATATCCTTTATGTCGAATTCCATATAACTATTCCTCTTCTTCTCTCTTCTGCTTTTCGATATAATCCGATATGGTATTCACTGAGCTGAATATGGTAGTATTGTCATCTGTTACAGACACCCCGAATTTATCGAATATGCCTACTGCCAGTTCCAGAGCATCTATTGAGTCCAGCTCCAGCCCCCTTCCGAATATCGGTTGATCATTCGTTATGAAATCGGGATCCATTTCAAGATCCAGCTGATCCACCATCATTTTTTTTACATCGCCGCAAAGCTCTTCTCTCTCTTTTGCCTGGTTGAACAATTCTTCTCTCATGTTTTTTCTCCTGTCTTAAATCAATATAATCAATCAGCCTATAAGGCCTCCGTCAACGGTCAGTACCTTACCTGTTATATAACTTGAGCGTGGTGAAAGCAGGAATGCAGCTGCACTCGCCACCTCTTCCGGCTTTCCGAACCTGCCCAGCGGTATCAGATCCATGTATTTGTCCTTGAGGGATTCTCCCCTGCCTTTAGCCGCTGTCATGTCTGTTTCTATAAATCCCGGAGCCACTGCATTGCACCTTATCCCGTATTTTGCATACTCTTTGGCAACAGCCTTTGAAAAGGCGATTATACCTCCCTTTGAGGCAGAATAATTTGCCTGTCCCTCCTGTCCTGATATGCCGCTTGTAGAGGCTATATTAACTATGGTTCCTTTTTTAGCTGTACACATCATCTGCAGCGCCTGCTGAGTGACCCTGAAACATCCTGCGAGATTTGTCTCCACAACAGACATGAAGCTTTCTTCGCTCATCATGATCAGGTAGCCGTCCTTTATTACTCCCGCATTATTTACAAGCATATCGAGTCTTTTGAATTCCTTTTTTATTTCTCTGAAAAGCTTCTTTACATCTTCTGCTTTTCGGATATCCGCCTGAATGGCAAGAGCTCTCCTGCCCATGCGCTCTATTTCCTCTTTCAGGCTTTCCGCCTTTTCCGCGCTTCCCCTGTAATTCACAACGACATCTACGCCCTGCTCCGCCAGTTCAAGCGCTATGGCCCGGCCGATACCTTTCGCACCTCCCGTTACCAGTGCTGTACTTCCTTCTTCAAACAAATTCCACATGACACACCTTTCCTATACTGCCTTTGCCAACTTCTCGATGCTCTTTCTGTCCTCAGCATGATATGCTTTGACACTCCTTGCGGCATTTTTCATAAATCCGCACAGAGTGCGTCCGGGGCCCAACTCTATTATGGCTTTCGTACCGAGCTCCACCATGGTCTCCATTGTCTTTACCCATTGAACCGGCTGATTGCACTGCCTGAGCATCTCACATCTGAGTTCCCTTTCAAAATCATCCATATCGAGAAGCCCGCCGGTACAGTTTAATATTACCGGAACATCAGGCTTTTTTACGGTAAGGCTGTCTATATGTTCCTTAAACTGTTCCATCATCTCGTCCATTATCGCCGTATGAAATGCCTGTCCCACAGGCAGGATCTTTACCTTATAGGACTCCATTGCTTCCAGATGACTGGAGAAAGCCCCTACGGCCTCAGGCGTGCCTCCCACGACCATTTGATTTTTGGAATTGTAGAGAGCCGCACCCAGGCAGCCGCCTTCTCTTGCTCTTATCTTCTCACACAGATCTCTTATGGCATCCGTATCCATTTTCACAGATGAAACCGCACACAACTTTCCCTGCCTTTTGACCTCGTTCATGAGTCTGCTTCTTTCCTTGAGAAGAGTGCTTGTCTCATAAAGATCCAGAGCTCCCGAAGCCACCAGCGCAGCGTACTGCCCAAGGCTGTGGCCTGCCACCCATGCCGGTGCTATTCCCATTTCCTTTATTATCTTGTAATATGCCACATCTACAGAGAACATTACTATCTGTGTGTATTCTGTCCTGCCGAGAGCTTCTCCTGTTGATCTTTCTATGAAATCCTCAACATCGAATCCGCATCCCTCCGATACTGCCTCAAATACGGAGCTCACCTCTATTCCGTATCCTCTAAGCGCCTGCAGCATACCCGGGCTCTGAGCTCCCTGGCCCGGAAAAACAAATCCTGTTATCATTTTTCACCTCAGCTTTCAAGATAGTTGTAGATCACTCTTTTTATTTTTTCATCGAGATTTATGAGAAGGCCTGCCTTCTCTGAAAGTATACCTACAGTGGTTGTTGCTGAAGCGTACTCGTCTCCGCTTTCTTCATCTGTAACCACATGCCTGAAGACCATTTGCGCCAGCTTTGGTTTTTCAAGCTTTGTGCGTATTATGAGTTTCGCTCCCAGAGGAATGGGAAGAAGAAATTTACATTCCGCCTCAAGCACTGGAAATATTATCCTGTCCTTCTTATCCTCATTGTAAAGAGCGTCCACATATGAAAACAGCCCCGCTTCTTCAGCTATGGCAAACCTGGCGTTTTCAAACCATATGAAATAGTATGAATTGTAGACTGTCTTTGAAGGATCACACTCGCAGAACTCAACCGTATGCTTCTGATGATACCATTTGCTCATATTCCATTCCTGCCTCTCGATTTTCTTAGGAAAATTTCCAAAAAAAGATTATCACACTTCGTCGTATTAAATCAATCAAGTGTCCATGAAATGATTTTTAACTTTCAGTAAACAGCTTTTGAATACTTTTACGGAGATTTTATTGAACTTTTTTGTGAAATTTAACTGAGATGGGATTTTAAACATAAAAAAACGGCAGAGTAAAATACCTCTGCCGTCCTGCGTTTTGATTATGAGATTTTGAAACTATTTCAGCTCCACAACAGCTCCGACCTCTTCCAGCTGAGCCTTGAAGCCTTCTGCTTCTGCCTTCTCGCAGCCTTCCTTTACGTTTGAAGGGGCTCCGTCTACCAGCTCCTTGGCTTCCTTCAGTCCCAGACCTGTGATCTCTCTTACAGCCTTTATGACCTTGATCTTCTCAGCTCCAACTTCCTTGAGGACTACTGTGAACTCAGTCTGCTCTTCGCCGCCGCCTGCTGCTCCGCCGTCTGCTGCCGCAACTACAACGCCCGCTGCCGCCGATACACCGAATTCCTCTTCACAAGCCTTAACCAGCTCGTTCAGCTCGAGAACTGACATCTCTTTTATAGCTTCTATGATTTGATCCTTGTTCATTTCTTTTCTCCTTTTCAAATTTTTTAACAAACAAATAGGCTCCTGCGGTTTGAACCGCCCTTGCGGATCCTACGCTTCCTGTTCTTTCTGCTCCGCGATCTGAGCGATAACTCTCGCAAAGTTGGCAACAGGCGACTGGATGCTTCCCATAAACTTGGAAATAAGGGCATCTCTTGAAGGTATCTTGGCTATCTGCTCCATTCCTTCCTTGTCGTAGTACACGCCCTCAACAAAGCCGCCCTTGAACTCCATTTTCTTGAATTCCTTTATGGAATCGTTTATGACTCTGGCCGGAGCCGTTGCATCGCTGTAGCTGAAAGCAAATCCGCTCGGTCCTTCGAGGATCTCTCCGAGAGGCTCATACTCCGTACCTGCGATGGCTCTCTTTACGAGAGTGTTTTTGTATACGGTGTAATCCACTTCCGCTTCGCGAAGCTTTTTTCTCATAGCGTCAGCTTCCGCTACCGTTATCCCGATATAATCGACAACTACCGCGGCTTCGGCTCTTTCAAACTTGTCTTTTATCTCGTCTATGATGACCTGCTTCTGCTTATAAGCTTCTTTCATTATCGAGTCTTCTCCTTTCTGAATATTTTTCGGTACCCTATAAAAAGGCCCTGCCGTAAAACAGCAAGGCCAATATATTTACATTGTACCTCGGCGGGAAATTAAGGAAATTTCCACCCGCTGTCTACGGTTGTTTATTTTCTTTTCCGTTTTTCAGGGACTTACATCTGTCCGAGTCTCATCGGGTTGATCTTTATCCCCGGTCCCATAGTTGAAGCTACTGTAACGCTTCTCAGATACTGACCCTTCGCAGCGGCAGGCTTGGCCTTTATAATGGCTCCCAGCAGCGCGTTGAAGTTGTCGGAAAGCTTTTCCTTCCCGAATGAAGCCTTACCTATAGGAGTGTGTATGATGTTGGTCTTGTCGAGACGATACTCTACCTTACCGGCCTTAACGTCTTCGATAGCCTTGGCAACATCCATCGTTACCGTACCTGATTTAGGGTTTGGCATGAGACCCTTAGGACCCAGTATCTTACCGAGACGTCCTACGACGCTCATCATGTCAGGCGTGGCTATTACCACATCAAAATCGAACCAGTTTTCGCTCTGTATCTTCTGAGCCATTTCCTCTGCTCCGACGAAATCAGCTCCGGCTTCCTCAGCCTCCGTAGCCTTAGGTCCCTTGGCAAATACCAGCACCTTCTTGCTCTTTCCTGTTCCGTGAGGGAGTACTATCGCTCCTCTTACCTGCTGATCCGCATGTCTTCCGTCTACGCCCAGCTTTACATGAACTTCAACCGTTTCATCAAACTTTGCTTTCGCTGTCTTTGTGACTATTTCCATAGCCTGTTCCACATCGTACAGTTCCGCCTTATCGTATTCCTTTAAAGCATCTTTGTAATTTTTACCTCTTTTAGGCATCTTCTTACCTCCCCGTGGTTCATGCGGCCTTCATATCGCGGCCTCCCACTTTACTAGTCTTCAATAACGATTCCCATGCTTCTGGCGGTTCCCTTGATCATCTCTGTCGCTGATTCAAGATTTGCCGCATTGAGGTCCGGCATCTTTATCTTTGCTATTTCTTCTGCCTGAGCTCTTGTAAGGGTGGCCACCTTTGTCTTGTTAGGCTCCCCGGAAGCTGAGTCCAGTCCTGCCGCCTTCTTCAGGAGCACTGCTGCAGGCGGTGTTTTGCATATGAATGAAAACGAATGATCCGCGTAAACAGTGATAACTACCGGGATTATCATTCCGGCCTGATCCTGAGTCTTGGCATTGAACTGCTTGCAGAAATCCATGATGTTGACTCCGTGCTGACCGAGAGCAGGTCCTACAGGCGGAGCCGGATTAGCATTTCCAGCCGGGATCTGAAGCTTGATATAACCTTCGATCTTCTTAGCCATTTCTTTCTCCTTTCCTCGATTATTCCCCTGACGGGGTCAGAATATCAGAAAACTTTGCCTAGATCTTATCTACCTGGGCAAAATCAAGTTCTACAGGTGTATCTCTGCCGAACATGGACACCTTTGCCTTCAGAGTCTGCTTTTCCATGTTGACCTCTTCCACAACGCCCATGAAATTCTCAAAAGGCCCGTTGATGACCTTGACCATGTCGCCCGGTTTTATGTCCAAATCGATATATATCTTTTCTATACCCATCCTTCTTACCTCCTCAAGGGTGAGAGGGATAGGGTCTGAGCCGTGTCCGACAAAGCCTGTGACGCCCTGCGTATTTCTTACGAGATACCAGGATTCATTGGTCACTATCATTTTCACGAGGACATATCCCGGAAATATCTTTCTGGTCTTTACCTTTCTCTGGCCGTTCTTAACTTCCACTCTGTCTTCAGTAGGCACAATCACATCGAGGATAAGGTCCTGCATACCTCTGTTCTCAACTATTTTTTCAATATTCACCTTTACCTTGTTCTCGTGGCCCGAATACGTGTGCACCACGTACCACTTGGCCTCTCCGTCGCCGCGAAGGCCTTCAAGCCCTTCAAGATCAAGTTTTTTTTCTTCCTTGTTTTCACTCATTGTACCTTCAAGCTCCAATCATATATGTTTTAAAAGCAGACAGCCTGGATAGCCGCAAGGACTCCCGTATCAACACCCCAGAAAACAAGGGCAAAAGCCGCGCAACTTGCCAGCACTACCACTGTAAAGGATCCCAGTTCCTTCTTTGTGGGCCACACTACCTTCTTCATTTCCAGCTTTACGCCTTTGAAGTATTCCTTTATGCTGCCTCTTTTTCTCTTACCTGTAGTCGCTCTGGCTGTAGCTGCCGACATCCTGGATTTTTTCTTTCCCGTATCTTTTTCCCTTGACATCTTCGCCATGTTAATACTCCCTATTTGGTCTCCTTGTGAAGCGTATGCTTTCTGCAGAATTTGCAGTACTTGTTCATCTCTATACGATCAGCATCGTTTTTCTTGTTCTTTACGGTATTGTAATTTCTCTGCTTGCATTCAGTGCAGGCAAGCGTAACTTTTACTCTCATTTGACTGTCCTCCGTTTAACCTAAAGTAAGAGCAGCTGCTGCTCTCTTTTTAATCGATATCATAAAGTCGCTAAATAATTGTATATTACTGAGATGTCAATGTCAAGCCATTTATCGGCATGCCCTGTCTTTTCAGCAAAAAACATGCGGCCTATTGGTATCGGCCGCACGTTTTACATTATATTCTCTGATATATGTAGCCTAATCTTCTTCCTTCATTTCAATGGCCTCGGCAGGGCAGTCCTTGGCGCAGATACCGCATCCTATGCACTTCTCGGTATCAAGGATCCATTCCTCCACCTCAACGGACAGCGCTTCTCTAGGACAGATGTTTTCACACATCCTGCAGTATATGCATTTCTCGCTTTCGAGAACAGGAAGCTTTTTCTTTCTTGCCTTCTTTGCAGGCTTTTTCTCATCCGCCTTCGCGGCATCCTTCTTATCGTCTGCCGCTTCATCCGCCGCAGCTTCGCCGCATGCATCTCCGAATGAGAGGCATTTCTTAGGGCACTTGTCTATGCAGGCTCCGCATTTGACGCATGCATCCTCATCCACCTTCCAGATCTTTTCCTTCCTGTCAACTGTAAGGGCATCGCACGGACATTCTCTGGCGCAGAGTCCGCAGTATACGCATTCATCAAGGTTGCAGCAGAGCGAACCGTCTCCGTCAGCTCCCGCGTCCTCTGTCCCTGTATCGCTTCCCTTATCGTTCTTTTCTGCCTTCGCAGTATCGGCGTCCTTTTTCTCAGCCTTCTTCTGCTCAGGTATGTCAAAGGTATCTATGATCTTTTCTCCGTCAGGAGTAGTGTACTTTGGATCCATGATAAGACAGTCCTTAGGGCATGCTTCAACGCACGCTCCGCACTGTATGCACTGCATCCTCTGTATTTCCCACGTCCTGCCCTTTCTGTCCACCTCTATGGCCGATGTAGGGCATTTCTTGGAACATATGCCGCACAGTATACACGCATCAACGTCTATGCCTATGCTGCCTCTCGTTCTCTCCTGCCACTCTCTTTCCACTACGGGATACATGAGAGTTGCAGGCTTGTTGAACATACTTTTCAGTACTGTTTTAGCTATCTTAAAAGTTCCCATAACTCTCACCTACCTTTCCGTACAGCTTATGCAAGGGTCTATAGTCAGCACCAGTATAGGCACGTCAGCCAGCTCGCATCCCTGCAGTGTCTTAACGAGCGCCGGTATATTCATGTTGGTCGGCGTCCTTACACGCATCCTTTGAAGGAATTTGGAGCCCGCGCCCTTGGCGTAGTAGAATGCCTCGCCTCTCGGCTGCTCCATTCTCGTTATATATTCTCCTTCAACGTTGCCCTTTACATCAACGCTTACGTCCCCTTCAGGGATCTGCTCAACAGCCTTTTCTATAAGGTCGATGGACTGGAACACCTCGCCGATCCTTACCTTACATCTGGCGTAGCAGTCTCCGGCCTCCTCTATAACTGGCTCAAAGTCAAGATATTTGTATGCTCCGTGGTTGTCCGTAAGACGCATGTCCTGAACGACTCCGGATCCTCTTGCCACAGGGCCAACGGCGCAGAGCTCCTCGGCATCTTCCTTGGAAAGCACGCCCACTCCGCACATCCTGTTCTTTACGGAATCGTCTTCAAGGAATACGTCCGTAAGATCCTTGATGTCCTTTCTTATTCCCTTGAGCGTATTGACGATCTCAACGAGAGTCTTGTCATCTATATCCTTCCTGAGTCCCCCCACCTTGCAGATGGAGAATATTACCCTGCCGCCTGTTGTCTTTTCCAGTATGTCCAGTATGGTCTCCCTGACTCGCCAGCAGTGCATGAACAGACTTTCAAACCCGAAAGCATCCGCCAGCAGTCCCAGCCAGAGCAGGTGGCTGTGAAGTCTCGACAGCTCATGGAGTATTGTTCTGAGATATTCCGCGCGTTCAGGGATCTTGACATTCATGGCTCCCTCAACAGCCGCGCAGTATCCCCATCCATGTCCGAAACTGCATATTCCGCAGATACGTTCTATTACATATACCATCTGGGTATAATCCTTTTTTTCCACCAGCTTCTCCAGTCCTCTATGGATAAATCCGATAGAAGGGATCGCCTCCAGCACCTTCTCGTCCTCGATAACCAGGTCGAGATGTATAGGCTCCGGAAGCACCGGATGCTGCGGTCCGAAAGGAATTATCGTTTTCTTTCCCATATTGATTACCTTCCTTTCTTATTTCTTC
>CAWVKQ010000078.1:0-3550 GCA_963929955.1 Bacillota bacterium
CTGAGGGGCGATATGAGCATGGTGGGGCCGAGGCCGGAAAGGCCACATATAGCCGAGAGGATAGAAGAGGAGCTGCCGCAGTTCGCGGAGAGGCTCGCGGTAAAGGCAGGGCTGACGGGATATGCTCAGGTGATGGGAAATTACGCGACGCCATCGGAAGAGAAGCTGGCCTTTGACATGTATTACATAGAGAACTTTTCCCTGCTTTTGGATCTTAAGATACTGCTCTTGACGGTAAAGGTGGTGCTCACACCCGAAAGGGCAAAGGGGCTGGAGATAGATTCGGATGAATATTTTACTGATAGCCGCGGTTAGCGGCTTTGTGCCTGAATTTGAGATGAAGGATGTGAGGATGCTCAGAGAGCTGGGATTTGAAGTGCACTATGCTTCGAATTTCGATAATCCTGTATATGAGTTTGACATAAAAGAGCTCGAAGGAGCGGGAGTGAAGTGTCATCACATACCCATACGAAAATCTCCGTTTGCGGTAAGGGACAACATGAGAGCCTTCATGCAGGTAAAAAGGCTGATAGAGGAGCTTGATATCAAAGCGATCCACTGTCACAATCCTGTGGGCGGTCTGATCGGAAGGACAGCCCGGAACGGGACGGGCAGTAAGCCCTACTGTATATACACGGCGCACGGGTTTCATTTTTACGAGGGAGCTCCGAAAAAGAACTGGATGTTTTTTTACCCTGTGGAAAGGCTCCTGGCAAGGTTCACCGACAGGCTCATATGCATAAACAGAGAAGACGAGAAAAGGGCAGAAGGCTTCAGGCTGAGAAAAAACGGCAGAGTTGTAAGGATACCGGGAGTGGGGACCGATCAGGAGCGTTTCAGACCAAGGCCGGGTGAGAGATACAGGCTGAGGGAAAGTCTGGGGCTTGGCGCGGACGATTTCATATTCATATCCGCGGGAGAGCTCAATAAAAACAAGAATCACACGGAAGCCCTGGAGGCTTTCAGCCGTACAGACAATGAAAGCGCGGCATATATCATATGCGGCGAAGGGCCTGAAAGGGAAAACCTTGAGAAAAAAATAAGGGAAAGAGGTCTTGAAGGAAAAGCTAAGCTCCTGGGATACAGAAGCGATCTTGCAGACATCTTCTGCGCGGCGGACTGTTTCGTGTTTCCTTCCTTAAGGGAAGGGCTCGGGATGGCGGCTGTCGAAGCCATGACATGCGGACTGCCTGTCATAGCCGCGGCAAACAGAGGGAGCAGAGAATATGAAGGCGAAGGAGCAGTTCTGTATGAGGCAGGAGATGTGGGAAAGCTTTCGGAATACATGAACAGGATAATGAAAGAAGGGGAAATGAGAAAGAAGATGGGAACGGCTGCGGAAAAAACGGCAGAGATGTTTTCAGCGGAGAAGACGGAGAGCATCATGAGAGAGGTATATGAAGACATGACGGAAGCGGTCATGAGGGGGAGAGCCAAATAACAGGATCAGGCGGCAGAAAACCATGATATATAACGGGGAAAAGAGTCCTGTCATATCAGTTGTGATGGGAGTATATAATCAATACAGAAAAGACGAGCTCATGGCCTCGGTCCATTCCATACTGGAACAGACCTTTACCGACTTTGAGTTCATAATATACGACGACGGAAGCGATGAGGAACCGGCGGGACACCTTAAGACTCTTGAAAGCCTCGATGAGAGGATAAGAGTCATAAGGGAGGACGAGAACCGGGGCCTTGCCTTTTCATTGAACAGATGCATAAAGGAGGCCAGGGGAAAGTACATAGCTAGGATGGATGCCGATGACATATCTCTTCCCACGCGCCTTGAGGAAGAATACGAATTCCTTGAAAACAATCCCGGGTACCACTGGGTAGGATGCAATGCCAGGGTGTTTGACGAGAAGGAGACATGGGGAGTCCTTGTGATGGCCGAGGAGCCAAATCAGTATAATTTCCTGCCCTTCTCCCCTTACATACATCCCACTGTCATGTACAGAAACGATATTTTTCTGAAAGGCCACAGGTATGAGGATTCCAGCGTCACAAGAAGGTGCGAGGACTATGAGTTCTTCATGTGGCTCTACAGGAACGGCTTTCGCGGCTACAACATGCAGAAGATACTGTTTTTGTACAGGCAGGGAAGAGAGGTATACAAGAGGAGAAAGGCCATAAACAGGATAAGGGAGGCCAGGGTGAGGGCAAAGCATTTTCCTCATATGGATCTTCCGTGGCATAAGACAGTCATATATACGTTGCGGCCAATAGTTGCCATGGCCATACCGTATCCGGTAACAGCGGCGTATAAGAAGAGACGTTTCAGGGAGCCGGAAAATGGAAAAAACAGGTGAACAGCAGATATATGAGGATATATTCGCTCCCGCAGCCATGGAGTTTGCCGCGTGGATACTTGAGCAAAGCGTGAAAGACGGCACGGAGAGGCTGTATTTTCTCGCGAGAGACGGATATCAGATATGGCTTGCGGCAAAGACGACAGCCGAAAAAAAGAGGATCCCCGTGGAGTGCAGATACCTTGAAGGCTCCAGGTTCGCATGGAGGCTTCCTCAGTACGGGCTTCTGGGAGACAGAGCCATAGACATGATATGCACAGGCGGCATAGACGTTACCCTGAGAAAGATACTGAGGCGCGGCGGACTTGACGAGGCTGAGACAGTGAAAACGGCTGAGGAGCTGGGGCTTGAGAATGACCTTGACAGGAAGCTGACATATTCTGAGACAACCGGTCTTTCGTCAGCGCTGAAAAAAAGCGCGACGATGAGAAGGTGCATAAAGAGCCGCTCGGAAGAAGCAAGAGAAAACGCTCTCGGATACTTTCGTCAGGAGGGGCTCTTTGATAATGTGAGATACGCTGTCGCGGACAGCGGCTGGACAGGAAGCATCCAGCAGACTCTGGGAGAGCTTCTTGATATTGAAAAGCCCGGGATGTCAAAAGAGCTGAGGGGATATTACTTCGGACTTTATCAGCTTCCGGAGGGAGCTGATAAGGAAAGGTACAGCGCCTTTTACTTTGAGCCCTATAAGGATATAGGAAGAAAAGCGCGCTTCAGCAACTGTCTGTTTGAAGCGGTGTTCTCCGAGCCGAGAGGAATGACGCTCGGATATGAGAAAAAGGACGACAGGTTCGTACCGGTGAGGGAGACGGAATACAACCCCAACAGGGAGAGGATAGAAAAAAACATAGAGACCCTTAAAAATATGCTGGCTTGTGAAGATTTTACGGAGAAGCGCTCCGTGAAAAAGACCGGTGAGGTCATGAAAAGGATGGAAAGGCTCATGTCGCGGCCCGGGAAAGAGGAGGCTGAGATCATGGGGAGCTATCTTTTTTCGGATGACGTCCACGGTACGCATCTGCAGAAGGCTGCAAGGGATCTGACAGAGGATGAGATAAAGGCTCATCACCCGCTGAGAAGGCTGCTTCTCATGAAGGGGATAGTGAAGGGTGAGCTTGCGGACAGCGCGTGGATAGAGGGAAGCGTGGCAAAGTACGGGAAGCATACGGCATGGCACCTTTTGAACGCGCGGATATATAAATACATTATTTACATAAGAAAGAGAATCAGAGGATGAA
>CAWVKQ010000079.1:0-6274 GCA_963929955.1 Bacillota bacterium
CGGCACATAAGAGCTTCCGCTTATTGCTGCTTCCTTCCGGACCTGACAAGGTTCACGGCGTCCTATTGCGCAGGACCCAAACCATGCGAGCGGAACCATCAAAAGGCAATTTCGTACTTGTTTTATTATATTATTTCCATGGAACTCCGTCAAGAAATTCTTGCCTTTACCCCTTACTTTCCCACGACTTTATATATCTCGTCGGGAGACGGCGGAGCGATTTTTTCACTTCCTCCCTCCCAGCTCATTACGACGCCCTCTTCGGCTCTCCTGACTTCACCGATGACGCTGACATTTACTCCCGCCTCTTCCATGGCCTGCTCCATTTGGGCTTTAAGGCCGCGCGGCGTTATTATCACCATGGATCCGCTCGATATGAGCCTCAGCGGATCTATGTCAAAGAAACGGCATATTTTCACAGTCTCAGGCTCCATGGGTATGGCGTCTCTGTAGACTTCCGCTCCCTTTCCCGATATCTGACACATTTCCCATACCGCTCCCAGTATGCCTCCCTCTGTTATATCGTGCATACCATGTGTGCCTACTTTACCGGCAGCCACGCCTTCCTTTACAACGCTCACCATATCGAGGAACGATCTCGCTCTTTCTATCTCGTCATCTGTCATGAATCCCTTGAGCCTTTCACCGTAATCGCAGGCGATTATGCCGCTCCCTTCAAGCCCCGCCGATTTTGTCATCATTATATAGTCGCCGGCTTCCATATCGTTTCCGCTCTGCGAAGATCCGGCAGGTGTCTTTCCTATGGCTGTCGACACTATTACGGGCTGGTTTACCGATGGGGTTATCTCCGTGTGGCCTCCTATTATTTCCACGTCAAGAGCTGCCGCCGTATCTGCGGCCTGGCCCATTATATGGCTCACATCCGCCTCGCATGTACCCTCGGGGAGCATTACAGCCAGCATGATCCCCAGAGGCTGCACGCCGTTTGAAGCGATATCATTGCACGTTATGTGTACAGCGAGCCTTCCTATGTCCTTTACGGCCGCTGTTATGGGGTCCGTGGACATGACGCACTCATATTCTCCGAAATCTATCAGCGCGCAGTCTTCCCCGATACCCGGCCTGATCTTCACGTCGTTGCTCCTGTATTTTATTTTATCAAATACCAGCTCTTTCAAAAGATCGCTGTCCAGCTTTCCCGTCTTAAGCATCCTTTACATCTCCTTGCAGTAATCTGAGAAATTCCTCTTCCGTTATTATTGGTATACCCAGCTCCTTTGCCTTTTTATTCTTGGATGAGCCGGATGTTATATCGTTGTTTATAAGATAATCCGTCTTTCCGCTCACTGATCCGGAAACCCTTCCTCCCGCTTTTTCCACAGTCTCTCTCAGGCTGTCTCTGTTTTCAAACAGCCGGGTCTTTCCCGTTATCACAAAGCTCAGGCCCTCAAGGCTGAGATCATGGTTTTCTTCATCCTCTTCCTCAAGATCCAGTACTGTCATAAGATCCTCTATCTGCCTGCGGTTCCCTTCATCTCTGAAAAACTCCACGTATGATCCGGCCATTATCTCCCCGATACCTTCTATGTCGTCCAGCTCTTCTTCCGTTATGTTCTCCATCTTTTCCCACCTGCCGCCGCAGGCTCCGGCTATCATACGGGCGTTTGCCCCGCCTATATTTGGTATGCCGAGACTAAGAAGCAGCCTGGCGGGAGTGGTATGTCTCGCTCTTTCGGCAGCCTCCAGGAGATTTTCGAAGGATTTTTCTCCAAAGCCCTCCATCGATACTATATCCTCTCTCCGGCTCTCCAGCCTGAACAGGTCGGCAAAATCCTTTATTATGCCTCTGCTTATGAATTTTTCGAGAGTCGATTCGGAAAGCCCCTCTATATTCATGGCGTTCCTGCTGACAAAATGAGTGAATGCCTTTATTTTTCTGGCAGGACATTCTCTGTTCGGACAATGCACCGTCTCTATGCCGTTATCGCTCCTTATTTCGGCGGAGCTTCCGCACACAGGGCACTTCTCCGGAGGCTTCGCCGTACCGCTCCTCGTAAGATTGTCCGCTATCTGCGGTATTATCATATTGGCCTTATAGACCTGTATGGTATCTCCTTCACCCAGTTCAAGCTCCTTCACTATACTGAGATTGTGCACAGAAGCTCTGCTTACCGTTGTGCCCTCAAGCTCCACAGGCTCGAACACAGCCACGGGATTTATGAGTCCTGTCCTCGATGTGTTCCAGACCATTTCAAGCAGGCGCGTCTCCTTTATCTCATCCTTCCATTTGAAGGCTATGGAATCCCTCGGGAACTTGGACGTGGCTCCGAGAGACCTGCCGTATTCTATATCGTCGAATATGAGCACCAGTCCGTCTGAGGGCAGAGGGAATTTCTCTATTTTTTCCTCAAAGCACGAAACAGCGCTTTTCAGGTCTTCTCCCTTTACCATTTTGTATTCGACAGTATCGAAGCCCTGACTTTTCATCCACTGAAACTGATCGTGCCTGTATTTTTCATCTTCTCCTCCCATGGTGAGGGCAAAAGCGAAAAATTTTACGTGACGCTGCGCCGTGACGCGGCTGTTGAGCTGTCTCACCGTACCGCTGCACAGGTTTCTCGGGTTCTTGTAAATGGCTTCTCCTTCATCTGATCCTTCGTTTATCTTCAAAAAATCATCATAGCTTATAACAGCCTCGCCCCTTATGACCGTCTTCTTCTTAAAGGGTATCGTAAGCGGTATGTTGTCGAAGACCCTGGCGTTGGCTGTTATGACTTCACCTATGCTTCCGTCTCCCCTCGTCACCGCCTTTACAAGCTGTCCGTCTTCATATGTGAGCACAATGGTAAGCCCGTCCAGCTTCCATGAAAGGAGGCCCTGCTTTTCCCCCAGCCAGTTTATGAGCTCATCCACATCCTTTGTCTTATCCAGCGACAGCATAGGAGACTCGTGCGCCTCCTTTGGAAGGCTGCTCACCACTTCATATCCGACATTTGCCGTAGGGCTTGAGGAAAGAACTATGCCTGTCTCCTTTTCAAGCGCCTCCAGCTCGTCGTAAAGCCTGTCATACTCCAGATTTGACATGATCTCACGGCTCTCCTGATAATAGGCTCTTGCCGCTTCATTGAGAAGCGCTGCCTTTTGTTCCATGAGTTTTCTCTTATCATCCATGCTCTGCCACCTCATCAGATCTTTTTGAGCGGAGCGAAGCCTGCCGCCAGTTTTTTCCTTCCCTCGGCAAACTCCACGGTGATTATCTTACCGTCATACTCCAGAACCGTTCCGTTGCCGAACTTCGGATGGGAGACAGCATCTCCTGCGCTGAATCCTTCAGACGCGTCCTGAACATTCTTCTTTGTCTGCTGCCTGGCATACCTGAGCTGGTCGAAGGGTCTGAAGGACGTTTCCTCCCTGACACCGTCTGTAAACCGTCCGGCTTCCTTCTTCTTTTCGTATATCCCGTCGCCCTCCACGAGTCTTTTATCCAGTTCTCTTAAAAACTGCGACTCTCTGGTATAGTCGGTCCTGCCGTACATGGTGCGCCTCTCCGCGCCGGTGAGCCACAGCCTTTCTCTTGCCCGTGTTATACCCACATAGCAGAGCCTTCTTTCCTCCTCGAGACCGTCGGGACTGTCAAAGGCCCTCCAGCCGGGGAACAGTCCGTCCTCCATTCCCGGCATGAATACGTATGGGAATTCGAGACCCTTGGCGCTGTGCATGGTCATAAGCACCACGGCGTTCTCATCCGCATTGTGGTTGTCCACCTCCGCAAGGAGAGCTATTCTCTCCATAAACTCTCCGAGCGTAATATTGGGATCCTCTTTCTCATAATCGTATATTACCGATTTGAATTCCATGAGATTCTCCATGCGGCTCTCAGCCTCAAGGCTGTTCTGATCCTCCAGCGCTTTGAGATATCCTGTTTTCACAAGAAGGCTGTCGTATATATCCGATATCCTCATGGTATCCTTTTCACCTGAGCAGCCTTCTATGACCTCCACGAGGTTTTCGATACCGGCGCTCGCCTTCGATGAAAGCGAGCCCATTACCTCCCTATCCTTCAGCGTCGAAAAAAGGCTTTCTCCCCTTACAGCTGCCAGGCTCTGCAGCTTGTCGACAGTCTTTCCTCCTATGCCGCGTTTAGGCTCGTTTATTATCCTGACCAGGGCGAGATCATCGGCCTGATTCCAGACAAGCCGCATATAGCACATCATGTCCTTTATTTCTTTCCTGTCGTAATATCTCAGCCCTCCCAGCACTCTGTAGGGTATCTCCCTCCTCGAAAGAGCCTCCTCAAATGTCCTGGACTGGGCGTTGGTCCTGTAAAGTATGGCAAAGTCGCTGTAGAGGTTGTCTGTTCCCTTTATCCTGTTTATCTCGCTCGCTATGAAATATGCCTCGTCTCTTTCGTCCTCTCCGCGAAAATATACTATCTTGTGTCCCTCGTCCTGATCCGTCCAAAGCTTCTTCGGCTTTCTGCCTCTGTTGTTTTTTATCACCGAATGAGCAGCGTCAAGTATATTGCCTGTCGATCTGTAATTCTGCTCCAGCTTTATGACTCTGGCGTCTTTGAAATCTTTTTCAAATTCAAGGATATTCCTTATGTCAGCCCCTCTCCACTGATATATGCACTGATCGTCGTCTCCCACAACGCATATGTTGTTGTGAGCCTCGGCGATCATCTTTACGAAAAGATACTGGAGCCTGTTTGTATCCTGATACTCGTCCACCATTATATATCTGAACCTGCTTTGATACTTCATCAGGACTTCCTCATCCTTTTCAAACAGCTTTACCGCATTGAGAAGAAGGTCGTCAAAATCCATGGAATTGTTTTTCTTCATGCGCTTCTCATACTGGCTGTATACTCTGTGTATCATTTCATTGACAAGGTCGGATCCGTTTATGCCAAGGTAATCCTCAGGTCCTATGCGGTTTTCCTTGCACTTGCTTATTATACCCAGAAAATACGCCGGAGTGTATCTTTTGCCGTCTATGGAGCATTCCTTTATTATGTTCTTTACAAGTGTCTTCTGATCCGTGGGATCATAGACAGTGAAGTCTCTTCCGTACCCCAAAGCCTCAGCATGGCTTCTCAGTATCCTCAGGCACGCCGAATGGAATGTGAGTATCCACATGTTGACTCCCGATCCCAGAAGCCCCTCTACCCTGTCCCTCATTTCCTTTGCCGCCTTGTTTGTAAATGTCACGGCCAGGATATTGTATGGCGACACTCCCTTTTCCTTTATCATGTATGCTATGCGGTGAGTCATGGTGCTTGTCTTGCCGCTGCCGGCTCCCGCCAAAATAAGGAGCGGCCCTTCCGTACAAACAGCCGCTTCTCTCTGTTTACTGTTAAGTTTGTCCAAATAATCCATAATCTTTATATTTCCGATCTTTCAGCTTTAAAAAATTATATATGTCCAGAGCATATTGAACAGGAAGTTCACGCAAGGCGATATTATCTTCCCCGTTATCCCGAATATTATCAGACCTATGAGTATCCAGTCCCCGTATCTGTACAGAGTCCAGTAAGCCTCCGTATGCTTTATGTTGAATATCTCCGATATTATCGAAAAACCGTCAAGAGGAGGACATGGTATAAGGTTGAATATCATCAGCACGAGATTTATCAATATCACATTTATTATGATTTTCCACAGAGCATCCCCCAGCGGGCTCGTTGAGATGAAGCTCTCCCCCAGAAACATGATCAGCGCCTTTGCGATCAGGGCGAACACTACTGCAATCAGCAGGTTCATCGCAACCCCCGCAATGGAAACCATGAACTCATCCCTTCTTCTGTGTCTGAAATTCGACGGATTTATCTGCACCGGCACTCCCCATCCGAAGCCTGCGAATATAAGTGCGATAAACCCAAGAGGGTCTATGTGGACAAGAGGATTCACAGTCACTCTTCCCTGCATCTTGGGCGTAGGATCTCCCAGCTTGTATGCTGCCAGAGCATGGGCGTATTCGTGGAACGCCAGCCCTATGACTATTCCCGGTATTGTCATGAGAGTGCTCATGAGCCAGCTCACAGGATCATTGAACTGCCCTGACCTGAAAGAGCTGTAGAGCAGGAACAGCACCAGCACCCAGAATGTTATATTTAAATTTCTCAAAACGGCTACCTCCCGATCGTCCTTTCTCAAAATATCCCTTCCACACAGTATACCATTTATGGAGGCGAAATGATACCTCTTTTCCCCTGAAAAAAGGATGCCCTTGAATGAAAAACTAAATTCCACATCCATGCTGAATTTAGTCTTACACTCCACCTCCATATCTTTTATCATCTTTAGTACCTGTT
>CAWVKQ010000080.1:0-6878 GCA_963929955.1 Bacillota bacterium
ACTGATATGTGTGTTCTTATTCGCAAGCGGCGTACCGGCCATAAAGGAAATCGGTTTTACCGATTTCCTTCTTGGCGATTCATGGAAGCCAAATCAGGATCTTTACGGCATATTCCCTATGATAGTGGGGAGCGTATACGTTACGGCGGGAGCGATAATAATAGGAGTGCCTGTCGGCATACTGTGCGCGGTATTTATGGCAAGATACTGCCCGAAGGGGCTTTACAGGATACTGAAGCCTGCCATAGAGCTGCTGGCCGGAATACCGTCGATAGTTTACGGTTTCTTCGCCCTGATGGTAATAGTCCCTGCGGTACAGGACACCCTTGGAGGAAGCGGCAAGTGTCTTCTGACAGCCTCAGTCCTTCTCGGTATAATGATACTGCCGACGATAATAGGAGTAGCCGAATCCAATATAAGAGCAGTCCCCGAGCAGTATTACGAAGGAGCACTGGCGCTTGGGGCCACGAAGGAGAGGAGCATATTCAGGACCGTGCTTCCCGCAGCCAGGATGGGCATCATGGCAGGTGTCATACTGGGGATAGGGAGGGCCATCGGAGAGACAATGGCTGTGGTGATGATATGCGGCAACCAGGCAATAATGCCGGAAAGCATCACATCGGGAGTAAGAACGCTTACGGCCAACATAGTTCTTGAAATGGGATACGCTTCGGGCCTTCACAGAGAGGCTCTCATAGCGACCGCTGTTGTACTCTTTGTTTTCATACTCATAATAAACCTTTCGTTTATGGCGCTGAAGAGGAGGGCTGAATAATGAAGAGAAACAGAAGGGAAGCGTTCCTGCAGAACTGGAACATGTATAAGAGAAAGCCCGGTTCGCTGATAATGCTCATACTCATAATGCTCTCAGTAGCCATTACCGTGGGAGTACTGCTCCTTCTCATAGGATACATACTCATAAACGGTATACCTAATATAAAGCCGGAGCTTTTCGAGTGGGAATTCAATACAGATAATATGTCCATGATGCCGGCCATAGTGAGCACGGTGTACATGACGGCCCTGTCGCTGCTCATGGCGGTTCCCATCGGTATATTTTCGGCCATACACCTTACGGAGTACGCGAAAAAATCAAGCAAGCTGGTAAAAGTAATAAGAACCACCACGGAAACGCTGTCAGGCATACCATCCATAGTATACGGCCTGTTCGGATATATACTGTTCGTTATAACTCTGGGATGGAGCTATTCTCTAATAGCGGGAGCCGTCACACTGGCCATAATGATACTGCCGCTCATAATAAGAACTACAGAAGAAGCGCTGATGTCAGTCCCTGATGCTTACAGAGAGGGAAGCTTCGGGCTGGGAGCCGGTAAACTCTATACGGTGTTCAGGCTCATACTTCCGTGTGCTGTTCCGGGGATACTGGCAGGAGTGATACTGGCCATAGGAAGGATCGTGGGAGAAAGCGCTGCTCTCATATTTACTGCGGGAACGGTCGCTCAGGTGCCGGGAAGCATATTTGACTCTGCAAGGACACTTTCGGTCCACATGTACGCCCTCCTTTCGGAAGGACTGTATACGGAGGAGGCCTACGCTACGGCAGTTGTGCTGCTTGTTCTTGTAATAGGTATAAACGCCTTATCAAGCTTCATAGCTAAAAGGCTTGCAACGAGGTAATGAAATGGACAAATACACTATAGAAAATCTTGAGCTCTTTTACGGAGATTTTAAAGCTTTAAAAGGTATAAACCTCAATATAAAGGAAAACGAGATAACAGCCTTCATAGGGCCGTCCGGATGCGGCAAATCCACCCTTCTTAAGACCCTGAACAGGATGAACGATCTTGTCGAGGGATGCAGGATAACGGGGAAGGTGCTGCTAGACGGCGAGGATATATACGGAAACATAGATATAAACCTTCTAAGGAAAAGAGTGGGAATGGTATTCCAGAAACCGAATCCTTTTCCCATGAGCGTTTACGACAATGTGGCTTACGGCCCGAGGACACACGGGATACACGCCAGAGGAAGGCTTGACGAGATCGTGGAAAAATCTCTCAGGGACGTGGCCATATGGGATGAGGTGAAAGACAGGCTGAAAAAGAGCGCCCTGGGGCTTTCGGGGGGACAGCAGCAGAGGCTGTGCATAGCAAGGGCTCTGGCAGTGGAACCTGAAGTGATACTCATGGATGAGCCCACATCTGCTCTTGACCCTATATCCACGTCAAAAATAGAGGATCTTGCTATTGAGCTGAAGGAAAAGTATACTATAATAATAGTGACCCACAATATGCAGCAGGCAGCGAGGATCTCCGACAAAACGGCCTTCTTTCTTCTGGGAGAGATGGTTGAATTCGATAAAACAGAAACTCTGTTCTCAGTACCTAAGGATAAAAGGACAGAGGATTACATTACAGGGAGGTTTGGCTGATGCGTATAAGATTCGAAGAGCAGCTTGAAAAGCTCAATGTCATGCTCATTGATATGGGCGCTCTGTGTGAGGAGGCCATAACATATGCCGTAAAGGCATTCAACGAAGGAACGGACGAGATGAGGCAGATGACCTTTGACACCGACAAGGTCATAGACGACAGGGAAAGAGAGATAGAGACCCTCTGTCTCAAACTTCTGCTCCAGCAGCAGCCTGTGGCTTCCGATCTCAGACTCATATCATCGGCGTTAAAGATGATCTCAGACATGGAGAGGATCGGGGATCAGGCCTATGATATAGCGGAGATAACGAAAACAGTGAAGAAAAAAGGCGACAGAGTATGCGAGGAGCATATAGAGCTCATGGCTGAGATCGCTGTGGAGATGGTGACAAAGAGCGTTGATTCCTTTGTAAAGAGGGATACGGAGCTTGCCGGTTATGTCATAGAAAAAGATGATAAGGCAGACGAGCTGTTCATAAAGGTGAAGGATGATCTCATAGATATGGTGACGGAAGATCAGTCCAGAGGAGAATACTTTGTTGATATACTGATGATAGCAAAGTATCTGGAGAGGATAAGCGACCATGCCGTAAACATTGCGGAATGGGTGATATTCTCAGTCACCGGAAAACACATAAAAGAATAACGGGAAAAGGACGATAACATGATCTATTTTCTTGAGGATGACAACAACATAAGAAATTTTGTGATCTACGCTCTCAACAATACAGGTATGAACGCCAGGGGGTTCGAGGATCCCGAGAGCTTCTGGGAAGGGATGAAGAAGGAAACGCCGGATCTTTTGCTCCTTGACATAATGCTTCCGGGAGAGGACGGGCTGTCAATACTAGAAAAGCTCAGAAAGAACAGCTCCACGAAGGATCTGCCCATTATAATGCTCACCGCAAAGGGTACGGAATACGATAAGGTGCTGGGACTTGACAGCGGCGCTGACGACTACATAGCGAAACCCTTTGGGACGATGGAGCTCATATCAAGAATAAAGGCTCTCCTCAGAAGGACCGGAAGAGACGACACTCCTGTGGAATACAGGAAGGGAAGTCTTTACCTCTGTCCTTCAAAGCATGTGGTTAAGGTGGGAGACCGTGAGGTGGCACTTACGCTCAAGGAATTCGAACTTCTGTGCATGCTGTTTGAAAACGAAGGCATGGTTCTTACAAGAGACGAGATACTTACAAAGGTATGGGGATATGAGTTTGACGGAGAGAGCCGTACAGTCGACGTTCACATAAGGACTCTGCGCTCAAAGCTGGGAGAAGCGGGAAAGATCATCGAGACAGTAAGGGGACTGGGATATAAAATAGGAGGAAGCGATGACCAGGAAGATATTTAAAAGCATCATAGCTGTATCGGCGGCAGTGCTCCTTATATGTGTACTATGCATATCATACGTGCTTTACGGTTATTTCGGGGATATAATAAAGAACGAACTGAGAAACGAGGCGGATCTCATAGCCGCGGGAATGGAAAACGACGGTTCCTATCTTGAAAGAATAGGCAATACGCCCAACAGGATAACCGTAATAGAAAGCGACGGCACCGTAATATTTGACAACAGGGCGGATATCGCCTCCATGGACAACCACGGGCAGAGAGAAGAGGTCAGGGAAGCCATGGACAGAGGCACAGGATCGAGCGAGCGGTATTCGGATACATTTGCAACGAAGACCATTTACTACGCAATCCTCACAGATGATGGGGAGGTAGTGAGAGTTGCTCAGGATCAGAGCATGGCCATGCTGCTTCTCAAGGGTATCGTGGGACCTGTGATAGTCGTTCTCATAGCTGTCATAATAATAGCTGTCATATTTTCAAGGGTGATATCAAGAAAAATAGTAGCGCCTATCAACAATATGGATCTGAACGACAAGGAGGCGGATGAGCCTTATCCGGAGCTGGCTCCGCTTATGACCAAGATACACCAGCAGAACAGGCACATAAACGCTCAGATGGAGGAAATGGAACGGCGCAGGAAGGAATTCACAGCCATAACAGAAAACATGAGCGAAGGGTTCCTGCTCATAGACAGCAATATGGAGATACTTTCATACAACTCAGCCGCACTGAAGCTGCTGGGAAGCGAGGATATCAAAGACCCTCATACAGCCTTTGAGCTCAACAGGAGCAAGGGCTTCAGAAAAGCCGTGGATGAGGCGCTGAAGGGAAAGCACAGTCAGGAGCCGCTTGAAACGGAGAATAACTGTTACAACATAATAGCGAATCCTGTTTCAGAAAAGGAAAATGTGGTAGGCGCTGTCATAGTGATAGTGGATGTGACGGAAAAGGAGCAGAGAGACAGGCTGAGGAGGGAGTTCACCTCCAATGTTTCCCATGAGCTGAAGACCCCTCTTACAACCATATACGGTGTTTCCGATATGATGGCTGAAGGAATAGTGAAGCAGGGAGACGTCAGGGCTTTCGGCAGAAACATAAAGGAAGAGTCCGGAAGGATGATAGGGCTCATAGACGACATTATCAAGCTTTCGATGCTGGATGAGGATTCGGTGCAGGAGGAAAGAATACGCATAAATATGCTGGAAACAGCAAAGAGCGTGATCGAAAGGCTGAGCCAGAAGGCTGAAGAGCAGAAGGTCAGCATACATCTCGAGGGAGAGGATGTTTATGCGGAAGGCATACCGTCGCTCTGCGATGAGATCATCTACAACCTGTGTGAAAACGCCATAAAGTATAACAGGGAAAACGGAAGCGTGAATGTTTCCGTGAAAAAGGAAAAGGGAGAAGCGGTGATAACAGTGGAGGACACTGGTATCGGCATACCTGCCGAATACAGGGAAAGAGTGTTCGAAAGGTTCTTCAGAGCAGATAAAAGCCACTCCTCCAATGTGAGCGGCACGGGGCTGGGACTTTCCATAGTAAAGCACGCAGTGCTGCATATGGATGGAAAGATCGATCTCCAGAGCGCAGAGGGAAGAGGCACGAAAATAACGGTGCGCCTCCCTGCAGCGTAATGTAATAAGAATGTAATAAAAATAAAAATGAGCGCCTTTGGATCCCGTACGGGAAGCGAGGCGCTCATTTTTATAATGGGATATGTTATTCGTATTTTGTGACTATGATGCTGGAATTCTGTCCGCCAAAGCCCAGGGCATTGGACATGGCAGTCCTTACGCTGGCCTTTCTCGGTCCTTCAGGAACGAAATCAAGATCGCACAGGGGATCCGGAGTCTCGTAATTGAGGGTAGGAGGGATGATTCCTGTCTCTATGGCCTTGATGCAGGCTATTATCTCCGTTATTCCTCCCGCTCCCATGAGATGGCCGGTGTTGCCCTTTGTGGAGCTTACGGCAGGTATGGAGTCCTCCATTCCTGCGTAAAGAGACTTTATGGCCTTTACTTCGGTAGGATCGCCTACAGGCGTGGACGTGCCGTGGGCGTTTATGTAGTCTATATCAGCAGGTCCCATGCCTGCTATCTCAAGGGCGCTCTTCATACAAGCGACGGCTCCGCTGCCGTCAGGCCTAGGCGCCGTGACATGGTATCCGTCTGTATTGTTGCCGTATCCTGCCAGTCGGCATATGATGCGAGCGCCTCTGGCCAGGGCGTGCTCCTCTGTTTCTATTATAAGTGCTCCTCCGCCTTCGCCCATAACGAAGCCGTCCCTTGCCGCATCAAAGGGCCTGCAGGCTCTGAGAGGGTCAGGGTTCTTTGAAAGAGCCTTGGCCTGAGCAAGGGTGGACATTATCACAGGGCAGTGAGAGCTTTCTCCGCCTACTGCCAGCATAACGTCAGCCTGGCCTGATTCAAGCAGCATCGCGGCCACGCATATGGCGTCCCCGCCCGAAGAGCATGCGGTGCTGACTGTGAAGCTGGGACCGTGTATGCCGTATGATATGGCGATCTGAGCCGCGCCCAGATTGCCGAGTATCTTGGGAAGGAAGCGAGGGCTGACTTTTTTCCGGCCTCTCACGCTGTATTCGTATTCGGTTTCAGCCGTTATGGCAGTGCCGCTCAGAGCCGTGGCCATTACTATGCCTGTCCTGTCAGGCTCCTTTTCTATATCTATGCCGCTCTGAGCGATGGCCTCCTTTGCCGAAGCGTAGGCGAACTGTATGAATGTCCCTGTCTCCTTGGCAAGCTTGGGAGTCATGTAGTCTTTTGGATCAAAATCCGTGACCTCCCCGGCTATGGTGATGGGAACGTCGTCGTCTGAGAATCTTTCGATCTTTTTTATGCCGCATTTCATGTCCATTAGGCCCTGCCAGTAGCTGTCTACTCCGATCCCTACGGGAGTCACGGCTCCGAGGCCTGTTATAACCAGATTTTTCATAGCTGTTATCATCCTTTGATCTCGTAATAAAAACTTTTAATATTGTATCACAGTTGCGGTTCCATGTCACCATGTATGATAATATTATGTGGTTAATAAGTGATAATGTCACCTTGTAGACTATCGAGGGAAAATGTCACCCTCATGCTACAATACACTCATGAAACAGGACGT
>CAWVKQ010000081.1:0-16805 GCA_963929955.1 Bacillota bacterium
ACGTCCTGTTTCATGAGTGTATTGTAGCATGAGGGTGACATTTTCCCTCGATAGTCTACAAGGTGACATTATCACTTATTAACCACACCTACTTAATAAAACGTCTTGAAAATAAGAAAGGGAAGTGATAGAATAAATCTGAACTTAATAATCTCCCAGGTGTCCGGTGATTCCCCGCCGGAAGAATAGGGAAGTCGGGTGAGAACCCCGCGCGGTCACGCCGCTGTATTGGACGAGCAGGATCTGTTTTACATCACTGTGAAAATGGGAAGATGAGATCCTGTGACGAAGCCTGAGCCAGAAGACCTGCCTGAGAGTGTGGATGGCATTTTCTTACGGACGATGAGGAAGTGCAGAGATAAAGAAGAGATTCTTCTTTGCTTGTTGTACTATCCTGATTTTCGGGATAGTTATTTTTTTAGGAGGGAATATTTATGACAGAAACAACGAGAAGCAAAACAGAACGGGTAATGTTTACCGCAGGTACTGCGGCGGCTCTGCTGTTTGGAATGACAGCTGCAGCCTCAGCCATGCATATCATGGAAGGATATCTGCCCATGAGCTACTGTATAATATGGGGAGCGGTATGCGTACCGTTTTTCATAACAGGCCTGTTCTCCATAAAAAGGACAGTGACGAAGCACAGGAAGACTCTGCTGCTTCTTGTAATGATGGGAGCGTATGTGTTCGTGCTTTCGGCTCTCAAGATACCGTCTGTTACAGGCAGCAGCTCGCATCCTACGGGAACAGGGCTCGGAGCCGTTCTTTTCGGCCCTGCGGCCATGTGCGTCATAGGAGTGATAGTGCTGGTGTTTCAGGCGCTTCTTCTGGCTCACGGCGGACTTACGACCCTGGGAGCCAATACGTTTTCAATGGCAATAGCGGGGCCGTTTTTGGCCTTTGGAGTGTTCATGCTCTGTAAGAAGCTCAAAGCGCCCAGGACGCTCGGTGTATTTCTGGCAGCATGTCTCGGCGACCTGTTTACATACTGCGTGACATCGGTGCAGCTTGCCATGGCTCATCCGTCGCCCGTAGGGGGATTCACTGCCTCGTTGGCGGAATTTCTCGGGATATTCGCTGTGACCCAGATACCGCTGGCGATCATAGAAGGACTGATAGCGGTCGTCGTTATAAAAGCGCTTGAAAGCTACGCAAGGCCGGAGCTTGTAGAGCTGGGATATCTGGGGGTGTAGCATATGACAAAGAATACGAAAACAGTTATTTTCTGCCTTGTAATGGCAGTTATCATCGCGGTAGTACCGCTGATAATACTTAACGGCACTGAGTTCGGAGGAGCAGACGGAGCGGCTGAGGAGGCCATAACAGCCATGGATCCCGATTATGAGGCGTGGGCTGAGCCTGTTCTGGAACCGCCGGGAGGTGAGACAGAATCTCTGCTCTTCTGTTTGCAGGCAGCTCTCGGAGGAGGGGTGTTCGGATTCGGTATAGGATATCTTGTATGCAGGAAGAAGTTTACAAAGAAGGAAGAATGACATTATGATGATGATCGATAAGCTGGCTTATTCGTCCCCATGGCGGTATAAAAGCGTGGGCCTGAAATGCGGCTTTGCCCTTGGAACACTTTTTATATGCGTGGCAGTCCGCTCATTTTTGATCTCAAGCATCGTACTGGCAGTAACGGGGTGTCTGGCTGTGAAATACAGCAGGGCATCCCTTTCCCGTTATTTAAAGATGATGATGTGGCCCCTTGCTTTTCTCATACTGGGGACCATTGCCGTTTTACTGGATATATCGCCGGAGCCGGAGGGGATCATAAACATACCGGTAGGAAGCAGCTTTATTGTCATGACCGCTTATTCGGTCACATATGCTCTGAGACTGATCCTCGTATCGCTGGCCTCTGTTTCATGCCTGTACTTTCTTGTGCTTACAACGCCTGTCCTTGATATGATAGGACTGTTAAAAAAGACGGGCTGTCCGTGGATCATCATTGAGCTGATGACGCTTATATACAGGTTCATATTCGTACTTCTGGATTCGGCTCTTGCCATAACGACGGCACAGAACTGCAGGCTGGGAAACAGGAATATGAGAACATCCATAAGAAGCATGGGAAACATGCTGGCAGCTCTGCTCATGCAGGCTATTAAAAAGTCCTCTGTTTTGTACGATTCCATGGAATCGCGGTGCTATGACGGGAGGATAAGGGTCCTCTATGAAAGCAGCAGAGCGGAAAGAAGAGAAGTTATCGCAGTGACGGTCTATTTGGCGCTGCTTCTGGCTCTGGCGATCTTTTGCTTGAAAAAAGGAGGCATGTAATGGAGTATATGGTGATTGCCGAAGACCTTCACTATACATATGAAGACGGGACAGAGGCTCTCAGGGGCATTGATCTTAAAATAAGATTCGGAGAAAAGGTTGCTGTCATGGGAGCCAACGGCTCGGGAAAATCGACGTTTTTCAGGCACCTGAACGGCCTTTTGAAACCGGAAAGGGGCCGGGTGCTCATAGATGAGGAGCCTATCGTGTATTCGAGAAAAGGACTTCTGGACGTGAGGAAAAAAGTGGGAATAGTTTTTCAGAATCCGGATGATCAGCTTTTTTCCGCAAGCGTAAAGCAGGAGATATCATTCGGAGTCATGAATCTAGGCATGTCAGAGGATGAGGCTGAGCGCAAAGTGGACGAAATCATGAAAAGATTCAATATCACGCCGTTTGCCGATAAGCCGACACATTTTCTGAGCGGTGGGCAGAAAAAGCAGGTGGCAATAGCAGATATAGTCGTTATGGACCCAAGCCTTATGATACTCGACGAACCTGCCGCGGCGCTGGATCCCAGACATTCACGGATAATAGACAGCATTGTGGACAGACTGAGCGGCAAAGGGATCACCGTTATTCTTTCCACTCATGATGTGCAAAGAGCGCTTCTTTGGGCTGACCGTGTGGTGATATTTGACGAAGGAAGGATAGCGGGACAGGGGACGCCGGAAGAAATATTTGCAGATGATGCTCTTCTCGAGAGGACGAACCTGGAAAAACCGGCAGTGCTGAGGATATTTGAAACGCTGAAAAGCGAAGGGATATTGAGCGATACTCTGAGGCCGCCGCGCAGTATGGATGAACTGGAAAAATACATAAGAGAAAGGAAATGATATATGTCCGCAAAAAAGGCAGTACTGGTCGTAAGCTTCGGTACCAGTCATAAGGAAACAAGAGAAAAGACGATAGGAGCCATCGAGAGGCAGATCAGCGAAAGCTTCCCTGACAGGGAGGTGCGAAGAGCGTTTACCAGCGGCATGATAATGGATATACTGGAGAAGAGGGACGGCATACATGTGGACGATGTCTCGGAAGCAATGGACAGGCTTGCAGCAGACGGATACGCTCATGTGATCCTTCAGCCCACACACATAATAAACGGTGATGAGTACGATAAAGTCGTATGCCGGGCTGAAGAGCACCGCGGCTCATTCGAGTCTGTTGCAATAGGTAATCCTCTTCTTACGGAAAGCCGGGATTTTGAAGCGGTATGCAGGGCAGTGACGGCACAGATGCCGGATATGAAAAAAAATGAAGCTCTGGTGCTCATGGGTCACGGTACAGGCCATTTTGCCGATGCGGCGTATGCGGCGCTGGATTACCGGTTCAAGGCGCTCGGATATGATAATGTTTTCGTGGGTACCGTTGAAGGATATCCTTCGCTCGGAGAGGTAATGAAGCAGGTAAAAAAATATATGCCGCAAAAGGTGATCCTCATGCCGCTCATGGTGGTGGCGGGAGACCACGCTGTAAACGATATGGCGGGAGAAGATGAGGAATCGTGGAGATCCGTCTTTGAAAGAGAGGGCTTTGAAACAGAGTGCATATTGAAGGGACTGGGTGAATTCACGGAGATAAGGGAGATTTACATACAGCACCTGCGTGATGCGGATCAGAGAACGGAGTGACGGGAAAGGAGAAGCGGGAGCAATGGAGATACAGATGATAGGGATCGATCATGAAAATGCGTCCATCGAACAGCGGGAAGCCTTTGCCTTTACAAAAAATCAGGCAAAGAGAGCCATGAAAAGATGGAAAGAAACAGGAGCGTTCAAGGGATGTCTTCTTCTGTCCACGTGCAACAGGACGGAGCTGTGGGCAAGCACAGAAGAAGAGACGGATCTTTTCCCATTTTTGTGTGAAGAAAAAGGGAAGGATCCGGAAGAGTTCGGAAAGCTGCTTGTCAGAAGAGACGGAAGCGAAGCCATAACACATCTGCTTCAGCTCATATGCGGTCTCAGATCCAGGATATACGGGGAAAATCAGATAATTTCCCAGATAAGGGCAGCCCTTGAGCTTTCCAGAGAGTGCGGATGCGACGACATGGTGATCGAAAAGCTCTTCCAGACTGCAGTTGCCGCGGGAAAGCGCGTGAGGACCAGCGTGAAGATGGAGACCGCGGATCCTTCGGCTGCCGGGAACGCTCTCATGCTCCTCAGAGAAAAGACAGGCAGCCTGAAAGGAACGCCGTGCCTGATAATAGGAAACGGACAAATGGGAAAGCTCGTGGCGAATATGCTTACCGAAGCCGGAGCTGATGTGACTATGACGCTGAGAAGGCGCATCCACGGAAAGGAAGTGCATGGATCGATCGTTCCGGAAGGGTGCAGGATGATAGATTACGACGACAGGCTGAAAGGCATAGAAGATTATACCGCCGTAATAAGCGCAACATTAAGCCCGCATTTTACAGTTACGGCAGATGATCTTAAAGGCATGAGGTTCAGCTCCGCTGTATGGATAGATATGGCGGTACCGAGGGATATTGAGGAAGGAGTTGGAGATATAAAGGGTATATCCCTTTACAACATGGACAGCATCGGAGATGCCCATATTGTAAAGCGAAACGAAAAGTCCCTGAGGGAATCCATGGAGATACTGGAGGAATACAGGGAAAACCTGGAGAAGTGGTTCGCTTTCAGAAAGCACATAGATCTCGTAAAGACCATATCCAGGGTGACGACAGACGATGCGCGAAAGCGTATGGAAAAAACGGTAAATGAAACTGTGGGAGGGGAGGAACGCAGGGCCGATATATACAGACCCATTGAGACTGCTGTGGATAAGGCAGTGGCAAAGCTGCTGTTCGGGCTGCGGGACACTCTGCCGAAAAGCCAGTGGGAATCATGCCTTTCGGCTCTTGAGGAATCAGCCCGCAGAGATACTCTGAAAACAGGAAAGGCAAAGAACAGAAAATATCATGGATAGGATTCTCATATTCGCGGGAACAACAGAAGGAAGGCTCCTGACAGAGGCCCTGTGCCGCGACGCGTCAAAAGACAGAGAGGTTACGGTATGCGTAGCGACACAATACGGAAAAGATCTGCTTCCGCAGAAGCGTGAAAGACTCAGGGTATGGGCTGGGCGTATGGAGCGGCACGACATGGAGAGCCTTATCAGCAGGGAAAATATATCAACAGTTGTGGATGCCACCCATCCTTATGCCGACAAGGCTTCGGACAATATCAGAGGGGCGGCTGAGGCGACCGGAGCAACATATATAAGACTTCTTCGAGGCAGCAGCAAAACAGGTGATGGCCATATGCTGGCGCCGGACGTAAAAAGCGCTGTTGAATGCCTGAAAGGCACTGAGGGAAACGTGCTTCTCACCATAGGAAGCAAGGAGCTGGCAGCGTTTACGGAGCTTGAAGGATTTTCCCAACGCCTGTACCCAAGGATACTGCCTGAGCCGGGAGTGATAAAAAGAGCTTTTGAACTGGGTTATGATGCAGGTCATATCATAGCCATGCAGGGCCCGTTTTCAAAGGAGATGAACGTCGCAATGCTGCATCAGACAAAGGCAGCATTCCTCGTTACAAAGGAATCGGGAAAGGCCGGAGGCTTTGATGCAAAGCTGGAAGCTGCAGATGAAGCAGGAGCAAAAGCGGTGATAATAGGAAGGCCTGCCAGGGAGGACGGATATTCGCTCGAGCAGGTCATGGAGATGCTGGGGATTTCAGGCGCTGTCGCTCCTGAAGCGGAAAGCTCCTGGTTCCCGTTTTTTATCGATATAAAGGAAAAGAGTGTCCTTGTTGCGGGGGCAGGTACGGTAGCTTCCCGTAGAGCAGCCGTCCTTGCCGGATTTGGCGCCTCTGTAACCGTAGTGGCTCCCGAAATATCGGAAGAGCTGATGAAACTTTGGAAAGAAGGCAGGCTCGTCGTTAGAAGGAGGGTATTCGAAGAGGATGATCTTGAAGGCATGGATATGGTAATAGCAGCCACGGGAAGCAGGGAAACAAACAGGCTCATAGGCGGTTTATGCAGAAAAAGAGACATACCTGTCAACGTGGCTGACCGAAGAGAGGAATGCGACTTTTATTTTCCGGCCATTGTAAGAAAGAAAGGCCTCACAGTCGGCCTCACGGCGGGCGGCGCTGACCACAGGCTTGCAGCCGAGGGAAAGCGCATTGTCAGCAGAGCTTTTGACATATGGCAGGAGGAAGCGGGAGAGAAACATGAATAAGAAAAAGATAAAAGTTGGAAGCAGAGAGAGCAGGCTGGCAGTCATCCAGTCAGAGCTGGTAATGGAGCAGATCGCAAAGCATCATCCGGAGCTTGAGCTTGAGCTTGTCACCATGAAGACAACGGGAGATAAGATACTCAATAAAACACTGGACAAGATAGGAGGAAAGGGGCTGTTCGTCAGAGAACTTGACCAGGCTCTGAGAGAAGGCAGGATAGACATTTCGGTGCACAGCCTCAAGGATATGCCGATGGAGGTGCCGGAAGACCTGCCGCTTCTGGCTTTTCCAAAGCGCGAGAGGCCGGAAGATGTGCTGGTCCTTCCGGAGGGAGAAAGCGAAATGGATGTCAAAAAGCCTGTGGGAAGCTCGAGTCCCAGAAGGAACGTCCAGATAGCAGAGCTTTACCCATATATGAGTCAGAAAAGCGTGAGGGGAAACGTGCAGACAAGACTCAGCAAGCTGGATTCCGGAGAGTACGGCGCTCTGGTGCTGGCATATGCTGGGCTCAAACGGCTGGGGCTTGAAGAGCGCGTGAGCAGGGAATTCACACCGGATGAGATGATACCGGCCGCGGGCCAGGGCATCATGGTGGTGCAGGGAAGAGCAGGCGAGGATTACAGCTGGCTTTCATGCGTGGATGATAAAGCTGCGAGGGAGGAGGCTGAAGCGGAGCGGGCATTCGTTACATATCTGGATGGAGGATGCAGCGCGCCTATAGGAGCCTTCGCGCAGGTGAATGGGGAAGAGATACTCATACGCGGGCTGTACTGGGATGAGAGAACGGGAAAGTGCCGTAAGGGAAGCGAGCGCGGCAGGAGAGATGAAGCGAAAAATCTGGCCGTTGCTCTGGCAAGGCGTTTGAAGGGAGAGGCATAGATGAGAGAAGAGAAAAAAGGCAAGGTGTGGCTTGTCGGAGCAGGCCCGTCGGATGCCGGGCTGCTGACGATAAAAGGAAAGCGCCTTCTTGAAAAAGCAGACGTGGTTGTCTATGACAAGCTCATAGGCCGGGGAGTAATGGCTCTGATACCTGACGGAGTCCGTATGATACCCGTGGGAAAGACTGCCGGACACCATCCGATACCCCAGCATGAGATAAACCGTATACTTTTAGACGAAGCTCTCAGGGGAAACCGCGTAGTCAGACTCAAAGGAGGAGACCCGTTTGTATTCGGGAGGGGAGGAGAAGAGCTGGAGCTCCTCCGGGAAAACAATATACCCTTTGAGATCGTTCCCGGTATAACTTCGGCAGTAGCGGTCCCGGCATATAACGGCATTCCGGTGACTCACAGAGACTGCTGCTCCAGCCTGCATATAATCACAGGTCATACGAAGAGATCAGATGAAGCCGAGGTGGATTATGAGGCACTCGTAAAGGTGGGAGGGACCATGGTGTTCCTGATGGGAGTCACGGCCATGCCGAAGATCTGCAAAGGACTCTATGATGCCGGAATAGATCCTCACATGCCGGCAGCTGTGCTGGAGAGAGGCACTACGGCTCATCAGAGACGGGTGGTATCCACTCTGGAAAATCTTACGGAGGATGCCCGAAAAGCAGGGATAAGACCTCCGGCCATAATAATAGTGGGAGAGGTGTGCGCACTGGCTTATGAATTCCACTGGGCGGAGGACAGGCCCCTTGGGAAAATGAAAATAGCTGTAACAAGGCCGGCGGACAGGAATTCAGCGCTGGCTGAAAAGCTGGCAGAGCTGGGAGCTGAGGTGGCGCTCATGCCTGCTGTAAGGACAGAGCCCATAAAGGACAACGCACGCCTTCTGGAAGCTCTCGATCGTATAGATGATTACAGCTGGATCGCATTTACAAGCGCTGCGGGCGTGAAGGTGTTTTTTGATACCATGGCGAAAAGGCGTATGGATATACGCTGCCTTGCAGGACTGCGCTTTGCCGCTATAGGAGCAGGTACGGGCAGGGCAGTGGAAAAAAGAGGGATACTTGTGGATCTGATCCCTGATACTTACAGCGGCAAGGCGCTGGGACAGCTTCTGGCAGAAAGGGCGGCTCCTGATGAGAAAATACTCATACCCAGAGCGGCAATGGGGACAGAGGACGTGATAAGACCCCTTGAGGAGACCGGATCGCTGTTTGACGATATACCTGTATACGACACCTTATATGAAGAGCATCCCCAGATCAGCTACGATGACAGCGTTGACATAGTGGCGTTTACGAGCGCGTCCACTGTGAGAGGGTTCGCTGCGCAGAATCCAGGTGTGGATTTTGCCACGGTAAACGCCGTATGCATAGGAGAGCAGACAGCGGCAGCTGCCGTAGAGCTCGGAATGCAGGTGACTGTGTCGGAAAAGGCCACTATAGACAGCATGGTTGAAAAGATACTGGAGATAGGGTCATGAATCTTCTGATATATCTGCTCCCAATGCCGGCGGCGTTTGTCCTGGATCTTATAATAGGGGATCCTCACTGGCTCCCCCATCCCGTGAGGCTTATCGGAAAAGGTATCGAGACCGGGGAAAGGATACTGAGAAAAATATTTCCCCATACACAGCGAGGCCTGACAGCGGCCGGGGCTGTGCTTGGGACAGCGATACCTGTCCTTTCCTTCGGGGTGTCGTTTTTCATACTGTTTTTTCTGTACAGCATGAACATATGGCTGGGACTGGCTGCTGAGACATTTATGTGTTTTCAGATACTTGCGGTCAGATCTCTCAAAAACGAGAGCATGAAGGTATATGATGAACTGAAAAACGGGACCCTCGAGGGCGCACGCAGCAAGGTATCAATGATCGTCGGGCGTGATACCGGGCATTTGAGCAGTGAACAGGTGGCAAAGGCGGCAGTTGAAACTGTGGCCGAGAACACGTCCGACGGCACTGCGGCTCCTCTTTTTTTTATGGCTTTGGGAGGCGCTCCTCTCGGATTTTTTTATAAGGGGATCAATACGCTTGATTCCATGGTGGGATATAAAAACGACAGATATATGTTTTTCGGCCGGTTTTCCGCAAAACTGGACGATGCGGCCAATTTCATACCTGCCAGGCTCTGCGCCCTCCTGATGACAGCTGCCAGCGGATTTCTTGGAATGGATATGAAAAACGCCTGGCGCATATTCAGAAGAGACAGATTCAATCACGCCAGCCCGAACAGCGCGCAGACAGAGGCCGTGTGCGCCGGAGCCCTCGACATACAGCTTGCGGGAGATGCTTACTATTTCGGCAGGCTTTATCCGAAGAAAACCATAGGAGACAGTATAAGACCTGTATCATGTGAGGATATACCGGCAGCAAACAGGCTGATGTATGTGACGGCTCTGCTGTGTCTTTTGGTATCTTTGATGCTGCGTATGGCCGTTTATGCGGTATAATATGGGGAGAAGAAGGAAAGAGGAGGCGCATATGCAGGGATATAACTGTATAATGGTATACAGTAAGGACGGCGAAAAGCTCCTGCTCTGCAGGAGGACGAAGGATCCATACATGGGAAAGTACAATCTGGTAGGCGGTAAGATCGAAGATGGAGAAGAGGGGATAGATGCCGCTTACAGAGAGCTTGAAGAGGAAACGGGCATATCAGGTGACGACATAGACCTGTTTCATATGATGGATTTCACATATTACAATCAGGACTGCGTCGTTGAGGTTTATGCAGGGAAGCTTAAGAGAGAAGGGGAGCTTAGAGAGGAAAAGCATCCGCTCATATGGTTCGATGCCGACGGGGATTTTTTTGACGAGGAACTCTTCGCGGGCGAAGGCAACATAGGCCACATGGTAATGCAGGTCCGCATATACGGAATGGGGAAGAAGCTGTGAAGAAAAGTACATACATGAGGATGACGGATACAGTCAGAAAAAGCAGGCGGCTCCGTAGGGCCGTGATATGGTCGGATAAGGTGCTGACAAAGCTGGCGTATATCGTATATCCCGTATTTGCTGTGATGCTTTTCATAAAAAAAGACCCTGACGCTGTCAGGGCTGTTATTGTGCCGGCAGTATCCTTCATACTGCTGAGCGTCTTCAGATGGGCGCTGAACGCACCGAGGCCGTATGAGATATTCGGCGCTGATCCTGTCATCAAAAAGGACACAAAGGGAAAATCATTTCCCAGCAGGCACGTATTCTCCATGTTCGTAATAGCTGTCACCGTATTATATTTTTGTCCTGTACCGGGCATCGTCCTTGTTGCTGCCGGAGTCCTGATGGCTGCGGCCCGTGTCGCGGGAGGAGTTCATTTTCCCGCGGACGTCATAGCAGGTGCGGTCGCCGGCGCAGGCTGCGGATTTATCGGATTCTGGCTCATCCCTTAGCTATTTTGATTTGTCAATGTCCTTCTGCGGCCTGAAGAATATAAAGAGGAGCGCGCATACGCACATGAGTATCGGGTAGTAGAGATAAGGCATCATTGCAAGAGGCGATATGCCTACAAGGGCTGCCGCAGTCAGAAGCTGGGCTCCGTAAGGTATGAGCCCCTGTCCCACTGAGGCGAATATGTCAAGAAGGGAAGCCACTCGCTTTGGCTGGACTCCGAACTCATCGCCTATGTTCTTTGCCATTGAGCCTGACATTACTATGGCTACAGTATTGTTGGCCGTGCAGAGATCCACAAGGAAGACAAGCAGAGCGATGCCGACTTCCGCGCCTCTTTTGCCGTTTATGGATTTCTTTATACCGTCTATTATGAGGGATATGCCGCCGTTTTCCTTTATAAGGGAGACTATGCACGCGACTATTATGGATATTATGGATATCTCAAAGAGACCTGTCATTCCCTCGCCTATTACCGAAAATGATTCCAGGAATGTAAACGATCCGTTGGCTACTCCTATTATGAGAGACAGTATTATGCCGGCGAACAGCACAGCGAATACATTGAAGCCTATGAGCGCGCCTACGAGAACCACTATGTAGGGTATGACCTCTATAAAATTGTAATCGTAAGAGGAAGAGCCCTTATAAGAAAGATCCAGGGTTATGACATAGAATATTATGACGGTGACTATGGCTGCCGGAAGAACTATGAAGAAGTTCTGTTTGAACTTGTCCTTCATTTCGCATCCCTGGGTCCTTACAGCGGCTATGGTGGTATCGGATATCATGGAAAGGTTGTCTCCGAACATGGCGCCGCATACGGTGGCTCCGGCGCACACTGCCACAGGAAATCCTGTCTGCTGTGCGACACCGAGAGCGATCGGAGCGAGGGCGGTGATGGTGCCCATGGATGTTCCCATTGAAAGAGATATGAAACAGCCTATTACGAATATACCTACTACCATAAGGTTTGCCGGTATTATGGAAAGGCCGAAATTAACCGTACTCTCCACGCCTCCGGCCGCGGTGACTATCCCTGAGAACGCGCCCGCGACCAGGAATATCAGCACCATGGTTATTATATTAACATCTCCGGCTCCCTTCGCGACTATCTTCAGCTTCTCGTCAAAGGAAAGCTTCCTGTTTTGGAGAAAGGCCACAAACAGTGCGATGAGAAAAGCCACGTAAGCAGGCATACTGTAAAAATCCCGGCTTATAATGCCGGCGCCTGCGAATATTACAACGAACACAAAAAAAGGGAGCAAAGCCCATATACGGTGCTTCATTTTAAAAACCTCCTGAAATCCAGATAGATGAATAATGAATGATGATTTTAAAAAATTTCCACTCTGTTGAGAGTTCCTCCATCCAGCCAGCTCTGGAGGTTCTCCGCCAGTATGTCTATTATTGACTGGCGCATCTCCTTAGGAGCCCATGCAAGATGCGGAGTTATTATGCAGTTGTCGAGACCTATGAGAGGGCAGTCCATTGACGGAGGTTCCTGAGACAGGACGTCAACGGCAGCTCCGCTTATGAAGCCGGCTTTTATGGCGTCAGCTAAAGCTCTCTCATCAACAAGGCCGCCTCTGGCTGTGTTTATGAGTATGGCTCCCGGTTTCATGTTTACGAGAAATTCCGTGTTGACCATATTTTTGTTTTCCTCTGTGAGAGGACAGTGGAGCGATACGAAGTCCGATTTCATGGCTCCCTCCGGATCCTGACTGAATATATTGACAGTCATACCCAGAGCCTTGGCGATCTCCGCCACTCTCCTGCCTATTGCCCCGTAGCCGATTATACCGAGTGACTTTCCTGCGAGGAGCACTATGGGCTTTCTCCAATAGCAGAAATACCTGCACTCAGACCATTCTCCCTGCTGCACGGACTGATTGTGGAGACCGACATTGTTGGCAAGCTCAAGCATGAGAGCTATGGTATGCTGGGCCACGGCGTCCGTGGAGTATGCAGGTATATTTGTTACGGCGATGCCCATATCCGCCGCCGCAGCTACGTCTATATTGTTATACCCTGTGGCTGTTGAGCCTATGTATTTAAGGTTGGGGCAGTTTTCCATAAGGCTTCGCGATATGACGCATTTGCTGGTCATAAGTATCTCGCTTTCTCCTATTCTTGAAAACGCCTTTTCCGGGGGAGTGGCATCAAAGACAGTGAACCTGTCAGCCATGTCCTCCAGCTTTTTCCAGCTCAGATCCCCGGGGTTTATGGTGTATCCGTCTAAAATTACTATGTCCATGTTCTTATATTCCTCCAAAGGCCATTTTACCCCATATTTCATGGAAAGTCCAGTTGACATGTGATATAATTAAGAGCTGAAATCCTTGCGGTGAAAGGACAGAAAGATGAAAGAGAAAAAAAACAGAGCCGGCGGCATCATAGTAGCCGCCACTCAGAACAGACATAAGATAAAGGAAATAGAAGCCATAACTGAAGAGTTCGGCATATCTATAATATCAAGAGACGAGGCCGGAGTCCCGCCTGTGGATATTGTTGAGGACGGAGAGACGTTTGAGGAAAATTCATACAAAAAAGCGTATGAGATAATGAAGCTGTGCGGGCAGACGACGATAGCGGATGATTCGGGTCTCGAGGTGGACTGTCTTGACGGAGCTCCCGGAGTCTATTCGGCAAGGTTCGCGGGAAGCGACGGAGATGATAAAGCCAATAACAGAAAGCTGGTGAGCCTGTTAAAGGATGTGCCGTATGAAAAAAGGACAGGACGCTTCGTGTCGGTCATAACCATGGTGTTTCCCGACGGAGAAACCCTTGTTTCCAGAGGCGAGGTGGAAGGCCGGATCTTGCTGGAGGAGCAGGGAGAAAACGGGTTCGGTTATGACCCTCTGTTTGTACCTGAAGGATATGACGTGTCCTTCGGAGTCATAGATCCTGAAATAAAGAACAGAATAAGCCACAGGGCAAGAGCCCTGCAGGAACTCAGGAAAAAGCTCAGAAGCAGAGAGGAGAAGCTTTAAGTGGCAAATATAAGGGCGAGAGCGGCAAAAATGATAATACTGGGCTTCAAGCAGATGCAGGATCCATATTATCAGGGATTCGCGGCCCAGATATCCTTTTATCTGATACTTTCGATAGTGCCTATATTCCTCCTTATAATCCAGATGCTGGGATTTTTTGGGATCTCAATGGAGGCGGCGCTTTCACTGATAGAGCAGTATACCGGCAAGGAGATGTACGGTATGCTTGAGGAGCTGTTCAGATTCTCATCGGCGGGGCTTGGCAATGTGGTGTTCGCGGTAATAGCTCTGTGGGCGGGATCCAGGGCGTCCTTTGCCATAATGAGGATAACGAACTACACTCTGACAGAGGGACAGAGCACAGGCAGGAATTATTTCATAGAGAGGATAAGAGCGATAAAGACAATGATAATAACCGTGCTCACCATATCCTTTTCCCTCATCATACTGGCCTACGGCAGGCCTATACTTGAAATGATAATAAACATACTCGGGATAAAGAACGGAGAAGTATATGTAGACAGCATATGGATGTGGCTCAGGTGGATACTGGGATTTGCCCTTTATTTTCTCATGATAAGCTACAACTACTATATACTTCCGACGGAAAGAGTAAGGTTCAGAAAGGTGCTGCCGGGCAGCATATTCGCCGCGGCGGGAATGTTGATAGTGACATTTATATATTCAAAATACACAGGCTCTCTTGCTGACTACGACCTGCTTTACGGAGCGCTGTCCTCAGTGGTGGCGATCATGTTCTGGTTCTATTTTATAGCATGGGTTATGTGCCTGGGGGTTTTGTGCAACAAGGTATGGGATGAGACCGGGAAAAATCCCGGCAAGAGAGTTCCGGCAGAGTATCCGGGACACAGTACGGACAGGAGACATATATGACGAAGGAAAAGAGGACTCTGAGGGATCTGGAGATAGGAAAGACGGCAACAGTGGTATCAGTGGGAGGGGAAGGCGCTCTGAGGCAGCACTTCCTTGACATGGGTATAATACCTGAAGCGGATGTGACTCTTGTAAAATACGCTCCTATGGGAGATCCGGCGGAATACAGGATACACGGTTACGAGCTTACGCTGAGGCTTGACGACGCGGAAAAAATAGAGATAAGCCGGATCAGAGACGAAAGAGCGGGATCTGACGCGCAGGCGGGAGAGCTGAAGCCTGCCAAAAAGTCCATGGAGCATCCGGGACTGGGAGAAGGCGGACGGTATCACGCGAAAGCGGACGAGCATCCTCTGCCTGACGGAGAGATACTTACATTCGCACTGGCCGGGAACCAGAACTGCGGCAAAACGACGCTGTTCAACCAGCTTACGGGAGCCAGCCAGCATGTGGGAAATTTTCCCGGTGTTACCGTTGACAGGAAGGACGGTGTGATAAAGGGGCACAGTGATACGCTTGTCACAGATCTTCCTGGGATCTATTCCATGTCGCCCTACAGCAGCGAAGAGCTGGTGACACGCAGGTTCGTGCTTGAGGACAAGCCAAAATGCATAATAAACATAGTGGATGCCACGAATATAGAGAGAAACTTGTATCTTACCATGCAGCTCCTGGAGCTGGATGTTCCGATGGTGCTGGCTCTCAACATGATGGATGAGCTGACTGCCAACGGAGGCGCTGTAAGGGTCAATGAAATGGAGGAAATGCTGGGTATACCGGTAGTTCCAGTTTCGGCGGCAAAGAATCAGGGCATAAGCGAGCTGGTGGATCATGCTTTACATATAGCAAAATACCAGGAAAGACCGGGAAGGACGGATTTCTGCGGATCAGACGATAAGGGCGGGGCAGTACACAGGTGCCTTCACGGTATAATGCATCTCATAGAGGATCATGCATCCGGCGCAGGTATACCTGTCAGGTTCGCGGCTTCAAAGCTTGCAGAAGGCGACGACATAATACTGGAGAAGCTGAATTTAAGTGAAAACGAAAGAGAGATGCTGGAGCACATAATCATACAGATGGAGGAAGAGCGTGGCCTTGACAGGGCCGCAGCCATAGCTGACATGCGCTTCAGGTTCATAGAAAAAGTCTGTCGGGCGGCAGTGGTAAAGCCAAGGGAAAGCAGAGAGCACGCAAGGAGCAGGAAGCTGGACAGAGTGCTCACCGGAAAATATACTGCCATACCTTCATTTGTCGCAATTATGGCCATAGTGTTCTGGCTGACTTTCAGCGTGCTCGGCGCATGGCTCTCGGGACTTTTGGAGAGCTTTATAGGATGGATGACCGAGGCGGCTTCGGCAGGCCTTTCCGCGATAGGAGTAAACGATACAGTCCATTCGCTTGTGATCGACGGAGTGTTCAACGGCGTCGGGAGCGTGTTGAGCTTCGTGCCTACCATAGTGACCCTGTTCTTTTTCCTGTCACTTCTTGAAGACAGCGGGTACATGGCAAGGGTCGCATTTGTTATGGACAAGCTTCTGAGGAAAATGGGACTTTCGGGAAGGAGCATAGTCCCCATGCTCATAGGTTTCGGATGTACCGTGCCGGGAGTCATGGCAAGCAGGACGCTCCCTTCCGAAAGGGACAGGAAGATGACGATCCTCCTCACGCCTTTTATGAGCTGTTCGGCGAAGCTGCCCATATATGCTTTTTTCACGGCAGCCTTTTTCCCGGACAAGGGGGCTTTTGTCATGATCGGACTTTACTTTATAGGAATAATCGTTGGTATAATCGTGGCGCTTTTGATGAAAGGCACGCTGTTTAAGGGAGAGCCGGTGCCTTTTGTAATGGAGCTTCCCAACTACAGGCTGCCCGGTATGAAAAACGTGGGACAGCTGCTGTGGGAGAAGGCCAAGGATTTTCTTCAGAGAGCGTTTACCGTGATATTCGTGGCAACGATAGTGATATGGTTCCTTCAGACATTCGATATACATATGAATGTGGTGCACGATCCGGGAGAAAGCCTTCTGGCCTCCGTATCGGGAGTGATCGCTCCTGTGTTTGCGCCTCTGGGGTTCGGAGACTGGAGAGTATCCACAGCCCTCATAACAGGCTTTATGGCAAAGGAGAGCGTTGTTTCGACTCTTTCGGTGCTCTTTGGCTCCACGTCGGCTCT
>CAWVKQ010000082.1:0-19739 GCA_963929955.1 Bacillota bacterium
TATGCAATTCAGAGACTTAAAACAACAATACCGGGTATTAAAAGAAGATATCGATGCGGCAATGATAGAGGTCGCCGCAAATTGTAATTTTATCAATGGACAGCAGGTCAAAGATCTTGAGCAGGAGCTTGCAGAATACGTGGGAGCAAAGCACTGCATAACCTGTGGCAACGGTACTGATGCTCTTACCATGGCCATGATGGCATGGGGGATAAAAGAGGGGGATGCGGTATTTGTACCTGATTTCACCTTCTTTTCATCGGGAGAGATCGTTTCTCACGCTGGAGCTGTGCCGGTGTTTGTAGACGTTGATAATGACACTTTCAACATTTCCGCGGAGGCGCTGGAAAAAGCAGTGGAGAGTACCATAAAAACAGGCGAGCTGAGACCTAAGGCAGTAGTCGCAGTGGATCTTTTCGGGCTTCCTGCGGATTTTGCAGCAATAAGAAAAATTGCTGACAGGTACGGACTCCTGGTACTTGAGGACGGAGCTCAGGGGTTTGGGGGAAGCATAAACGAAAAAAAGGCCTGCAGCTTCGGAGACATAAGCACCACATCCTTCTTCCCCGCAAAGCCGCTTGGGTGTTATGGGGACGGCGGTGCGGTATTTACAGATGATGATGAAATCGCCAAGCTGCTGGAGTCCATAAGAGTACACGGAAAAGGCGAGATGAAGTATGATAATGTGCGTATAGGACTCAATTCAAGGCTCGATACTATACAGGCAGCCATACTTTCAGTTAAACTGAGGGCATTTAAAGAATATGAGCTGACCGATATAAATAAAGTCGCGGATAAATATACAGAGGCTCTTTCAGGTATAGTAAAAACACCGGTCATTCCCGAGGGCTTTTATTCAAGCTGGGCTCAGTACACCATACAGCTTGACAGCAGGCAGACGAGGGACAGGCTTCAGGAGGCCCTTAAGAAGGAAGGCATTCCGAGCATGGTCTATTATCCTAAACCTATGCACAGACAGGAAGCGTTTAAGGAAAACTGTTATGATGACGCTGATTTTACTAACACTGTCAAGCTGTGCGAGACCGTATTATCACTGCCGATGCATCCGTATCTTACAGATGATGATGTGAAGATAGTAACAGATAATGTTAAAAGCGCGTTGAGGTAATAGATGCTTTTTTCAAGTTTAATATTTTTATTTGTATTTTTACCTGTAGTTTTACTGCTGTATTTTTTAATATGTAGTAGAAGCATGTTGGCTAAGAACACACTGCTGCTTTTAGCCAGCCTGTTTTTTTATGCGTGGGGAGAGCCGAAGTTTGTATTGGTGATGCTTCTGTCAATAGGTGTGAATTACTGCGCAGGAATGATCGTCCACAGAAAGCATATTGAGGGTGGAAATGCTAAAGTGTGGCTTGCATTATCTGTGATATTCAATTTACTGGTTCTGTTCATATTTAAATATCTCAACTTTACCATTAGCAATATAGACAGAATATTTGGGGATATAATTCCTCAGACAAATATAATTTTACCTATAGGAATATCATTTTTTACATTCCAGGCATTGTCATATGTTGTAGATGTATACAGAGGTACAGTACAGGTTCAGAAAAACCCATTTTATGTCGCCCTTTACATATCATTTTTTCCACAACTTATAGCAGGCCCTATTGTAAGGTACAGTACAATAGAAGCGCAAATAAAAGAAAGAACAGTTACATTTGATGACTTTTCTGAGGGTGTAAGGCGATTTCTTATAGGGCTCTCGAAAAAAGTCATACTCGCAAACAATTTTGCCCTTATAGCCGACCAGGCTTTTGCGGCATCTGAAGGAGATGAGCTTTCGATAGCATTCGCATGGCTTGGATCGATTGCATATACTTTGCAGATATTTTGTGATTTCTCTGCGTACTCGGATATGGCGATTGGTCTTGGGCGGATGTTTGGATTTCATTTTTTGGAAAATTTTGATTACCCATATATTTCGTCATCTGTAAGTGAGTTTTGGCGCAGATGGCATATGTCTCTTGGGATGTGGTTCAGGGATTATGTATATATACCGTTGGGAGGATCACGCGTAAGAAGCAGAGGCATGCTTATAAGAAATCTTTTTGCGGTATGGTTCCTTACAGGTGTATGGCATGGAGCAAACTGGACTTTTATAGTTTGGGGGCTATGGTATTTTGTGTTGATAACCTTTGAAAAGCTTTTTGATATACCCGGAAGGTTTAAGAATAAATGGAAAAAACTGATTTACGGTGTATTTACATTTTTATGTGTAAATACAGGCTGGGTTGTTTTCAGGGCAGACAGTATTTCTCAGGCTTGGCAGTACCTGAAGGCAATGGTTGGACTCAACGGGAATACATTTGCCGACGAGATGGCATTACAATGTCTATGTGAGAACGGGGTATTTTTGATAATAGGCATACTTTATTCAGCCAGATTATTTAAGTATGTCAGAGAAAGGATGGAGAAACATTCTGTTTTAAACTCTGCAGCCGAATGGACAGGCGCGGTAGTTTATGTTACCCTGTTTGTTTTAAGTGTATCTTACCTTGTTATGGGTGCGTATAATCCATTTATCTATTTTAATTTTTAGTAGGAGAAGTTTGCGTTGAAAAAAATTTTGACCGGAAAAAACGTAATGACAGTATTGTTACTTATACTTATCTTTGGGATGTTTATTGCTAATTTTAATTCTGTATGGAATATATTCAAGACAGAGATTAAGGTCGTGCTTGGTATGGATAATAACGAAGGAATACTGGCGCCTTCGGAAATCGAAGGTATATATGATGAGGAATTTTATCAGCGTATGTCTTTTGTAAATATCAATGGACTGGCTCACAGGGCAATGGGGCAGAAATTGATGAATGGAGCTGTCAAGGGCGAAAATGATAACCTTTTTCTTGAAACAGATGTTGATTTTAACTTTGATCCTGAATATGAGCGTGGGAATGTTGATGATGCGGTAAGGATTCTTAAAGCAGCAGAGCAGGAAGGCGCAGAAACACTTTATGTTCAAAGGCCTATGAAGTTCATTGAAGGAAGAGATGCTCTTCCATACGGGATGACGGTGGAATATAATGCACAGTATGATTACTGGTGCGATGCCATACAAAGCCGGGGGATAAATGTCGTCGACCTTAGAGAGACAATCGGTGATAGTATAGAATTTTATAAAACAGATCATCACTGGACGGTGGAGACATCTTTTTTCGCGGCACAAAATATATTGAAAAACCTCGATACTTTTAATAAAGGAGGATTTACATACAATAAAAAATTTTTTGAAGAAGATAATTATGATATCATTGAGTACAAAAATTCGTTTTTAGGTTCAGAAGGTGTTAAAACAGGGGAATATTATGTGGGAAAAGATGATTTTAATATAATGAAGCCTGAATTTTATACGAATATTTCCTTTAAGCATTATGTTGGAGGAGAATGCACTATTGATAAATCCGGTGAATTCATGAATGCATTTATAGATGAGCCTTTGTTGGAAAATCAGGATTATTACAATAAGTATAACGCATGCATATACGGTGGATATGTGGAAAGTGTTATTAAAAATCATCAGGGTGGAAATGGGAAAAAAGTTCTGCTGATTTCCGACTCGTTCGCAAGACCGATGGTAATGTATCTAAGTCTGGCATTCTCGGAGACACGATATTTGGATCCTCAAGAAGGGCGGTATAATGAAAGTTATATAAAATATATCAAAGAGTTCAAGCCGGATATAGTTATAATGATGTATACCGGTGCATTTATAGAGGTGTAGGAGAAAGCGCAGAAAATATCCGCGCATGACGCAATGAGAGAAGACAGCTTTAGCAGGCTGTCTTTTTTGATTTTTTGAAAATCAAAAAATGTAATAATTTGTAAAAAAGAGGTTGATTTGTTAGGCGATGAATTGTAAAATAAAGGAAAATAAAGCAAAATAAGTAAAGCGGATCGGAGGAGGTGAAAGAACATTGAATTTGAGAGGGATTGGGAGAAAGGGAATCATCGCGGCAGCTGCGGTATTTTTGCTGATCCTGAGTACGGCTGCGGCGACAGCGGCAATAAATACAGAGAGGATACCGACAAACAGCACTGTGGTGAGCGCTGATACAAGATTTAAGACAGGGCTGTCAAATGCCGAATGGGAGATAAACCCGGCGTACAGATCAGCGGTCACTTACAGCGGAGGCAGCTTCTATCTGCCGAGAAACAGGACAGGCGCCGGCAGGACATATACGGATCTTATCACTGTGAAATACAGTGACGCAGGTATCATAAACGGGCGCAGCGTCAATGTGGAGATGAACATTGACAGGCTGGTGCAGACAAAGGAGCTTGATTCAAGGACAACGGACAAGGGCGAGTTCTTAAAGCTGTGGTCCACAGAGACGAGTCTGTCTTCATATAAGACAAGCGGAGGAGCTTATAAGTGCACTCACACGATAGACGTAAGCTACAGGATAACATACGCAGATACGGGGGAGCTTGTTGAAATGCCTTTCTTTCAGGCAGTCATAGACGTGGATACAAAGCAGAATGTAGCCGGCGTGGCGGAAGGCTTCAAGGCTGTGAGCGGATATACGAAGTATTATACGTATCCGGCATGCGTTCTCGTCAGATCAGGCGACGGTTTTTATTCACCGTCGCAGCTTGAGACGTCGGGAAGAGACTCATGGACAAAGACGGGATTTTACGCTACTACGAAGAACGGGGAATTCAAGTCAACCCATTATCTCACCAACTGCAGGACAGAGATATATATTTTCAATCAGTATTCGCAGAACCTTATAGACAGGCCGTCCCTGGAGGTGGACAGCAGCAGGAGCTACAGGGAGGGAGAAGAGATAGTATGGGATGTAAAGCAGCGTATAGGAAAGTTTTTCGAGACAGTGATGTCAGCTTACGGATCATTTTCCATCTCTGACGATATACCTGAGGGAGTGAGCTACAGATCAGCCAAGGCTCTGGATGAAAAGGGCAGAGACGTGACCGATAAAGGCTCCTTAAGATATGACAGCTCGCAGAGAAGGGTCGTATTCACGTTCAAAGACAGCTTCCTGGCTGATAAAAACAATTACGACGGATCCGTTTATACGCTGCGTATAGTGACTGAAGCGGATGAGATAGAGGGGACCGGCATGACGGTGACCGACGTGGCGCAGTCAGAAATATCCTCCGTAAGTATGGAGACAAACGAGCAGTCCGTCAGGATAGTGGCTCCGGAGCTGTCAGTACAGAAGACAAATACGGGAAAGGAATATTATACGGGTGAGAGAGCGGGATATGTCATTACTTTCGGGCAGAGCACAGAGGGAGCATTGGCAGAAGAGGCGGCGCTTTCCGATACGCTGCCTGAAGGGCTGAGCCTGGACAGAGACAGCATCGTGATCTCCGGCCTCCAACGTGATGACTACAGGCTCGAGATAAATGAGAAGGGCTTTACGGTACATATGAAAAGCATGGAATACGGGGAATACAGACTGGAGTATGAGGCGGAGATAAGGGCGGATGATGTGGATCAGACGCTTACCAACACAGCGGTCATCACAGCTTCCAACGCTGATCCCCGTAGGCATACGTCGGATCTGACAGTATTGGAAATACCTAAATTCATGGCGGGATACAGGTTCGTGAGCGGAGATGATACGCCGCTCCCTCAGGATATAATAGATGCTTTGCCGGAGGATAAAAGAGAATATGTTTCCGGAAGCGAGGTGACAGCCATAGCGCCTGAAGCTGAGAATGTGGATGTGGGAACAGGGCTGTGGACCTTTGAGGGGTATGATATGGAAAAGATCATCATAGAAAATGAAAACGTACTTTTTACAGGTACATGGACGTACAGGGAATATCCGGCAGTGCTGTCCGTTGATAAAAAAGCGGCTGCAGGCGTATATTACGACGGAGACGAGATAAGGTACACGATAGATTTCAGACAGGAGCTGCAGGGAATTGACGCGGAAAATGTGGTGGTGAAGGATGAGCTTCCGGAGGGGCTTATCCTTGATGAGGAGAGCATCAGCGTTACGGGACTGGCGGAGGACAGATACTCGTTAAGGACAGGAGCGGACAGGTTTAGTATGAGCATACCGAGCCTTGATTTCGGAGAATACAGGATCGAGTACACGGCAAGGGCTGACACGGGAAAAAACGAAGCTTCCCTTACAAATATTGTGTCCATATCTGCCGATAACGGAAGAGAGCCTGCCTCATCCGATGAAACGGTTAATATAGAGGGACAGTTTGAGGCAGACTATGATTTCGTATCAGACGACGGATCAGGGCTTCCGGATGAGATAGAAAAGCTTATACCAAAGGACGGGAGCTGGTACAGAGAGGGTGATGAAGTGACTGCGAAGAAACCGGAAAAGACGGGAGTTGTTACAGATGAAGGAAGATGGGATTTTAAAGGATATGACGCCGATACAAAGAGAGTAGAAGGCAGGGATATATCGTTCACAGGAACATGGAGCCTTGACAGGCCTGCGTTTTCCATTGAGAAAGACCATGACAGGACCATACCGTATTATGCCGGGGATAAGGCTGAATACAGGATCGATTTCAGCCAGGATACAAAAGGAGCATACGGGCTTGGCGTGAGGATAACCGACATCCTGCCGGAAGGGTATGCTCTGGATGAAGACAGCATTAGATTGGAGGGCGCGCGGGAGTACACGGTCAAGGCCTCGGAGCAGGGCTTTGAGGTGACTGTGGATCGCCTTGAATACGGAAAGTATGCGCTTTTATACAGCTGTGAGATCACTGCGGAAGACAGAGAAAGGACATTTACAAACGAAGCTTCCATAACAGGGGAGAATTCACATGTCAAAAAGACGGTCCGCGATGAGCTTACGGTACTGGAGATCCCGAAGAGGGTGAAATATGAATTTTATTCCGATGACGGAAGCATACTGCCTCCGGAGGTATTGGCGCTTCTTCCCGAGGATCCCGATATATACTACAGAGGAGACTCGGTAAAAGCGGCGGAGCCTGAAGCGGGATCCGTAAAAGTACCGGGAAAGACGTGGAGATTCGAAGGATACGATGAAGAGATGAAGAATGTCAAAGATGAAGACGTGACATTTTCCGGACGATGGACAAAGGTATTGGATATAACGGCAAAGACAGGAGACGATATACTCGTTTACGGATTTTTCGGCACCCTCATGGCGCTCGCGGCCGTGTCAGGCGCGCTGGCGGCAGGGAGGAGAAAAGGAATCGGGCGGTAAATCAAACTTTTCTTGATTAGCTGTAAGAGAAGTGCTAAAATAATATCCGTGTAAAAGCAGTTGCCGGCAGAGCCTGAGCCCTTCCGGCAGCTGAAATTATTTACCGCGGGAGGATAATGTTATGAAGGAAAAAATCATGGAAATACTTACCGGAATCAGAAGCGACATTGATTTTGAAAACAATAAAAAGCTTATTGACGACGGTCTCCTTGAATCGCTTGATATAGTTGCCATAGTAGGAGAATTCAACGAGGAATTCGATGTTGAGATATCGGTGGAGGATCTTCTTCCGGAGAATTTCAATTCAGTGGAGGCTATGGCGGAGCTTATTGCAAGGGCTCAGGAATAAAGGCAACAGGAGGAACGAATGGCGTTTACTTCCTTTTATTTTCTGATCTTCGCGGCGCTCGTAATTGCCGTATATTATTGCGTTCCAAAAAATGTAAGGTGGCTGGCGCTTCTGGCGGCCAGCTACGCCTTTTATCTGATGTCCAGTCCAAAGACATTTTTTTTCGTACTCTTTACAACCGTCGTAACATTCTTTGGAGGCAGGTATATAGGAAAGAGGAACTCGGAGCACAAAGCTTATCTTCAGGAGCACAGGGACGAGCTGTCAAAGGAGGATAAAAAGGCTTTGAAGGCCTCTGTCCAGAGCAGAAAAAGAAAAATGGCGGCTCTCATACTGGTCGCCAATTTCGGCGTGCTTGCGGCCGTGAAATATTTCACGCCCTTCATAGAATCCCTTGGACTTGGGGGGATAATAGATCTTGGGATACTCATACCGCTCGGCATATCGTTTTATACGTTCCAGACAGCGGCATATATCATAGATATTTACAGAGGTAAGATCGAGGCTGACGACAATATACTGAAATTCGCACTTTTCGTATCCTTTTTCCCGCAGATGATCCAGGGTCCTATAAGCAGATACGACCAGCTGGCCGGACAGCTTTACGAGGGACATTCATTTTCCTACAGGAATATATCATACGGGGCGCAGCTGGTGCTGTGGGGATTCTTTAAAAAGCTCGTAATAGCCGACAGGGCGGCCATACTGGTAAACCAGGTGTTTGATAATTACGGAGAATATAACGGGATCGTCATATTTGCGGCTCTGCTGCTGTATACTGTTCAGATATACGGAGATTTTTCGGGAGGAATAGATATCGCCAGAGGCGTGGCGCAGATGCTGGGAATAGATATGACCCACAATTTCATGCGTCCGTATTTTTCCGACAGCATCTCCGAGTTCTGGAGAAGATGGCACATGTCCTTAAGCTTCTGGTGCAGGGATTATATATTCTTTACCATATCTCTTTCAAAGTCATTCGGAAAAGCCGGAAAAAAGCTGAGAAGCATCCTGGGCGACAGGGTAGGCAAGCTGTTTCCTGTGCTTGTGGCTCAGATGGCCACGTTCCTGACCATAGGGCTCTGGCACGGGGCTGAATTCAAGTATATCGCCTACGGTCTTTATAACGGCGGTATAATAATACTGGGACTTCTTCTGGAGCCTTATCTTAAAAAGCTTACCGGGATGCTGAGGATAAATATTGAGAGCAGAGGCTGGAAGCTGTTTCAGATACTCAGGACATTTTTCCTCATAGTGATGGGAAGGATGTTTCCGAAAGCGGCCTCATTTACCGCTGCCGTATCCATGTTCGGAGCTATGTTTGGCGGCGGAGGGAGCCTTTCGCAGCTTCTGGAGCTGGGACTGGACGCAGCGGACTTCGCCATACTCCTGGCAGGCTGCATAATATGGTTCATCATAAGCTTCAGACAGGAAAAGGGTGTGAAGATAAGAGATGATATAAGCAGAAAGCCGACAGCCGTAAGATGGCTGCTGTTTCTCGGCGCAGTTACAGCCGTGGCTGTACTGGGAGTTTACGGACCGGGATACGATGCGAGCGCATTTATATACAGAGGCTTCTGATAAGGGTGTCAGCTCTCTCTTTCAATAAGTATGTTTCTTTTTATCTTCCCGTTGAATGTCCTTGGGATCGAATCGATGATCTCGATGTATTTAGGCTGCTTACTGGCGTCGAGAGCCTTTGACAGGAAGGCCTTGAACGACTTCTGATCGTATGGCATATCTTCGCGCAGGGCGATAAAGAGCTTGGGAGCCTGTCCGGTCAGGGGATCTGATACAGGGATGCAGGCGCAGTCGGATATGCTGTCGTATTTTATTGCGATGCTCTCTATTTCTTCCGGTGAGATCTTTATGCCGCCGTAGTTTATAACGTCATCCTGGCGGCCGAGCATGTATATATAGCCTTCATCGTCTATGTATCCCAGGTCTTTTGTGTATATATATGAGCCCCCCCCTGTGGCTTCAAGAGTGAGCTCGGGCGCTTTGAAATAACATTTCATGTTTATGGGACCTGAGCTTGCCAGGAACCCCGGATTTTCCTTTGACGATTTTATTTCGTTCCTTTCACTGTCGACTACGATAAAGCTGGCGTTTTTCGCGGGCCTGCCGATGCAGCCCGGTCTTCCTGACATGGAATTAAAGTCAAGGAGACATGAGCAGCCTGCCTCTGTGCTGCCGTAAAAGTTGTACAGTCTGGTGTCGGGAAGTATGCGGCTCAGATGGAGCTTGTCTTCTTCAGGAAGAGGCGCTGAGCCGAGCTGTATGTAATCCAATGCGTCTGCATAGTCTCCCAGTCTGTCCTTTGAGAGCTTGAATATTATGGAGAGCATGCTTGGAGACAGATCCATGGATGTGACTTTATGCTGATCCATGAGATCAAAGACCTTCTTTAAGAGAGTCACTCCGTCGGCAAACACGACAGAGCTGCCGTTTACAAGATTGGCGTACGTCCTTCTGAGGCCGTGGGAATGGCTGAGAGGCATGGGGATGAGCTCCACGTTGTCAGGCTTCATGGCGACTCCGCACATGACGTTTTCCGCAAGAGCCGTGTCATTGGTGTGAGTGAGCACTATGCCCTTTGATTTCCCGGTCGTGCCTGTGGAGAAGAGTATTTCGGCAACATCGTCTCCTGCGGGAAATGATATGCGTTCAATGTCAGGAGCAGCCGCTTCTCTTTCCGCTGATTCGATGAGCTCGTTCATTGTTATAAAAAGCGCTGAGCCGGAGGCAACAGGAGATTTTCCTATGTGGATGACAGCCTCCGTATCGCTGATGATCTCAAGCGTCCTGTCAGCTGAAGCGTTTTTTTCAACAGGAACGAATATGCCCCCGGCGAGCTGTATGGCAAATTCGCAGGCCATATAGTCGGCGTTTTGGGTGCATTCGACGACAACAGGGCTTCCCTTCTTCACGCCCTTTGACCTCAGGATGCCGGAGAGGGAAAATATAAGAGACCAGAGCCTGTCGTATGTATATGATTTTTTATGATCTGCAAGAGCAGGCTTTTCCGGGTTCAGACAGGCGTTTCTCGCTATGTTTTCAACAACTGACGGATATATATTCATGATCTCCTCCGTAATATTTAAAGTCTCTGAAATAAAGCATTTCAATTATAACATATTTTTTCTTTTTTCGGAAAAACACACGTATTTTTCACATAAATGCATTAAAATACGCAAGTCATAAAAAATATATTATAATCCCATAAACAAAAGCCTATGACAAGAGGGTGGAGAGAAGAAGTAAAAAACTATGGATAAGTTCGTATCAGCGGAATACATAGAAAAAATAGCTGAGCTGAAAAATATAACAGCCGCAGCCGATAAGCTGGAAATGTCGCAGCCTGCATTGAGCGCAAGGCTGAAAAAGACGGAGGATCAGCTCGGCATAAGCATCTTTGACCGTTCAAAGCAGCCGCTTGAGCTTACGGAAGCGGGAAGAGTATATCTTGAGTACGTGGATAAGTTTTCGGCGCTGAACAAGGAGTTTATGGAGCATATATCGGATCTTGAGAATCTGCGAAGAGGAACGCTCACCATAGGCGGAGCAAGCTTCTTTAATATAAGCTATCTTCCGGAGGCTGTCAGCGTATTTGCCGATAAGTATCCCGGCATAGATATCGAGATCATAGACGGCAAGATACCGGAAATATCGGTAAAGGCGTTTAACGGTATGATAGATCTGTTCATAGCTCATCCCATGGAGAGAGACGACAGGTTTGAGTATGAGAGGCTTTTTCAGGAGAGGATATTCATATGCGTGCCCAGGCAGTGGCCCGTAAATGAGATCATAAGGGACAGAGAGATACCTGTTGAGAGCATAATGGAGAAGGGCGAAGAAAGCAGGACTCTGGATTTCCGACTGCTTAAGGATCTGCCCTTCGTGCTGCTGAAGGAGGATCAGCACATAGGCTGCGTAATGAACAGGCTGTTTGAAAAGTACGGGTTTCAGCCGCGTCACCCTGTCTGTGTCGAGCAGACCATGACGAGCTACGCGCTGACGCTCGCAGGGGTGGGCATATCGCTTATGACGGAAAGCTGTATAAAAAACAGCGGGTTCAGGGATTTTCCATGTTTTTACATGGCTGAACCGGAGCTGTGCAGAAGAGACATACACGTGGTATATCCCAAGTCAAGGCACCTTTCAAAGGCGTCAGGGGAATTTATAAAGATACTTAAATCTACTCTTAAATGATATAAGTGTAATATGTATTTGATAAGGAGAAAAAAATGAGAAAAGCAAAAAAAATCGCAGCGGCAGCAATAGCGGCCCTTATGGCATTCGGTCTTTCCGCCTGCGGCGGAGATTCCTCGGAAAGCGGAAGCGAGCAGCTTACCATTGCCCATCAGTACGGTATGGCATATGCTCCTTTTGAGGTGATGAAGGAGCAGAACCTCATAGAAAAGTACTATGAAGGCGTAGAGGTCGAATGGGCTACACTGAATTCAGGATCAGCGATAAATGAAGGCTTCGCCTCAGGAGATGTGGATGTGGGAGCTATGGGAGTCGCGCCGGCCATTACGGGAGTGACGAGCGGAGTGCCTTACAAAATAGCCGCGAACATGTCGGCGCAGCCCCACAGGATAATGACAAACAACGAGAATATAAATTCTCTGTCAGATATAACAGATGAAAAGATAGCCCTTGTAAACATAGGAAGCATACAGCATGTCCTTCTGGGAATGGCTGCGGATGCCGAGCTGGGAGACGCCCACGCTCTCGATAACAATATAGTGGCAATGGCTCACCCTGACGGTATGTCAGCCCTGCTTTCGGGAAGCGTCGATTGTCAGCTCACAACATCGCCTTACGTGTTCAAGGAAGCTGCGGAAGACGGGATATCCGAAGTTGAAGGACTTGAATCCGTATGGCCTGACGGCAACTCATTCATCCTCATGGTGGCTTCAAATGATCTCTACGAAGAGAATCCGGAGCTTTACCAGGCTGTCGTAAGCGCTCTTGAGGAGGCTGTTTCATGGATAAATGAAAACAAGGAAGAGGCGGCTGAAATGCTGTGCGAGGCCGAGGACGTGGACGCCGAGACAATGCTTTCATGGCTCAATGATCCGGCTTGCGTATATTCCACTGAAACAAAGGGCGTAATGGATATGGCTTCATTTATGGATGAAAACGGTTTCCTTGAAAATGAAGGACCTGAGTCCATGAGCGATCTTGCCTTTGATAATGTAGAAGGAAACTGAGGCTGACGTAGAAAGGCGCGGAAACAGAACATGAAACAGGAAGTCAGAACACAGATAATATTTATAATATGCTTTATCGCCGTATGGCAGATAGTTTATGAGATGCAGGCATTTCCGGAGATAATGTTCCCATCTGTAAAGGAAATAGTGGACAGCTTTGTGGAAGGTTTCAAGGACGACAGCCTGATGGAATACACCCTGTATTCCATGTCTCTCATAGTGAGAGGCCTCGCAATAGGCATAGTGCTTGCCTTTATATTCTCCAGCATAGCTGTTGTAAGCAGGATATTTTACGCCATATACAATCTTATAGTATCCATATGCGATCTGCTGCCGGGAGTTGCTCTCCTGCCACTGGCGATACTGTGGTTCGGTATAGGTGAGGGAACCATAATATTCATAGTGGTGCACTCGATACTGTGGCCTATGTCAAGGAGCATCATGGACGGATTCAAATCCATATCCAGCATCTATATAGAGGGCGGCAGAAACATAGGGCTGAAGGGACTGTCCCTTGTCAGGGGCGTGTACCTTCCGGCTGCTTTCACAAGTGTGCTTTCAGGTATGAGAGTAGGCTGGGCAAGAGCCTGGAGAGGCCTGCTGAGCGTTGAGATGATATTCGGAACAACAGGCTCCGGAGCCGGAATAGGCTGGTATATATTCATGAAAAGGACAAACTTCGACATAGCGGGAGTATTTGCCACCTTGATTGTAATAATCATTATAGGTATAATAATAGAATACGGCGTGTTCAGGGTAATAGAAAAGAATACGGTTAAGAAATGGGGGATGGTAAGATGAGCGTACTCCTTGAAGTGAAAAAACTGACAAAGAATTACCATGACTCTCCCGATTCCAGAGACATAATAAAGGATCTTGACCTGACCGTGAACCAGGGGGATTTCCTCTGTATACTGGGGCCGTCAGGCTGCGGAAAGACTACTCTGATAAGATGCGTCGCGGGATTCGAGGATTACGAAGGAGACATCCTGGTCGAGGGGAAGAGGGTCGATAAGCCCGGTATAGACAGGATAATGGTCTTCCAGGATTTCAATCAGCTTTTTCCGTGGAAGACTGTAAAGAAGAATATACAGTACCCTCTCAAAATAAACGGGATAAAGGATAAAAACGAGCTTGAGAGGATAGCTCAGGAGCATCTGGACATGGTAGGGCTTTCGGACAAGGGAGATCTGTATCCTCATCAGCTTTCCGGAGGCATGAAGCAGAGAGTGGCTATAGCAAAGGGACTGGCTCTCAACCCAAAGATCATACTTATGGACGAGCCTTTCGCGAGCCTTGACGCTATGACGAGAAACAAACTGCAGGCCGAGCTGCTGAGGATAAAGGAAAAGGAAAACGCTACGGTTATTTTCATAACCCACAACATACAGGAGGCCCTTGTTCTTGGCAACAGAGTCATGCTCATGTCCAGAAACGGCGAGATAAAGATAGACATGGAAAATAATATACCTAAGCCTGTGACTCCCGCTTCGGAGGGATACGGACAGATGTGGAAGCTGTTCAATGATGCTCTCTGGGAAGAAAGCGAGGATGATCAGTAGTCATTGAGGGGTAATATGGCAGAAAAGACAGCAGAAAGATCTTCGGCAAAAAAGACAGCGATACGTGTCACGGTGTTCGTGGTGCTGGCGGCGCTTCTCTTCGTGTATCTCAATGAAGTCTTCAACATAGGGGACTCGGATTCCAATAAGGAGATATTCAACGCGTTTTACGCAGAGGAAGAGAACACCATAGATGCCGTGTACCTTGGTACCAGCGCATCAAACAGGTATTTTATAGGACCGTACGGATATCAGAGCACGGGGAACACCATATTCACTCTCGCGACCATGGGAATGCCCCTTTTCTTTGTGCCGGATCTCATAGAAGAGGTGGAAAAGACCCAGGATCCGCAGCTTTATATAATAGAGCTCAGATGGGTACTCAAGGACAAAGACATGATAACGGACGCTCATATAAGAAGAGTAACGGACAGCATGAAGTACTCCGGAAACAGGATCGATGCCATAGACAAGGCGCTGGAGTTTACGGAAGGAGCAGAGGGTGAGCTCAGCAACATAGACGACAGCCCATGGGATTACTACATACCTGTTATAAAGTACCACAGCAGACTGGAAACCGGCGATCTGACGGCGGGAGACATTTTCCTCTTCAATACGAAAAACAGGACAAAGGGATATGTTACGAGCCCGAAGACATTGCAGTCGGCAGCACAGAAAGAGCCTGTGTATTCCGACGGGCGAAGCAGCCTTTCGGAAGAAGCGGAGCAGGTGCTTAAGGATGTGCTGGATTACTGTGACGGACTGGATAAGGAGGTATTGTTCGTAATGTCCCCTTATTCCATGAAGGCGGGCGAAGCGGAGAAATTCAACACAGCCATGGATATGGTACGTGAAAGAGGATATGAAGTGGTGGATTTCAACAGACCTGAGATGGCGCAGGAGCTGGGGCTTGACTGGGAAAGGGATTTTTACAACAGCAAGCATGTGAATTTTATGGGAGCTGAAAAATACACCGAGTATCTTTCGAGATATATAGATGAAAATTACGATTTGCCGGATCGCAGAGGAGACGGGAAGTATGACAGCTGGGACGAAGCCTATGAATACTATGTTGATTTTACGTCAAAAGATATAAAGGAGGTGTCTTGATGTTCAGAAAGATCAGACGAAGTGACAAAGCCAAAACCGGGGCGGAAGCCGCTGAGATCATGAAAGCCGGGACGAACGGCATACTTTCGGTGAACGGAGACGACGGATATCCTTACGGAGTGCCTGTAAGCTATGTATATCATGAAGGCAGTATATATTTTCACACAGCCAGGGAAGGTCATAAGATAGAGTCGATAAAAAAAGACCCGAGAGTATCCTTCTGCGTTGTGGGAGCTGACAATATACAGCCTGACAAATTCACCACCATGTACAGCAGCGCCATATGCTTCGGCAGGGCGAGGATAGTAGAAGACGATGATGAAAAACAGAGGATACTGGAAATGATAGTGGAAAGATATTCAAAGGATTTTCGTGAAGCCGGGATGAAGTATATAAAGGCCCAGTGGAACGACTGCCATACTGTGGCGATAGATGTGGAATATATGACGGGAAAAGGACTGGCTTAAAGAATGAGAGCATTGCTGCTTTATCTTTTTATAACGTGTATAGGATATTTTATCGGTGCCTTTCTTAAAAAGAAAGGCATTGCTTTGGCGTGGACAGGGGTGATACAGACAGCGGCCATAACATGTCTTGTTTTCGTTATGGGCGTGAGGATAGGGGCGGACAGCTCCATTGTAAATTCCCTTGATGCCATAGGTCTTACCGCCTTTGTCATCACGCTGTTTGCCGTGGCAGGGAGCGTGGCGGCAGTCTTTATAACAAGAAAATGCCTTGGATTCGACAGGGAAGGATTTATAAAGAACAAGGAACCTGACAATGTGCATGATACCGGTGAAATCGGTGAGACGGTAACGGAGACGGCTGAAACGGAAGAGGCAAAGGGCAGGCCTGATAACATAATGACCTGGTGCATAGTGGGAGCTGTGGCGGCAGGGATAGCGGCAGGCCTTCTTATAATACCGGATTGGTTCGTGGCCGCCTCAGGGGATATTATTACCGTCGGGCTGTGCGTGCTGCTTTTTTTCGTGGGAACAGACATAGGAACGGAAGGGACCATAGCAGACAGCTTCAGAAAGGCGGGATGGAGGATCGCAGTGTTTCCCTTCGCCGTAATGGCGGGGACTCTGGCAGCTTCAGCCTTAGCCTCTCTTCTGCTTCCCATAAGCGTAAGGGACGCTCTCTGCGTGGGGGCGGGATTCGGATGGTATTCCCTTGCTCCGGCCATGCTGGCGGAGTATTCGGTCCGTATAAGCGCTGTTTCGTTTATGCATAATGTAATGAGAGAGCTGCTGAGCATCCTGCTCATACCTGTTGTGGCAAGAAAAGTAGGGTACATAGAGACTACAGGCATGCCCGGGGCGGCTGCCATGGATGTATGTCTGCCCGTTGTGGAAAAGGCCACGAGAGGGGATATAGCGATATATTCCTTTATATCGGGGCTGACATTGTCCATAGCGGTGCCTGTGCTTTTAAGCTTTATAATGAATATATAACACAGAGAAGGAGAGAAAAGTGAAAATGAACATGAACATGAATGTTTTTAAAGGCAGTGACGATTATGTAGTTACCAAGGAGCTTATGAACGCTGTAAATGTTTCCATAGCTTTAAAAAAGCCTCTGCTCATAAAGGGGGAGCCGGGAACAGGAAAGACCATGCTGGCTGAAGCCATAGCGAATGCTCTTGATATGAAGCTTATAATCTGGGGGATAAAATCCACTACAAAGGCTCAGGAGGGACTTTACGTCTACGATACCGTGCAGAGGCTTTATGACAGCCAGTTCGGAGAAGGCGACGTGTCGGATATAAGCCGGTATATAAAACTGGGAAAACTGGGAGAGGCCTTTACCTCAGACAAGCAGGTCGTGCTCCTCATAGACGAGATAGACAAGGCTGATCTGGAATTTCCAAACGACCTTCTGTGGGAGCTTGACAAGATGGAATTCTATATAAACGAGACAAAGGAGACCATAACGACAAAGCACAGGCCTATAGTCATAATAACCTCCAATGCGGAAAAGGAGCTTCCGGACGCATTCCTCAGAAGATGCATATTCCATTATATAGAGTTCCCTGATAAGGAAAAGATGGAGGAGATCATAAAGGTACATTACGGAGACATAGACGAAAAGCTCAGGGAAAACGCTCTTGAGGCATTTTATGAAATAAGAAAGATGGATGATCTTCAGAAAAAGCCAAGCACGTCGGAGCTCCTTGACTGGATACAGGCTCTTATGATAAGCGGGGTAGACGTTGATGATCTTTCAAAGGAAATGCCTTTTGTGGGAGTGCTTCTGAAAAAGAATCAGGATATAGACGTGATGCATGAAATAAAGGAGAAAGGTTTCTCGCTGAGGAGATGGTAAGCGTATGTTTTTGGAATTTTTTTATCTTCTTAGGGCAAGAGGTCTTGAGGTCACCATCAATGAATGGATGACGCTCATAGAGGCTCTTGACAGGGGATTGGCGCACTCGTCTCTTACAGGCTTTTATCATCTCTGCAGGAGCATACTGATAAAGAGCGAATCGGAATACGACAAGTTCGACCAGGTTTTCGCCGAGTATTTCCAGGGAGTGGAGACTCCTGAGGATCTGCCGGAGGAATTCTGGGAGTGGCTCAGTCAGGATGAACGTGAAAGAGATATAAACGACAAGGGAGACGTGGACGACAGGTTTTACAGGGAATTTGAAGAGATAATGAGAATGTTCAGAGAGAGGATCGAAGAACAGAAGGAGAAGCATGACGGAGGCAGCTACTGGATAGGGACCGGAGGCACCTCCACCATGGGAAGGGGAGGATACAACAATCAGGGAATAAGAGTAGGCGGAAAGAGCCGGCACAAATCAGCCGTTCAGGTGGCCGGAGAACGAAATTTCAAGGATTTCAGACAGGACACCATACTTGATATAAGGCAGTTCCAGATGGCCTTCAGAAAGCTGAGGCAGTATTCCTCAAGAGTAGACGGAGAAAAGACGGAGCTCGATATAGACAAGACCATAGATGAGACCTGTGAAAACGCCGGGATGCTGAAGCTGGTATATGACAGACCGAGAAAGAATACGGTAAAGCTTCTGCTGCTCATAGACTCGGACGGATCCATGCTTCCGTACAGCAGGCTGTGCAACAGGCTGTTTCAGGCAGTGAGCAGATCCAATCACTTTAAGGATCTGAAAATATACTATTTTCATAACTGCATATACGATCATCTTTATACCACTCCTTACTGCAAGAAGGAGGACTGGGTAGAGACGAACTGGGTGCTCAATACACTGGACAGCGAGTACAAGGTAATATTCGTGGGTGATGCGGCAATGGCTCCTTCGGAGCTTTACAGGAAGGGCGGCAATGCCATAATAGGACTGTGGAACGAAGAGCTGGGTATCGAATGGCTCAATAAGTTCAAGAAAAGGTATAAAAAGAAAATATGGCTGAATCCCATATCAAAGGATTCATGGGAATGGGCTTACGGCTCGACGACCATACAGGCCATAGGAGAGGTTTTCCCTATGTTCGAGCTGACTCTTGACGGGCTCGAAGCAGGGATAAAAAAGCTTCTCGTAAAATAGGGCGATAAAATAAAAGGAAACAGATCAGCGATGTAACGCGCGGAAGTCTGTTTCCTTTATTATATGTGACAGTAATATGATCAGAGATATCTGAAAACACCCTTGACCTTGCCGAGTATCTTCACGTCCTTGACTATTATGGGACTCATGGATGAATTTTCGGGCTGAAGCCTTATGTAATCGTCCTCTTTGTAAAATGTTTTTACTGTGGCCTCGCTTTCAAAACCGTCTACCATGGCGACGACGATATCGCCGTTGCGGGCTGTCTGCTGCTGATTCACAAGGATATAGTCGCCGTCCATTATGCCTGCCTCTATCATACTCTCACCTCTGACGGTCAGCATGAAATTGGTTCCGGAGCCGACAAAACGGGCGGGAACGGGAAAGCTGTCCTCGATGTTCTGCTCTGCAAGAACAGGAGAGCCTGCTGCTATACGTCCTACAACGGGGATCTCTATCACATCCGCAGGAGCAAGATCTGCGTCCGGCAGCGCATCGCGTTCAGAAGCGGACAGATCCTGAATATCATCCGAAAGCTCCCTGTCAACGACCATGAGAGCCCGGGGCTTTGAAGGGTCCTTTTTTATAAAGCCCTGTCTTACGAGGCTGTCTATGTCCTTGTGGGCTGTAGAGGTGGATTTGATGCCCAGAGCTGAGCATATCTCCCTGACTGTAGGAGGATATCCCTTTTGTTTTATCTCTGTTTTCATGTATTCCAGAATTTTCTGTTCTCGTTCTTTTAACATGGTTTTTCTCCTTGTTCAGATA
>CAWVKQ010000083.1:0-4462 GCA_963929955.1 Bacillota bacterium
AAATAGGCCCGATCAACAGAGGAGAAAAGATGCTCTTGAAGGTGCGGCCGGCAGGCGGCACCTTTTTTTATAAAATATGCGCAGGAGGACACACATGAAAAAGCAGAGCCTTGATCATAAAAAAATACTTGAGAGCATAGACGGCCTCGTGGTGGTGGACAGGGAAGGAAAGATATTGTTTATGGAGGATGCGCTGGCACGCTCATGTTATGTGAACGGAGAACAGATGACGTCGGAAAAGGCCGAGGGACGCAGCATAATGGAGGTCATACCAACTACGGATATAATGAGCTGCTTCAGTCAGAAGGAAGCGCAGGTGGCTGATTATTACTTTGTCGAAGGAAGAACCATAGTCAGCACCAGAAAGCCCATATACGTTGACGGAGAGGCGGTGGCTGCCGTGGAATACGATCTTTTCGGCATAGAAGGGGAATACCTCACGAATTTTTTTGAAAAGACATCCACCATATCAAAAGGACTGTCGCAGCTAAAGGAAAGCATCCTTCCTCCGCAGCCGGCCAAATACACCATCAATTCCATCATAGGAAGCAGCAGAGGCGCGTCAAAGATGAAGGAGGAAATAAGGGTATCCTCAAGATACAATTCCACCGTTCTCATAGAGGGAGAGACAGGAACAGGAAAGGAGCTTGTGGCTCACGCCATACATTCCCTGAGCGACAGACAGCTGGCCCCGTTCATAAAGGTCAACTGTGCGGCCATACCTGAAAATCTCATGGAAAGCGAGCTCTTCGGATACGAAGAGGGGGCTTTTACGGGAGGGAAAAAAGGAGGCAAAAAAGGCAAGATAGAGATGGCAAACGGCGGAACTCTTTTTCTGGACGAGATAAACCAGCTTCCTCTCAGAGAGCAGCCGAAGCTTCTGAGAGTGCTGCAGGAAAGGGAGGTCAACCCTGTGGGAAGCGAGAAAAACATATCGGTGGACATACGCGTTATTGCCACCTCCAACGAGGATCTGAAAACCATGGTGGCTCAGGGGCGTTTCAGGGAGGATCTTTATTATCGTCTGAACGTGATAAACATACGGGTTCCTTCTCTCAGAGAGCGCAAAGAAGACATATACGATATAGCGATGGACTTTATAGAAAGATTCAATAAAGAGCTCGATAAGAATGTCACCGGAATATCTCAGCCGGCCATGAGAGTTCTCAGGGATTTCAACTGGCCCGGAAACATAAGAGAACTCAAAAACGTAATAGAAAGAGCCATGAATCGATGCGACGGGGATACTCTGAAGGCAATGCATTTCAAAGAGGACTTCATGCGGGGACATGGAGAGGCGGAATATGACGAGCAGGGAAGCGGCGGAGAATCGCTGGAGGCCATAAGAAACAGGGCGGAGAGAAAGGCTATAGTAGAGGCGCTGATAAGATCCAGGGGGAATAAGGTCAAAGCTGCCGCTGAGCTGAGTATATCCAGGTCGCTTATTCATAAAAAAATAAGAAAATTTCAGATAAAAGAGGATGAATTTTAAACGAGGTGTATAATATTTTATACTATATGTGTAAAATATTATACTTATGAGGAGGATCGAACAAAAGAAAGAATCTATTGATTTTTCTGACATATCTAGAGCCAATTGATCAAAGTGTGTAAAATTTTACGCACTTTTTTTGATTTTTTCAAAATATGAAACGCTGAAATCCCCGGATTTCAGGCATTACGCTTTGGCATACTGCTTGCTTTGTACATTTTGCGATAAAAGGCCGGGCCCGGCTGGCAAATCGTAAAAAGCAAAAGAGGAAGGAAGGTGAAAGGATCCTGACGGAGAAAATCAATGATTATCTCGGAGACGGAAAGGAAAGGAGAAAACTGATAATAACATACGCTGCCACGCTTGCTGTATTTGTGGCTGTATTCCTTTTTGTTCCTGAGAATGTAAGCGAAAGCGGCATTGTAACAGTGATACCTGCAATATTTTTACTTGCATTCATATTTTATTCAAAACGCATCCTGGAAGGTCTGATCCTGGGAACAGTGCTGGCATATTTCATGATATACAAGGCGGGGTCTGTTTACCCGGTGATAGAGTCCATACAGACAACGCTCCAGGGCGAGACATTTGCATGGTTCCTCATGGTCTGCGGAACCCTGGGAGGGATCATAGCGCTGCTGCAGCATGTTGGAGCATCCGAGGCCTTTACAAATTTTGTGGCAAAGAGAGTAAAGAGCCGAAGAGCAGTGCTTCTGTGGACCATGGTTCTCGGATTTGTCATATTCATAGACGATTACATCAATGTGCTGATAAGAGGAACGGCGATGTCAAAGGTGACGGACAGATACAGGGTCTCGAGAGAGTTTCTTTCATATGTTATAGATTCGTCGGCAGCCGCCGCGTGCATACTGATACCCTTCTCCACGTGGGCGATATTCATAAGCGGGCTCCTTGAAGAAAACGGAGTGGCTGAGTCGGGAGAAGGTCTGGCCACGTTTATGAAGACGATACCTCTCAACTTTTACGCCATATGCGTGCTTCTGGTCCTGCTCCTTGCCATAGTGGGAGTGATAAAGCCTTTCGGGCCTATGAAGCAGGCGGAGCTTGATGCTCAGGCAAGATGGGAAAACGCTGTAAGCGAAGAAGCGAAAAAGATAGAAGCAGCCGCTGAAGTCAAAGAAGACGTCTCAAATGAGAATCGTGAGGACGAGGAGCCGCGCAGAAAACCGAAGCTGATGAATTTCCTCCTTCCTATAGCTGTGCTCATAGCAGTTACCGTGATGTTTGACATAGATGCTGTTGTCGGAATATTCGCCGCAGTACTGTTCATGTTCATATTTTACGTTATACAGAGGATAATCACACCTGAGGAATTCGCGGATGTTTTTGTCGAGGGCGTAAAGGATATGGTGCTGGTGCTGATGCTGATGCTTTTCTCCCTCACGTTCGCGGCAGGCATAGAGGAAGTGGGATGCATGGAATATCTCATAAGCGTCGGAGAAAAGTACGCTCACCCTGCCACGTTCCCTGTGATAATATTCATTATTTTCGCTTTTACGGAATTCGTAATGGGTCTTGTATGGTCGCTTTACATAGTGGCGTTTCCTATAGTTATACCTATAGCGGTAAGCATAGGCGCAGATCCTCTCCTTACCATAGCAGCCGTATGCTCGGCGGGAGTATGGGGAAGCAATGCCTGCTTCTATGTTGACTGTACGATACTCAGCGCTCAGGCAACAGGGATCACTCCTTTCAGACACGGTATAACCCAGCTCCCGTACGCGCTCCTTTCAGGGGCCGCAGCAGCACTATGCTTCCTGGCGTTCGGATTTATTCTTTAAAGAAGGTGAAGACATGACAAAAGCTGATATCATAATACACGGAGGAAATATATTTCCCGGAAAGGATATTTCGGGAGAGTACGATTATATAACGGTAAAGGACAGGAGAATACAGTCAATGGGCAGCGGCTCTCAGTGGAAGGAATTCCTGGGAGAGCATACGCAGGTGATAGAGCTTGATGAAGATGAGCTGGTGGTGCCGGGATTTCATGACAGCCATCTCCACATGCTAATGGCTGCCCTGAATTATAATTTTGTGAACCTCATAGACGCGTCTTCCGAAGAAGAGGCCGCTGAAATGGTATGGGAGTTTTCAAAAAAAATCTCGGATGACGAGTGGGTCATAGGGGTTAACTGGTATCATATGAACTGGCCCGGAAGGAAGCTCCCTACAAAGAAGACCCTTGACAGATACTTTCCCGAAAGACCTGTATATCTGACGAATACGGAGGTCCATGGAGCATGGGTAAATTCAAAGGCTCTTGAGATCATAGGCATAACAGATGATACTCCCGATCCTCCCAACGGCGAGATAGTAAGGGACGATAACGGGGAAGCCACAGGCTATCTCAATGAAATGGCAATGGGGCTTGCGGGCCGCGTCGCCATGAAGTTCCCTTTTGAACGCGAGATGGAGCTCATAGGCAAAGTAGCTCATACATTTGCTTCAAAGGGCGTTACGGCAGTGCAGGATATGAGGCCGGAGCTGGGATATGATCTCGGGCAGTATGAGGCCTTCGCACGACTTGCGCAAAGGGGCGAGCTCAATGTGAGGGTTCACAGTGCCGCAAACCTGCTGACAGGAATCGATGAGATACTCGAAAAGGGAGAAAAGTTTAACAGCGATGTATTCAGGATATGCCTTCTCAAGCAGTACATGGACGGCGTACCGACAACTCATACAGCCATGGTGGCAGACGGATACAAGGACAGACCGGGATATAAGGGAAGCCCTATAAACGATCCCGAGAAGATGCGTCTATGCGCCGAAGAAGCCCACAGAAGAGGACTTTCCGTGAGAATACACTGCTGCGGAGACGGGGCTGTCTCAAAGGCGCTCGATATATACGAGGGCGCTGTAAAAAAGTACGGACATACGGCAAGCAGGCATGCCATTGAGCATGTTGAGATCATACAGCAGAGAGATATACAGCGTTTCAGGGAGCTC
>CAWVKQ010000084.1:0-5873 GCA_963929955.1 Bacillota bacterium
AGCTTCTCGAAAAAACAGAAAATCCTGACGTGATATTCATGCACTGCCTGCCGGCGTTCCATGATTTTGAAACTGAAATGGCAAGGATCCAGAAGGAAGCGGGCTACGATATAAGAGAGGTGACGGACGAGGTGTTCAGAAGCAGACACTCAAAAGTATTCGATGAAGCGGAAAACAGGATGCACACAATAAAAGCGGTCGTGGTGGCAACACTGGCATGATACGAGTTTACGTGAAAATAACAAAGTTCTAACAAACTCAAGATGTTTGAATAAATACTTTATGATAAGATATGGCCTATAAAGCCATATCTTTTTTTGGAAACCCCGTTTAAGGATAAAGGCTTTACGAATTCTGTTAAAGGAGACGTAGGAAAGCCGTGAAAAAGGAAGCGGATATTGTTAGGCGTGTTGAAAAAGCAAAAAAGAATCTTGAGGCAGCAGATGAGCTGATAAGGGAATATATGCCTTTTATAAAAAGCGAAACAGCTAAAATAACGGGAAGATTACAGACAGATATATGTGATGATGAAATGAGCATAGCGCTCATAGGATTCCATGAAGCTATAGAAAGCTATGAAAAAAATAAAGGTTCTTTTGTAAAATTCGCGTCTCTTGTCATCAAAAGAAGGATAATAGATTATCAGAGAAGAGAAAAAAGATACCGGATGGATGTCTCGCTGTCGGCAGATGCCTCAGACGGCAACGGGGTAATTGTTGCGGATACTATCGAAAGCGGCGAAAGACCGCATGATAAGGTACACGAAAGAGAAGCAGTGAAACAGGAAATAGAGGAGCTTTCAAGGGAGCTGGGTGAATACGGGATCACAATGTCAGACGTTGCGAAAAACTGTCCGAGGCAGGAGAGAACGGTTGGAGCGTGCAGAAAGGCTCTCATGTTTGCAAGGGAAAACCGTGACATTACCGAGATGCTGAAAAGAACGGGAAGGCTTCCCATAGCGGCTCTCTCGGAAGGGGCTGAAGTGGAAAAGAAGACACTGGAAAGGCATAGGAAATACATAGTTACCCTGCTGCTGATATATTCAAACGGATATGACAGCATAAGAGATCATCTCAGGCAGATATTCGATATCGGGGAAGGAGGCGCTGAAGCATGAAATATCTTGTAATGGAAAATCATCTCAGCTACAGCGTTGTCATGGACGAAATGGGCGGATTTTACAGAGCGGCCAATCTGGGATATGAGATTGGAGACAGGGTGGACGATGTGGTGCTTATGAAAGATCCGGAAGAAGAATCGGCAGAAATGAAAAAGACATTCCGCCCGAAAAAGAGGTTATTCGTCTCTCTGGCAGCAGCAGCCTGTTTGATCATGGCGCTTATACCTGCTCTTCATTCAGTGAATGCAGAACAGGCTTCTGTCTATATCACAATAAATCCTAAGGTACGTATGGAAGTAGAAGAAGACGGAGACGTGGAAGAGTTAGAGGCGATAAATAAAGACGGAAAGATGCTTCTTTCCGGATATTCCGCTGAAGATAAGAATATGAACAGAGTGCTGGATGATATTATAGCAAGAGCGCAGGAGCGGGGGTTTATTTCAGAAGGAGAGGGAATAACAGCTAATGTGGAGGCTGAAGACAGGAAATGGGCAGAAGAGCTCGGGAGCAGGATACTTAGCCATCTGGAGGAATATACAGGGGGTATCTACGCGATAACCGTAAAGATAAACGGTAAGGACTATGCTGTCAGAGAAGTGATAATACCTTCCACTGAGGCAACGACGGCTCCGGTAACTGAAGCACAGCCGACATCACCGCCGGCAACCTACGGTACGGGAGGCCATGCGGGAGGAGACTCCGGATACAGCGATCACAATTCAGGCGGCGGATATCAGGCACCGGCTCCCGCCTCAGAGCCAACAAGAGCCCCGGTATCCGGAGGGGATTCCGGATACGGAGATTCAGGGTACGATGACAGTGATTCCGGATACGGAGCTGAAGGAGACGCGGAATATGACGATTAAAGGATGCGGCCATCGAAAATAAAATCAGAAAAAATTTTCCGACACCCCGGTTTTGGGAGCAAATGCTGCGTAATCTGTATCATAAATATTTAAAGAAGGTTAACCGACGACAAGTTATAGCTGGATCAAAGTGATTTTAAAAGGAGCAGAATTATGAAGAGAAGAAATCTGATAAAGGCACTTGCCGCCATTATGATCGTGACCCTCTGCACAGGAGCGATGTCCGGATGCGGATCGGAAGCTTCGGCAGCCGAGGGTGGGAGACTGATAATAAAGGTGAACCCTCAGGTGGCTGTGGATTATGATGAGTCGGGAGCAGTAACAGATGTTGAAGGCCTGAATGATGATGGGAAGAGCCTTCTGAAAGACTACAGCGATTTTGAAGGTAAGAACTCAAGGACAGTTGTGAAAGACATCGTGGCTCTTATGAGCGATGGCGGATATTTCAAGACGGAAAAAACGGATGCGGGCAAACAGATAACAATATCAATAGAACCGGGATCAAAGATGCCGGGAAAGAATTTCCTTAAAAACATAGTTGCTGATGTGAAGACATATATGGGAGACAAGCCGTATACAGGCGATATAGTCGTAGAGGGAGAGAGCAATTACGGGATAAGCGATTATGCGGTATCCCCTTACGGTGACAGCAGCTACGGTGATGCCAAGGCGGCGACTTCAGCGCCTACATCCGCACCGGCTTCATCCGGAGGAAACTACGGTAATACCGATTACGGCTCAAATACAAATTACGGAGACTCAGCATACTCGTCGGGCGGCGGAAGCAAGGCGGCCACATCAGCTCCTGCACCTGCTCCGACATACAGCGGAGGCGACAGCGGATATGACGGGAACAGCGGCTACGATGACAGCGGGAACAGCGGCTACGACGACAGCGGAAACAGCGGCTACGACGACGGGGATTCGGGATATGACGACTGAGACACAGACAGTCATAATAGAAAAAGAACCTAAAAAATTCAGACATGAGATAAAGTACATAATCAATCCTGCTGATGACAGGATACTGGCCATGAGACTGAGGAAAATGTTTCCCCATGACAGGCATGCAGGCTCACACGGCTCGTACCGTGTGAGCAGTCTTTACTTCGATACACCGTATGATACGGCGCTACAGGAAAAGCTTTACGGTGTACGAAAAAGAGAAAAGTTCAGAATAAGATACTATAATGAAGACCTTTCATATATAAGGCTGGAGAAGAAATACAAGTCGGGAAGCCTGTGCGCAAAGCGTAGCGCTCCGCTCACTCCGGAGGATGTCAGGCGCATCCTTGAAGGGGATACGGAGTTCCTGCTGAAAAAGGAAAACGGGCTTCTTGCGGAGTTTTACAGTAAACTGAAAGGCCAGCTTATCTCGCCTAAGACTATGGTGAGTTATGAGAGGGAAGCGTTCATTTTCGAACCGGGCAATGTGAGGATAACCGTGGACAGAAGACTGTCCGCATATATGGGAGTTCCCGGGTTTCCCGCAGACATGCATCGCATGTGCGATGTATCAGAGGGGTTAAGGATACTGGAGGTGAAATTCGATGAGTTCCTGCCTGATATAGTGAAGATGGCGGTGCAGATGCCGTCGAGAAGAGCGACAGCATGTTCCAAATATGTGGAATGCAGGCGCTTCGATTAGTTACAGGAGGGTATGAAGTGACATTTAGGGATATTTTTACATCGGGATTTTTAGATAACGTAAGCTCTGTGAGCATTCTGGACATGGCAGTGGCAATGGTACTGGCCTTTACTCTTGGACTGTTTGTATTCCTCATATACAAAAAAACATTCTCGGGGGTCATGTATTCCTCCGGCTTTGGCATATCGTTGGTTGCCATGACTATGATCACGACTCTGGTGATACTGGCTGTAAGCAGTAATGTGGTACTCTCTCTGGGAATGGTGGGAGCTCTTTCAATAGTGAGGTTCAGGACAGCAGTGAAGGATCCCATGGATATAGTGTTTCTTTTCTGGAGCATAGCCGCAGGCATCGTACTTGCGGCGGGGCTGCTGCCGCTGGCAGTGTTCGGGAGTATATTCATAGGAATAGTTCTTCTTGTGTTTGCAGAAAAAAAGACGTTTGAAAAGCCGTATATACTTGTGGTGCACTGCGATGGAGAAGAGTGTGAAAACAGAGTCACTGAGCTGGTGAAGGAGAAAACATGCAAGATATCCCTCAAAAGCAAGAGCGTATCGTCAGGTTCCATAGAGCTGAATTATGAAGTAAGACTCAGGGATAATGACATATCATTTGTGAACTCGCTGGCTGAAACAAAGGGAGTTGCAAGCGCAGTGTTGGTGTCTTATAACGGAGATTATATGGGGTAGGTTTATGCTGGGGCACAGGCATAGTGATAAAATATGCATATGTGCTGCGGCCGTAGCCGCAGTAATAGTCATAATTTTCATGATGGGGGAGAGTATGGGCATAAGCCGTCTGACTGAAAAGCCTCTTTATGCGGAAAAGCTCTTTGATCCCGGGAGGGTACACAGGATAGATATAGAGACGGAAAGCTGGGAAAAAGTCATAGGTGAAGCCGCTATGGAGGAATATTCGCCCTGCGATATTATTATAGACGGAGAAAAAGTGAAAGAGGCCGGTATAAGGGCAAAAGGCAATAATTCCCTAAATCTTACGGAAAAATACGGACACAGCAGATACAGTATCAAAGTGGAATTCGATCATTACATAGACGGCGGTAGCTATCTGGGGCTTGATAAGATGTCGCTGGATGCATCGTTTCAGGACAATAGTTATATGAAAACATTCCTCGCCTATGACATGATGGATATGATGGATGTGCCAGCGCCTCTGTGCAGTTATGCCTGGGTGACGGTAAACGGTGAGGACTGGGGGCTGTTCCTTGCAGTGGAAGAGCCGGAGGAGGCTTTTGTCCGGAGGGTGTACGGAAAAGATCACGGCAAGCTGTATAAACCTGATTACAGATCACTGGAAGATGAAAATGCCGATGTGGCGCTTAAGTATACGGACGATGATGAGGACAGCTATGAGAATATATTCAGGAATGCTAAATTCGATACGACCATAAACGACAGAAGAAGAGTTATAGAGGCGCTGAAAACCCTTTCCACAGGAGAGAACATCGAAGGAGCTGTAGATGTTGATGGAGCTCTGAGGTACTTTACGGTACAGACTTTTGTTGTAAATCTCGACAGCTATCTCGGACCCACTGGGCACAATTACTATCTGTATGAGCAGAACGGAAGGCTTACCGTGCTCCCATGGGATTACAATCTTGCGTTCGGCACGTATTCACTGGGAATGCCTGATCCTGTAAATGATGCAGGTCTTTACGTCAATTATCCAATAGATACTCCCGCTCCGGGAGAGGTGATGCTGGAAAGACCTCTTTTTCATAATCTGATGAAGAAGGCTGAATACTACGAAAAGTACCATAGCTATTACGATAAATTCATCGGAAAATATTTTGAAAGCGGGTATTTTGGGGTGAAGGCGAAGAAGACCGCAGAGATGATCGCTCCGTATGTTATGGAGGATCCTACGGCATTCTGTACATACGAGGAACATGAGAAAGGCGTGGATACCATAGTTGATTTCTGTCTTCTCAGGGCTGAAAGCGTGAGAAGACAGCTGGAAGGGAGGATACCATCGACCATAAGAGGACAGAGCGAAGATAAAAGCGGATTTGTGGATGCTTCGCAGGTGTGGATTCCGGATATGGGGGAGGTGGCTGATCTGAGATGAGCTGAAAACATCGAATATCCGGCTCAAAATTTATGTAAAAAAACTCTTGCGTTAAAAATAATTCGATGATACTATTATAAGGTACATTTTTTTACGGAAACTCCGAAAATTCAGAAATGAAGAAGGTAACGGAATGGAAATAGAATTGAAG
>CAWVKQ010000085.1:0-10433 GCA_963929955.1 Bacillota bacterium
TACGTTAAAGGAGCAGGAACGCCTTATCATATTCAATCTGGCTGAGGTGTCCAGAAGAAGATGGAGAAGAGGCGTAAAGCTCAATTACATAGAAGCCATGTCCATTATATGCGACGAGGTGCTTGAAAGGGCCAGAGAGGGTATCAACACCATATCAGAGCTTATCGACATAGGCTCCAGAATAATCACGGAAGAGGACGTAATGGAAGGGACGCCGGCTCTTGTTCCCATAATACAGCTGGAGGTAATGCTCCCGGACGGGAACAAGCTTGTCTCGATACAGGATCCGATAAGACTGGAAAAGAGAGAGGAAGCTGTACCCGTATCAGAGCTGGTGACCATGAATTATTAAGGAGGCGCCTATGAAATACCAAATCGGAGAGATAATATTCGCGGATGATCCCGTTATCATCAACAAGGGCCTTGATACAAAAGAGCTCGTTGTGAGCAATTCGGGAGACAGAACAATACAGGTATGCTCTCATTATCATTTCTTTGAAGCCAATACAGCCCTGAAGTTCGACAGGGAAAAGGCTTTCGGATACAGACTCGACATACCTGCGGGAACGGCAATAAGATTCGAGCCGGGAGAGGAAAGAAGAGTCAGGCTGGTGCCGTATAAAGGAAAGGAAAACCTGTACGGGTTCATGGGCGTTACCATGGGAAACGTTCACGATCCCGATGTAAAAAAAGCAGCTATCGAGAAGATGACCGCGATATTAAAGGAGTGTGAGTGATATGGCAGTAAAGTTATCCAGACAGGAATACTGCGATATGTTCGGACCTACAGTGGGCGACAAGATCCATCTTGCGGATACCGGCCTTATCGCGGAAATAGAAAAGGACTATGCGGCAGACTGCTACGGAGATGAGGTGCTCTTCGGAGGCGGTAAAACGGACAGAGACGGCATGGGAAACATATCGGGAAAGACCACGGAAGAGGGCGTCCTTGACGTATGTGTGACGAATGCCGTTATAATAGACCCGATGGTGGGCATAGTCAAGGGCGATATAGGAATAAAGGACGGTCTCATAGTAGGGATAGGCAAGGCCGGAAATCCCGATACGATGAACATAACGCCGGGCCTTATAATAGGCTGCGCCACTGAGGTGGTTTCGGCGGAGGGACTGGTAGTCACACCGGGAGGCATTGACGTCCACGTTCATTTTGAATCGCCGGCCCAGGCCTGGGAGGCTATGAGCAACGGTCTTACGACAATGCTTGGAGGCGGCACGGGAGCCAAGACCACCAGCGTGGAGACGCCGGGACCGGAGCATCTTCTCATGATGATAGAAGCTCATGAGGAGCTGCCTGTAAACGCGGGATTCCTGGGAAGAGGAAATTCAGCGCTACCGGAAGCCATAGAGGAGCAGGCTCTGAACGGGGCCATAGGTATGAAGATACACGAGGACTTCGGCGCTACGCCTCAGGTAATAAGGAGCTGCCTTGAGGTGGCTGACAAAATGGGCTTCCAGGTGCAGATACACACGGACACTCTCAACGAGGGAGGATTCGTGGAGACCACCATAAAGGCATTCGAAGGAAGAACGATACATACATACCATTCGGAGGGCGCGGGAGGAGGACATGCTCCCGACATTATGAGAGTCGTAGGCGAACCTAACGTTATACCGTCATCCACAAACTGCACGAATCCTTATACGGTCAATACGGTAGCAGAGCATCTGGATATGATAATGGCTGTGCATCACCTGAACCCGAAGGTGCCTGAGGATGTGGCATTCGCAGACTCAAGGGTAAGGGGCGAAACCATAGCCGCAGAAGATGTGCTCCACGATATGGGAGCCATATCTATCCACGGTTCCGACTCGCAGGGAATGGGAAGAGTGGGAGAAACCATACTCAGAACATGGCAGATGGCTGCCAAGATGAAAAAGCAGAGAGGCCCTCTTCCGGAAGAAAAAGGGGATAACGATAATGAAAGAATACTGCGTTACATGGCAAAATACACCATAAACGCCGCAAAGGTGTTCGGTATAGACGATTACGTCGGTTCTCTGCTGCCGGGAAGGCTTGCGGATTTCTGCGTATGGGATGCGGCGTTTTTCGGAGCAAAGCCTTGGCTCGTTTTCAAATGCGGGCAGGTCGCGTATTCGTCCTCAGGAGATGTAAACGCGGCTATAGAGGTTGCTCAGCCGATGATATACAGAAAACAGTATTCGGCGTGCGGAAGCGCTCTCAGAAGATACAGCAGGATATTCGTCACACAGCAGGCCATAGATGCGGGACTGGGTGACAAAGTTCCCAATTCCAGAGATAAGCTTCTGCCTATAAAAAACACGAGACATCTCACAAAGGCCGATATGGTGAGAAACAACTATCTTCCTGACATAAAGATAGATCCGGAGACGTATAAGGTATACGTTGACGGAGAATACATAACATGCGAGCCTGAAGAGGTCGTATGCCTGAATCACATGTACTATTTCAGATAGAGGATTAGGAGCCGAAATGATCATAGAAAAAATAGCCGGAAATATAAATGAGCTTGATGAGGATGTGATCATAGACAGAGTAATTCTGGATCACGATGATATGAGCAGGACCCACCAGAGAGTGGTGACGGAAAATGGCGAGAAAATAGCCGTATCACTGGACAGAGGAGAAAGACTGTTCTGCGGAGCCGTGCTGCTTCGCGACGGTAAAAGGGCCGTCGTTGTGGATATGCCGGAGGAGGATGTCCTGGAAGTGAGGCCCGTAAGCGGCAGACAGTGGGCAAAGGCAGCCTTCAACATAGGCAACATGCATCAGCAGGCATATATATACGATGACTGCATGCTGGTACCTTATGACGCTGTTCTTGAAAACCTGATCAAAGCCATAGATGTGCCGTATACCAGGGAAAAAAGGAAGCTGGACGGGGAAAGAGCCGCCCACACCGTGGGCGGGCATCATCACCATCATCACGGACATGATCACAGTCACGGGAGCGATGACGGTCAAAGCGAGGGGTGAGGGCAATGGCAAAGGAAAAGGATCTGTTTTATCTGATGCAGATGGCCGGAGGGACGTTTCCCTCCGGCGGATTCAGTCAGTCCTGGGGACTGGAGACATACGTGGCAGAGGGAAGGATAAAAGATGAGGCGGATTTCATAATGTTCGCTGAGAGCTATCTGGAGAGCGCGGTCGCATGCTGCGAGGGCCCAATAGCCATCAAAGCCATGAGACTTGCGGCGGACTGGGACGATCAGGGGATTGAAGAGCTTGAGGAGCTCAGTATAGCCGTAAAGGTGGTAAAGGAGAGCAGAGAATCAAGCCTGAGAATGGGTAAAGCATTTATGCGGATAATGGCAGACATAACAGAGGATGAAAGGCTGCTGGAGTTCAGAGCGGGACGGATGGCCGAGGGAGTGACATATCCCGTCATCTACGGCGCGGTATGCGGCAGACTGGGAATAGATGAGACGGAGGCTGTAAAAGCCTTTGTGTTCAGCACTGTGAACGCTCTTTCCCAGAGCGCTGTCAAGCTCATCCCTCTGGGAAACAGACAGGCTCAGCAAGCCCTGCTGAGATTGTATCCGGCCATGGAAGAGGCAGTCCGCATAAGCTTTGAGACGTCTGTGGAGGATATATCCAATTTCTGCCCGGGATTAGATATTGCCGGAATACTGCACGAGTACCTGCCGACAAGGCTGTACATGTCTTGAAACATTGGAGGATTTAATATGAGAAGGCCTGTAAAAATAGGGGTCGGAGGTCCTGTTGGATCGGGAAAGACCGCATTGATCGAAAAGCTGTGTAAAAGCATGAGAGATCGTTATAAGATCGGAGTGGTGACAAACGATATATTCACAAAGGAAGACGCTCTCATTCTCACAAGGGCAGAGGCGCTCCCGGAGGAAAGGATAATAGGCGTTGAGACAGGAGGATGTCCTCATACGGCTGTGAGGGAGGATATTTCCATGAATCTGGACGCCATAGACATACTCATGAGCAGATTCGATGACCTTGACATAATATTCGTGGAAAGCGGCGGGGATAATCTGGCAGCAACATTCAGCCCGGAGCTCGTCGACGGGCTCATATTCGTCATAGACGTGGGAGAGGGAGAGAAGATACCGAGAAAGGGCGGGCCGGGCATAACAAAATCCGATCTGCTTGTAATAAACAAAATAGACATAGCGCCTTACGTGCACAGCGATCTCGGCGTCATGGAAAGAGACACGAAGGCCCAGAGAGGGGAAAAGCCCTATGTTTTCACCAACCTTTTCGAAGGAGTGGGGCTTGACAGGATAATAAGGTGGATAAAGGAAGATATGCTGTTTGAGGATCAGGGAGAAGTTTGATATGATGGAACCGACGGGAAAGCTGACTCTTGTGTTCCGGAAAAGAAAGGACGGAAAGACAGCGGCAGCGGAGCAGTATTATAAGCTTCCTCTCCAGATAATGAGGATACACTATCAGGAAAAGGACGGGACAGCCTATGCGTATCTTCTCAATCCCAGCGGAGGCGTGCTCCAGCATGACAGGCTCTATACGGAGATAACGCTTGAGGATGAGAGCCGCGCTTATGTGACAACCACGTCCAGCACGAAATTCTACAAAATGGATGAAGGCCACGCGGAGGTGGTAAACAGGTTGGAAGTGGGATCGGGAGCTGTCCTGGAATACATGCCTGAGCATAATGTGCCCTTTGCCATGTCAAGGGCATATCAGGAAAACGAGTACCGCCTTCACAGGGATTCGGTCCTCATAGCAGCCGATACGGTGACAGCGGGAAGGATGACGAGGGGCGAGCTGTTCCAATACGATCTGTACTCATCGAAAACAAAGATATACGTGGACAACAGGCTAAGGCTTTATGACAGCAGCCTGATGAAGAGCGGGATGGACATGAGCAGACTGGGGTTCATGGAGGGATATCTTATAAGCGGCACCATTTACGTGTATGCGGAGGGGCTGGATCCGGAGCTTCCGGTGAAGCTCAACGCCATGAGCGGAGAAGATGTGGTGATCGCTGCGGGAAGGGCAGACGACAGCCTCATGACTGTGCGTATTCTCGGCAGAGGGACTGTGGAGGTAAAGGATGCGACATATGAGATATGGGGCCGTATAAGACGTGATGTGCTCGGCAAGGAGCCGATACGCGTCAGGAAGTACTGACGGTTTTATGAAAACAAAGGAGGATACGGATATGGCTTTCAGAGAGGTGAGAAGAAACAGGAAGCAGATACTGGCAAAGAAAGAGTGCGAGGAGATACTGGGAAGGATGACATCAGGCGTTCTGTGCCTGCTGGGTGATGACGACTATCCCTACGGCGTTCCGCTGAGCTACGCTTATGAGGACGGAAAACTGTACTTTCACAGTATGCCGGCAGGCCATAAGATGGATGCTCTGAAAAAACATGACAAGGCATCCTTTACCGTAATAGAGACCGATAATATCGTGCCCTCGGAGTACACTACGTATTACAGGAGCGTTATAGTGTTTGGAAGAATAAGGATACTGGAAAGCGATGAGGATAAGATAAAGGGGCTCGATAAACTTGTCGACAAGTATTCGGCTGACTATAAGGAAGGCAGCGCGTATGAAATAAACAGCAAGCTCAAGGCCGTATGCGTATTTGTCCTTGAGGCTGAGCATATTTCCGGCAAGGAAGCCATAGAGTTTGCGGAAGCCAGATAGAACCCGGTCCGCATCCCGGAAACAGGATCCCGGAGCCTGAAGAAAACCCGCCGCGGAAGTTATTCCGCATGGCGGTTTTTTGCGTTACACATGCTTTTCTTGAAAATACGGAGCAATAGTTATATAATATCAGTCAGCGGGCCGGTTGGACCATTTAAGACAGTATTCAAAGAAATGAGATCAGCAAAACCATACAGAACAAAGAGAAAAAATGACGGAAAAAACAAGGAAGCGCGAAAAAAAGCAGGGCTCAGCAGGATCGTGAAGCTGGCGTGCTTTGCAGCGGCAGCGCTTTCTCTTGCTTTTTTGATACAGAACGGATATTTTTATCTGACGGAATCGGGAACAGATGAAGATGAGCCATATCCGGTAAAGGGCGTGGATGTTTCCGTTTATCAGCAGGACATAGACTGGGAAGGCCTCGCGTCGGAGGGCATAGAATTCGCATTCATAAAGGCGACAGAAGGAAGCTCTCATGTCGACAGGCGTTTTGAGGAAAACTGGAAGGGAGCAAAGGCCGCAGGCATAAAGAGGGGAGCATATCATTTTCTCAGCTATGACACTCCGGGAGAATCACAGGCTGAAAATTATACAGATACCGTAGGCATGGCCTTCGGAGCGCTGCCTCCTGCGGTGGATGTGGAGTTTTACGGAGAATATCACGATTCGCCTCCTTCAAAGAATCAGATGTACGACGTACTCGATGCCGTGCTGGAAAAGCTTGAAGAAAAGTACGGCAAAAAGCCTCTTATATACACGAATACTCATATATACGAGACCTATATATCGGGAAGATACGATGATTACGGGATCTGGATAAGCGATCACGATATACCCGACACACTTCCGGACGGAAAAAAGTGGACGTTCTGTCAGTACACCTTCAGAGCGGTATCCCGGTATGTGGCGGGAGGGGAGAAGTATTTTGACATGAATGTATTTAACGGCAGCAAATGGGATTTAAGATGGTATAAAGGAAACTAGGAGGAGAGCAGGTGCTAGCGAAGTTCAGCGTAAAAAAACCCTTCACGGTCCTTGTGGCCGTAATAGCGGTCATAGTGTTCGGAGTCATTTCATATATCAATATGACGCCGGATCTTTTTCCAAATATAAACACGCCGTACGCCGTAGTGGTAACAACGTATCCGGGAGCGAGTCCCGAAGAAGCGGAGACGGAAATAACAGAGCCCATGGAGCAGCAGCTCGCAACTGTTCCCAACCTGGAGAACATAACGTCTGTGTCAGGAGCCAATTACTCCATGATACAGCTTGAATTTTCCGATGATGTGAACATGGACACAGTGTCTGTTGACATAAGAGAAAAGATAGACCAGACAGAAGGGAGCCTGCCTGATACGGCGGGAACTCCCCTTGTAATGAAAATAAGCCTTGATATGGTACCTGTGACGGTGGCAGCTGCCCAGATGGAGGGAAAATCTTCGGCAGAGGTATCGGAATTCACCCGTGAAAACCTCCAGAGCGCCCTTGAGGGAACAGAGGGAGTAGCCTCCGTATCGGCGATGGGCATGACGGACAACAGCATACAGATAGTGCTTTCACAGGATCGTATAAATGAGGTGAACGACCGTATATCAGCTGCCATACTTGAACAGACAGGGGCTGCGGAGGATCAGATAAGAAACGGCATAAGCCGGGCGGAAAGCGGGAAAAACCAGATAGAGGCAGGCAAGAAGCAGATATCCGAGGGACAGGCTCAGGCTGCCGCGCAGATGGAGTCGGCGAAGACAAAGCTCCAGGATAAAAAGGATGACCTTATGGTCATAAAAAACAATTCTCAGACAGTATCAGGGCTTCTCGCGAGCTATATAGCCGCTTCGGAAGATCCCATAACGGGAGCTGCGATCATGGAACAGATAGAGAGACAGCTGGCCGCAATGGGGATAAATATAAGCAATGCGGAGGAGGCTGCCGCCATGCAGGCCCAGCTCGAAAGCATAGATACACAGATAGATGCCATAGATGCCGCCATTGAGGATCTGAACAAACAGGAGGCCACCGCTTCATTCACACTGGGAAACAGGTACGCAGACCTTGCTTCGGCGGAAAGCACCGTTACCGCTACGGTAAATCAGCTTCAGAGCGCTCTTTCCGAGGTCCAGAGCTCAAAGGAGGCGGCTCTTGCCAGCGCGGACATGACGGGAGTGCTGACGATGAACAACATATCAGCCATACTGCAGGCGCAGAATTTTTCCATGCCTGCGGGATATATCTCCGACGGAGAGGCTGAGATGCTGGTAAGCGTAGGCGACAGGATACAGGACAGAGAGGAACTGGAGAGCCTTGTGCTCTTCGATATGGGAACGGAAGGAGAAGAGCCTGTAAGGCTTTCCGATATAGCTACGGTGACCTACGGCGGGGAAGGCTCCGAGACCTATGCCAAGATAAACGGAAACAACGGAGTGCTTCTGAGCTTTACGAAGCAGTCCAGCTACGCTACCGCTGAGGTAGCGGACAATATAAGAGCGGAATTCGCCAAGCTGGAAAAGGAGTATGATGATCTCAGCTTCATAACGCTTTCCGATCAGGGAGAATACATCCATATAGTTATAAATTCAGTGCTTCAGAACCTGCTCATGGGAGCTGCGCTGGCTATCCTGATACTGATATTTTTCCTGAGAGACATAAGGCCTACTTTCATAACGGCTGTCAGCATACCTGTGAGCGTTATATTCGCCGTTGTGCTCATGTATTTTTCGGGAGTGAGCCTGAATCTCATATCGCTGGCGGGACTCGCCATAGGCGTTGGAATGCTGGTGGACAATTCCATAGTTGTCATAGAGAACATATACAGGCTGCGCGCTCTCGGATACAGCAGGGTACAGTCAGCTGTATCGGGAGCTATGCAGGTGGCGGGAGCCATAACAGCCTCCACCCTCACTACCATATGCGTATTCGCGCCAATAGTATTCGTAGACGGTATGACGAGAGACATATTCATGGATCTGGCTCTTACGGTCACATATTCTCTTATGGCGAGCCTTATAATAGCGCTGACTCTGGTTCCGGCGGCAGCCAAAGGGCTTCTTACGAAGGAGGCGAAGAACACCGTGCTCGGATAGGGGAGCCGGCTTATGGAAAAGTACAAGGCAGGCGTGAGATGGAGCCTGGGGCACAGGAAGCTTATAATAACGGCTGCATTCGGGCTTCTGATAATTTCGACCGGCCTTACGCTTTTAAAAGGATTTTCTTTCATTCCTTCCATGTCGACTCCGCAGATATCGGCAACGGTACAGATGCCGGAGGAAAGCACTCTTGAGGAGACGGCCGCGGCAACAGATGCCGTTATGGAAGAGGTGAGAAAAATCGACGGTGTGGAGACTGCCGGAGCGATGCTTTCAAGCGATGCGATGGGTATGCTGGGCATGTCCGGCATGACGGACGGAGCTCAGGACGTAACATCCACCATGATATATATCGTCATGGATGAGAGCAAGACGGAGAATTCGGCAAAAGTCGCCGGAACCATGAAAAAAGTCGCAGATGAATACGGCTGCGACATAACCACTTCCGCCGATATGGATATGTCCGCAATGATAGGCGGCTCGGGAGTGGCCATAAACTTATACAGCGAGGATCTGGATCTTCTGAGGGAAACAGGAGAAAACATAGAAAACCGGCTCAAAAACATGAAAGAGCTCGAGGAAGTGTCAGATGTGAACGAGGACAGCAGTCAGGAGCTGAAGATAACCGTAGACAAGAACGCGGCCATGGAAAAAGGCCTTACGGTGGCTCAGATATACCAGCAGGTATCGGAAAGACTGGCAAAGGAATCATCAGCCACGACGATGGACCAGGCCGGAAGCAGCGTTGACGTGGTGGTCGAAAACACCACAGGGAGCGGATTCTCGCAGGAAGACCTGGAGAACATGAAACTGACGGCAGAGGGAGCTGACGGAACGTCTTCTGAGGTAACCCTTTCTTCGGTAGCGGATATAGATAAGGACGCGGCCCTTGATACCATAAACAGAGACAACCAGAAGAGAAGTCTGCAGGTTACGGCTGATGTAAAGGACGGGAACAATGTGACACTGGTATCGCAGGATGTAAGAGACATGATAGAGGAAAGCGACCTTATACCTGACGGCGTAACAATAAAGTACAGCGGCGAAAACGAGGAGATAATGGACGCAATGGGGCAGATGCTCCTGATGCTCATAGTGGGACTCATACTGGTATATCTCGTTATGGTGGCTCAGTTCCAGTCGCTGAGATCGCCATTCATAATAATGTTCACCATACCGCTTGCCTTTACGGGAGGAATGCTGGGACTCCTCATTACAGGGAACGAGCTCAGCGTTGTTTCCATGATGGGATTCATAATGCTCATGGGTATAGTGGTAAACAACGCCATAGTTCTTGTGGACTGTATAAACAGACTCAGACTGGAGGGTATGGAAACGGACGATGCCATAACAGAGGCGGGGGCAATGAGGATAAGGCCTGTGCTCATGACTGCCGTCACGACCGTGCTCGGTCTCGTTCCCCTTGCACTCGGTCTCGGTACGGGCGCTGAGATGATGCAGCCTCTTGCCATCGTGTGCATAGGAGGACTCATATACGCCACGCTTATGACACTGGTGATAATCCCTGTCATGTACAGGCTGCTGGCGCGCAGACACATGGATAAAATAGAGGAAGAAGAGCTTGAAATAGTGCGGGTATAATGGTATAATTATCCCGTTACGCCGGCGTGATGGAATTGGCAGACGTGCAGGACTCAAAATCCTGTGGTGGCAACACCGTATGGGTTCGACCCCCATCGCC
>CAWVKQ010000086.1:0-48050 GCA_963929955.1 Bacillota bacterium
CCTCACTGTACATTCTGCGAGCCAGAGCTTTTCTGCTCATACAGAAGGGAAGGCGGCACCTACAAAAGGATGGGTGCAGGGTTATGCATGAGGTGATACATTAAACAAAGGCAAAGTGAAAGGAGTGTTAAATTTATGAAGGAAAAACGCGAAATAATAAGCCAGGTGGCTGATTTTCTGGCATATAAGATCCGTTCCGGACAGATATCCTCGGAGGGAGGAGACAGGATATGGAGGGTCGCTTTGAAGCATCCTGAAAAGGCGGATGCCATAACAGGAATTCTCGACATTGATCTTGATGAGAATGAGACGGTGGCAAAGATCGAAGGGCTGGTATAAGCTGATATGTGTACATGTATAACGTATAAAAACGGAGACTTCTATTTTGGAAGGAATCTTGATCTGGAATGCGGATTCGGTGAGAAGGTGGTAATAACACCGAGAAAGTACAGGTTTGATTTCAGAGAGGAAGAGGCTCTTGACGAGCATTACGCCATGATAGGAATGGCGGCTGTTTCGGGAGGATATCCGCTTTATGCGGAGGCTGTCAATGAGAAGGGACTCTGCATGGCAGGACTGAATTTCCCGCTGAGCGCACGCTATAATGAGAAAAAAGACGGCGCAAGCAACATAGCGCCTTATGAGCTCATACCATGGGTGCTCGGACAGTGTGAAAGCGTGCGCCGGGCAGGAGAGCTTCTGGAGGATCTGAATCTGCTGGACATGCCTTTTTCAGAGACGGCGCCTCTTGCGCCTCTTCACTGGATGGTGGCTGACAGAGAAGAATGCATCACTGTCGAAGCTGTTTCGGCAGGCACGATGGTTTATGAAAATCCTTTCGGCATCCTTACAAACGAACCTGAATTCCCGTATTACAGAGATCATATCAGCACATATATGAATCTGACAGCAGCTCCGCCTGAAAACAGATTTGCCGAAGGACTCGGGCTTTCCGCGTACGGACAGGGTCTGGGAGCGGTGGGGCTTCCGGGAGACTGTTCCCCTGTATCGAGATTTGTAAGGGGAGCCTTTTTAAAATGGAATTCAAAGTCGGATAAAAACGAAGGCTCCAATGTGTCGCAGTTTTTTCATATACTCGAAGGAGTCGCCATGACACGCGGATCGGTGATAACCGGATCAGGTAATGACGATATCACAGTATATTCATGCTGCGTGAACGCGGACAGAGGGATATACTATTACAGGACGTATGAAAACAGCCGCGTAAGCGCGGTAAGGATCAGCGAAGCAGGACTTGACGACAGCTGCATTAAAGAGTTCGAGCTTTTGAAAGAGCAGGACATATGCTGGCAGGAAAGAGAGGAGAGCCATGTACAGAAAAGCCGGGGCAGATGACTGCGAAAAAATATATGAGCTTATCTGCGAGATGGAAGAGGATAAACTTCAGCACAACATATTCTCAAAGATATACGAAAAGCAGATCAAAAGCCCTGACCATTTTTTTATCATATGGGAGGAAGAAGGAGATACAGCCGGGATAATACATCTCAGATTTGAAGAACAGCTCCATCACTGCGAGAGGATAGCCGAGATCATGGAGCTGGCAGTCGGATCATCGTGGAGAGGAAAAAGAATAGGCAAAAAGCTCATAGAAGAAGCGGAGAGGATCTCGAAGGAAAGGGGCTGCGCACAGCTTGAAGCAGCGTGTAACCTGAGAAGATCGGACGCTCACCGCTTTTATATGAGGGAAGAAATGAAAAGATCGCATTATAAATTTACCGAAAGGCTGGATTGACAGGGCCGCAGGCAGTTTATTCACTGCTGCGGCCCTGCTGTTTTCTTCTAACGACAGTGACGGGGCTCTGCGGGAAGGCGCGAGCCTTTAGCGGCACTGTGGCGGCGTGAGATCGCCGCACCCGCAGCCGCAGTCGTCAGGCGGCTGTGCAGAGCATGGATCGCAGCACGGGTTTGTAACGCAAGTGTTTGATGTAGTTGAGCTGCTGCGGGAGTTATGGCAGTTATCAGTCCTTTCAGGAAACAGGCCGGGGCAGTTTATTATGCCTGCGCTGTCTTCCTGGAGAGGGGCTTCGGCAAACCCGGTAGTAAGTACGCACAGCTGAACGGGCACTACGATCTTTTTTTCGCAGGCAACACAGATAGCAATGATGAGATTGGCCGTTATTTCTCCGTTAGGGCCGACGCACATGTCCCTTGCAGCGTTGTTTGTTGCCAGTCTGCATGTGAACGCGGCGTTGGAAAGCTCTGTGAGTCTCGGCATGACAGCGGAGTCGGTGGTACCGGGCATACACAGTTCAAAGAAATTGGTAAGTACGAGAGGATTGGAAGCAGGGGCTATGTTCACTTCAGCGCATACAGTCATCGTTGTTTCCCTGCCGCAGCCGTCGCATACGGCAAGATCCACATAGACTACTATATCGCCCCACATCCTTACGTTCTGTGTGCCGAACACAGGTGTGCCGCAGCCGGTATCATCGCAGGCGCTGGTATCGGCAAAGAGTATTTTTTCGGAAGGGACTCCGTCAGGCCCTATGGTCTCAACTATGCCGTTGCAGTCGTTGACAAAGTAGGCGCCGGATATACCTGTCTCCATATCCAGCGTGAGGTTGCCGCAGTCGTTGGCGTTGCACGGGTCGAATACTTTCTTGCATCTGATGTCTATTATCCTGCTGATAGTATAGCCGCACGGTACGGCAGGCGTGAAGGTCAGCCCCTGTACTGTCTTCATGCCCTGAAGATTGAATCTTACGGCATCGTATACGCTCTGGACGTATATGGGAGTCGATTTTACGTCCTCCATGTTTCCGCTGAAGCTGCAGAGCTGATGAGCGCCGCAGCACTGTTCATTTGAACCTGTCTGTGGTGTACAAAAACAATTCATCTTTTACCTCCTTAACATGGCTGTTGTAATATGAATTTATGTGGAATTGTTCAATGGCAGTATATGAAAACAGGATGATTTGTGTTACAATCATAGTAATTTGAATGAAAGGCAGTGAAACATGGTAAAAACTAAGAGACTCAAATGCGGGATAACTCTTATCACGGAACAGACCGATTACGTGCAGTCCGCTGCTCTGGGGATATGGGTGAAGACAGGCGCGGCCGATGAGGATGACAGCGTATCGGGCGTGTCTCATTTTATAGAGCACATGATGTTCAAGGGCACAGAAACGAAGACAGCCAAGGAGATAGCGTGCGAAGTGGATAAAATAGGAGGCATGTTCAATGCCTTTACGGGAAAGGAAGCCACATGCTACTATATAAAGACTCTGTCTTCTAATATATACAGGGGTGCTGAGATCCTCATAGATATGATAACAGCTTCAAAGTTCGATGAAGCTGAGATGGATAAGGAAAGACAGGTCATATGCGAAGAGATCAAAATGGTAAAGGACAGTCCCGACGATGATGTGTATGATACCATTTCAGAGCTGGTAGCCAGCGGAAACCCTCTGGGAAGGACAATACTGGGAACGCCTGAAAGTCTCGAAAAAATAGACAGGGAAAAGCTCACAGGGTACCTGCAAAGCAATTACGCAAGAGACAGTATCACTGTGGCTGTAGCCGGAAACTTTGACGAAGCCAGGATAGAAAACCTGTTTGAGGAAGGGCTCGTTTCCCTTGCGGAAAAAAAGGATGCAAAAGAGACAGAGCTCAGACCATACAGACAGAGCTTTGACGTGAAGGTGAGGGACATAGAGCAGACACACATATGTCTTGCTACGCCGGGAGTCTCTATGGCGGACGAAAGGTATTACACATTTGTACTGATGAACAGCATACTGGGAGGGAGCATGAGCTCAAGGCTTTTCCAGAACATAAGAGAAGAGAAAGGGCTGGCCTATTCCGTCTGCTCCATGAATATATTTTCCAGCTATTGGGGATTTTTCAGCATATATGCGGGAGTGGCACATGAAAAGGCTGAAGACGCCCTGAGAGCGATTGAATTCGAGCTTGACGAGCTCAGAGAAAACGGCGTTACCGAGGAGGAACTGGCCATGGCGAAGGAGCAGATGAAGAGCTCATATATATTCGGACTCGAAAACATAAACAGCAGGATGTTTTCCATTGGAAAGAATCAGCTGCTCCTCAACAGAGTCTGCTCTGCCGAGGAGGTGTTAAGCGCATTTGACAGAGTTTCACGTGATGATATAAAGGAAGCTGCCGCAATGATAGGAGATTATTCTTCATACTGCGGCGCAGCTGTCACGGGAAAAAGCTTTGATCTTGAAAGGATGGTGAGATCATGAACATAAACGTGAAGACACTGTCGGGAAAGCTGCCGGCCTATGAGACGGAGGGGTCAGCAGGAATGGATATAAGGGCTTTTCTGAAGGAGCCTATGGTAATTGAGCCGGGAAAGAGAGCCCTGATACCTACAGGACTTTTTATGGAGATCCCCGAAGGCTATGAGGTGCAGATAAGAGCCAGGAGCGGACTTGCCGTAAAGCACGGTATAGGGCTGACAAACGGCGTTGGTACCATAGACAGTGATTACAGGGGAGAGATAAAGGTATCCCTCATAAACTGGGGGGATGAAGCGTTCACCGTTAAAGACGGCGACAGGATAGCTCAGATGGTAGTCGCCAGATATGAGAAGACATGCCTTACGGCCGTAGAGTCGGTATCGGAAACAGACAGAGGCGAGGGCGGTTTCGGCCATACGGGATTGTGATGGCAGATATATCAAAATAATGATCTGTCGCATATACTGCTGTGAGGTGGTGTAAATGACAGATTTTTTATTGCTGGATCAGCTGGGAAGGATGATAAGAGAAGTGAAAAGGCCCAGGCTGATGTACAGAAAAGGAATCGTGGCCGAGGGCTTTTTCCGCCCGTATATGTCCTGGTCCGACCATACGAGAGCGGAGATGTTGAGAAATCCGGATGAGATCACTGCCGTGACTGTGAGATTTTCATCAATGACAGGCGACAGAGGTACGCCGGACACGGCAAGGAACATAAAGGGAATGGCGGTCAAGTTCAGAGGGAGGGACGGATGTCTGGATCTTATATGCCAGAGCCTTCCCGTGTTCTTTATAAACGACGAAGGCAAGTTCCCGTATCTGAAAGATGCCATGAGCCGCAGATCGTGCTTTGACAGGTACGATAAAGAAAGGTTATGGAGGTTTGCTGCCGAAAATCCCGAAAGCCTGAACTGCATAATAAGGCTTTTTTCCTGTCAGGGGCTGTGTGAATCATTTGTAGACGTAAAATGGTATTCTGTAAATACATATGTATGGGAAAACGCCGAGGGAAAAAGGATCCTGATAAGGTACAAATGGTCTCCCGTTTTGAGAAAAGGGGAGATAAAAACCTGTATGACGGGTCGGATAAGGGCAGAGTTCATGGCAGGCTTTGATCCCGACAGATGCGAGGAGGATCTTGAGAGCCGTATCAGGGAGGGAAGATTCCCGTGTTTCGAGCTTCAGGTACAGATGCGAAGCTGGGAGGACGGCAGAGATGCTGTCAGAAGGACTCTGTGCTGGGACGAAAAGCAGTTCCCGCCTGTTCCGGCAGGGGTGATGAAGCTTACGAAGGCCGGAAATGAGTGCATGGAGAGCGAAGATTCGATCAGCTTTATACCGGGGAACACTTTTGACGGCATGTATATATACGGAGATGAGTTCTCACGCATCATGGAGCACGCGCAGAGGACGGGAGCAGCCCAGAGAGGAGGAAGCCTTTGAAAGAATTCACACAGGCGGGAGATTTTTACAGATCTCTTTCGGCTCATGAAAGAGATGATCTCATAGATTCAGTGGCAGAGGATATATTTTTTCTTGACGATGAGCTTCAGAAAAAGGTCATATCACTTCTGGGGAAAGCGGACATTGAGCTTGGGATCATGGTGGAAGAAAGAAACAGGAGGAACAGATGATAATAAGAGAAGAGCTTGAAAAAAGAGAATCTCTCTTTCTTTCAAAGTACGCTGCCAGAGCTTCCGAAACAAGGGGGCGCGTTCAGGAAGAGGAAAAATGCACGGTCAGGACTGATTTTCAGCGGGACAGAGACCGCATAGTCCACTCAAAGGCTTTCAGAAGGCTGATGCACAAGACTCAGGTGTTCCTGGCGCCTGAGGACGACCATTTCAGGACCAGGCTCACCCATACCATAGAGGTTTCTCAGATAGCCAGGACCATTGCAAGAGGATCGGCTCTGAATGAAGATCTGGCAGAGGCCATAGCCATGGGCCATGACCTGGGACACACACCATTCGGCCACAGCGGAGAGACCGTGCTGAACGAAATATATCCCGGAGGGTTCAGGCATAACGAGCAGAGCCTAAGAGTAGTGGACGTACTTGAATCCACCAGCAGCTCCAGGCGCGGTATGAACCTGACATATGAGGTCAGGGACGGTATACTCAACCATACGGGAAGCGTGCGGCCTGTCACTGTCGAAGGACAGATAGTAAAAATAAGCGACAGGATAGCCTACATAAATCATGATATAGACGATGCCATAAGAAGCGGTGTCATAACGGCTGACGATCTGCCCGGGGAGAGCATAAGAGTCCTGGGCGACACCCACAAAAAGAGGATCGATACTCTCGTAAAGGATATGATAAAAAACACGTCCGAAAGTCCCGAGGCAGCTCTGAGCGACGATGTGGCCGAGGCCATGGATGAGCTGAGAAGCTATATGTTCGCCAACGTATATCACAGCGCAAATGTTAAAAAGGCCGAGGATATGAACAAGGTAAGGACAATAATCACATCGCTTTACGAGTACTTCCTGGAAAATCCCGGGGGCCTGCCTGCGGATACAAAACAGGAGGGGACCGATACGGAGGAGATGGTAAAGGATTATATAGCGGGAATGACCGACAGATACGCCATAAATCTTTACAACGAGCTTTTTGTGGCAAAGGGATGGAGATAGTATTTTGCTTCGTGATATTACAACTTTTTCAATTTTTTTTCCTATAAAAAAAGGAAAAAGGAACCTTTTGTCGTATATAGAAATAACAAGGTAACAAGAGGGGTAAAAGTGATATCAGGAAAGAGAGTAAACATAGTAGATGAGATCAAAAGCAGGTGTAGCATTGTAGACGTTGTAGGCAGAGTCGTACCTCTGAAAAAAGCAGGGAACAACTACAAGGGTATCTGTCCGTTTCACAATGAAAAAACACCTTCTTTTGTTGTTTCAGACGAAAAACAGATATACACGTGTTTCGGATGCGGAGCCACAGGCGACGTCATAAGCTTTGTGGAAAAGTACTATAACTTGGATTTCAGGGGCGCTGTTGAAATGCTGGCAAAGGAGTACGGCATAAGCCTTGAGGGAGCCTTCGGAAAAGACGGCGACAGGGATGAGCTGTATGAGATAAACCGCCAGGCCGCCATGTTTTTTTACAGAGCCATGCGGGAGAAGGCAAACCAGGGATATACATACATGAAAAAAAGAGGGATCTCCGAAGAGACCATGAACAGGTTCGGCATAGGATATGCCGACGGCGAATGGACAAGCCTTTACGATCACCTGAGAAAAAAAGGTGTGTCAGATGAGAGGATGGAGCTTCTGGGACTGGTCTCAAGATCGGGGAACAGACGATTCGATAAATTCAGGGACCGCGTCATATTCCCGATAATGAACACAAGAGGAAAGGTGATAGGCTTCGGAGGAAGGATCATAGGAAAGGGAGAGCCCAAATATCTGAATTCTCCGGAATCCGTTGTATTCCAGAAAAAAAACAATCTTTACGGGCTGAATCTGACGAGAAAAGACGTGAGCGCTGAAGACAGGGTCATCCTGGTGGAAGGATATATGGATGCTGTGTCGCTGTATCAGGCAGGCGTGAGAAATGTGGCGGCATCGCTTGGGACGGCTCTCACTGATAATCAGGCAAGACTCATAAAGAGATATACAAAAAACGTGATACTTTCCTATGATGCAGACAATGCGGGACAGGCGGCCGCCTTCAGGGGAGTGGACATACTCTACAGCGAAGGCTGCAGGCCCAGAATCCTCAAGGTGACTGACGGAAAGGATCCTGACGAGTTCATAAAGAAAAACGGAAAATCATCGTTTCTGAAGCTGGCAGACGAGGCGGAGAATTACGGAGATTTCAAAATAGGAGTTTTAAAAGAAAGGTACGATCTTGATGACGAACAGCAGAGAGTTGATTTTATCGGAGAAGCGGTAAATCAGGTGCTGATAAAGATGAAGCCCGTTGAGGCTGACATATACATAAAAAAGCTGGCCGAAGCGACGGGAGTCTCCGAGGGAGCTATAAGATTTGAATATTCAGGCAATACTAGTCAGGAAAAGGATATAAGGAGGCAGCCTCAGGCAGCCGGAAGGCCGGAAGAGAGAGAAGAAGTGTCCATGGTGGAGCGTGATCTCATAAAACTCATGCTGGTTGACGAGAGATTCACAAGGCTTCCCGGGGATGTGGAAGGCAGGGCATTCAAAAGCGAGGCAGCAAGGCGCGTAGCTGACGGCATCATTTCACTTGGAGATGTGCGGCCCGTTGATATTGCCAGGCTTTCAGAGCTTCTTGACGAAAAGGCGCTGGCAGTTCTCAGCGATATAGAAAGGTCCATGGAGGAGGGGGACATCCCCCACGGAAAGGAAGAGACACTGTTTTCCGAATGCATGGAAAAGATACGGGAAAATGTCCTGAAGGAAAAAGAAAACGAGATCATAACCAGGCTTTCCATGGCGGACGAGGAGGAAAACCGGCAGGAAATACTGAAACTTACGGAAGCGCTTATGGATATACAGCAGAGGATACGAAACAAAGGGGGTAATACAGTTAATGAACGTGGATAAGACAAAGGATGACAATATGGAAAGGGACGATATAAAAGACAGAGAACTTGACGAGTTCAAAGCCAGGATCTCTCAGATAAAAAACAGCGTTCCTGAGGATACAGGCGATGAGGCGGAGGACGAGGAAGCTGTTTTGGATGAGGACGCGAAGAATCAGGTAATAAAGGATCTGACGGACAAGGCAGCCACAAAGGGCAAGAACGCGCTCACATATACGGAGATATCCGACAGGCTGGGAGATGTGGAAATAGACAAGGACCAGATGGAGGAAATATACGATGCTCTTATGGGAAAGGGCATAGAGGTCACAATGGACAGCGAGCCCGATGACATAGAGCTGATGGAGATAGAAGACGACGAGGTGGACGATCCGGAGGTGGATGCCGTTATCGCGGAAAATCCGGAAGCCAAGGAGATCGACCTTGAGGCCACCATATCGAAAAACATAGCTGTAGACGATCCTGTAAGAATGTACTTAAAGGAGATCGGTAAGGTCCCTCTCCTTACGGCCAAGGAGGAGATAGAGCTGGCCAAGAGGATGGAACAGGGCGATGAGTACGCCAAGCAGAAGCTGTGCGAGGCCAATCTGAGACTTGTAGTCAGCATAGCCAAGAAGTATGTGGGCAGGGGAATGCTGTTTCTCGACCTTATACAGGAAGGAAACCTGGGTCTCATAAAGGCAGTGGACAAGTTTGACTGGACAAAGGGATATAAGTTCAGCACATATGCCACATGGTGGATCAGACAGGCAATAACAAGATCCATAGCGGATCAGGCCAGAACGATAAGGATCCCGGTTCACATGGTAGAGACCATAAACAAGCTTATAAGAGTTTCAAGACAGCTCCTGCAGGAGGAAGGAAGGGAGCCTACTCCTGACGAAATAGCCGATGAAATGGGTATTTCCGTGGAAAAGGTGCGCGAGATCCTCAAAATAGCCCAGGAACCGGTTTCGCTTGAGACTCCGATAGGAGAAGAAGAGGACAGCCATCTGGGAGATTTCATACCGGATGACGATGCTCCGGCACCTGCCGAGGCTGCGGCTTTCTCCATGCTTAAAGAACAGCTTGTCGATGTTCTCGGAACGCTTACGGAAAGAGAACAGAAGGTACTCAAGCTGAGGTTCGGCCTGGAGGACGGAAGAGCAAGGACCCTCGAAGAGGTGGGAAAGCGCTTTGACGTTACAAGGGAGAGAATAAGACAGATAGAGGCAAAGGCTCTCAGGAAGCTGAGACATCCCACCAGGAGCAAGAAGCTCAAGGATTATCTGGAATAGACAGTGATTCAGGAAACGGAAAAATGATAAAACTAAGCGACAGGCTGCTCGCTATAGCCGGGCGGCTGGAAAATTCAAAGACCATGGCCGACATAGGAACAGACCATGGTCTTTTACCGCTGTATCTTGCTGCGGAAAAAGGATTTGAAAAGGTTATAATGACCGATATAAGCGCGGCTTCGCTCTCAAAGGCTTCGGAAAATCTTGAAAAGCTCTGTGAAAAAGGAGCTTTAACGGGGAAGACGTATACCAGGGCAGGCGACGGACTCAAGGTGCTTGAGCCCGGAGAAGTGGATGCGGTCGTGATAGCCGGTATGGGCGGAAAGCTGATGACAAACATCCTGGGATCCGATCCACAGCATGCGCGGTCTTTCGGCAAGCTGGTGCTGCAGCCCAGATCAGGCCAGGGCCATATCAGGAAATGGCTTTATGAAAACGGGTTTTCAATAACATGTGAAGATCTTGTAAGAGAAGGAAAATACATATGCGAGATAATAACCGCAGTGACCCGGGAAAGATCGAACACGGAAAGCGGCAGTGATATCATGTCGTTTCCTCCTGAGCTTGAAGAAACAGCCGCAAGCTCAGACGGCGAGCATATGATATGGAAGGTGCCGCCGTGGATGACCGAAGCCGACGGCCCGGCGCGTGAGTTCATTGAGCGCAGGATCACAAAGAGCAAGGAGATCCTCGAACATGTGATGCTTGCCGGGGAAAGAGATGAAGAAGCTGAAAGCAGGATATGCGATGATATATATTATCTCAAAGGATTGCTTAAGGAGATGAAAAATGAAAAAAATGAAACTCTGTGAGGTGGTAAAGGCCATTGAGGAGGCGGTTCCTCCCGCTCTGCAGGAGGAATGGGACAACAGCGGTCTTACTGTGGGATTTGAGAACAGGGAAATAGGCAGCATACTCACCTGCCTTGAGGTGACGGAAGAGGTCGTAGAGGAATGTATGAATACGGGCGCTGATATGATAGTGACACATCATCCGTTCATATTCAGCGGAATCAAAGAGATCTGCGATGAAACAGCCAGGGGAAAAATGACGATAGATCTCATAAAAGAAGGGATATGCGTCTACTCATGCCACACTCCCTTTGACAAGGTAAAGGGAGGAAACAATGATTCAGCCGCCAGAAGGCTGGGGCTCGAGCACATAAAGAACCTGGAATGGCGCGCCGTAAGAAACGCTTCGTCCATGATATCCGCGCCTGATCCGGCCGATATAGGCAGAAGCGGGAGCTTCAGGGAGCCTGTGACGTTCAGGGAAGCTATAGAGACAGTCCTCAAGTCATTTGAGATAAGTCTCATGCAGGTGCGGGCCGCAGGCGACCTCGAAAGAGAGCTGTCCCGAGTAGGCATATGCACAGGAGCGGGAGCTGATTTTATCGCTGCGGCAGCTGATGCAGGCTGCGAGCTCTTCATAACGGGAGACGTAAAATATCATGAGGCACAGATGGCGGAGGAGCTTGGTATATGCATAATAGATGCCGGTCATTACGGGACAGAGAAGTTCTTTGGCCGTGATATGAAGGCTCTCCTCGATGACAGGCTCAGCGGCAAAGTGCGCGTTACGGCTTCGCAGGTGAATGCGGATCCGTTCCTTGCTCTTTAGTCTTCTTTACAAAACGAGGGTTTTATATTATCATAATTAAGGTTTGGGTAAGACAGACAGCTGCGTATATCTTCGGGATATATGAGGAAAGTCCGGGCTCCGCAGGGCGAGGATGCCGGATAACGTCCGGCGTAGGTAACTATAGGGAAAGTGCAACAGAAACACACCGCCGAAACGGGTGATGCCGTGGTAAGGGTGAAATTGTGAGGTAAGAGCTCACAGAGAGGTATGGTAACATATCTTTCGTGTAAACCCCATCCGGAGCAAGACCAAAAAGGGCGCAAAAGGCGGCGGCCCGTCGCTGCCCGAAAGGTGGGTCGCATGAGCCTGGTGGCAACATCAGGCCAAGATAGATGGCTGTCAGATACAGAACCCGGCTTACGTCTTGCCCAGACTTATTTTTATGACAGGAGACGGGGATTTTTGTAATGGATGAAGAAATCAGGGAAAAGCGGAGCAATGACGGCAGGCTGTTCTCGCTGGCAATAATGGTGCTCACCGCCGTTATATGGATGTCACTTGATATATATCTTCCGGCTCTGCCGGTTCTTAAAAGTGAGTTCGACGTATCGGCGAGCTACCTTAACGTAACTCTGACTGCGGGCATAATAACAACAGCGGTCGGAACGCTTTTGGGAGGGCCTTTCAGCGATAAATACGGCAGAAGACCTTTGTTCATAATCGGTACGATTCTAAGCGTAATATTCACTTTTCTGTGCACATTTGCAGAGGGAGTGGAGTTTCTCATAGTGGTAAGAGGCATATCGGGTCTTGGCAACGGTATAATACTTACAGTGACGACAGCCATAATAAAAGATATGTTTTCAGGAGTCAGGTTCAAAAATATCATGACAGTGCTTCAGTCGGCAGCCATAGCAGGACCCATGGTGGCGCCGGCTCTGGGATCTTTTATAATAAGTCATTTTACATGGCACTGGCTTTTTGTGTTCATCGCAGTGCTTTCCGTGATACCTTCCGTATTCATAATAGGGGCAGGTGAGACATGGCCAAAAGATGCGAGAACATCCGAAAGCACGGCTGCCGCCATAATGGATACGCTCAACACGGCAAAGGACAGGCCGTTTGCTCTTTTTGCGGGAATGATGGCTGTGCTGACAATTCCCATGTGGGCATATCTTGCGGTCTGCTCCTACATATATTACAACGATTTCGGAGTATCCAATCTCCAGTACAGTGTATTTTATGCCCTGGGAGCCGTAGTGTCCTGCATCGCGCCTTTTGTTTACATGATCATAACCAGGGTGTCCACCACGGGAAGAGCGTGCGAAGTGTGTTTCGGATTCATACTGCTGTCAGGAATCATGCTGCCTCTTTTGGGAGGCAGGACGCCTGTGCTTTTCCTGATGTCGGTTATTCCCTTTATAGTAGCTGAGGGAATGATAAGATCCCTGGGGATGGTAGTGCTTATGGAGGAATATGCTCACGTTGCCGGGGCTGCAAGCGCCATGGCGCATTTCCTGCTCAACATCGTGGGTACCATAGGATCCTCTATCGCCACTTTAGACTGGAACAGCTATGTCACGGGACTTTCCGTTATATGCATAGGATGCGTAGCGGCAGCGCTGATAATGTGGATAATAATATTAAAGCGAAGTATAATGTTCATGAGGCTCTTCGGAAAAAAGTGAATAAAAAAATCCTTGACATACAAAATCTCCATGTGGTATAAAAGTAAAGATGTAAAAAAGAGAGGGACCGCAATGAGAGAGAAATTTTGGAGGACAGTAAAAGTAAAGGAGCTTGACAGACGGGAGAGGGAGAGACTTCTTTCCATTGATATTGAATTTTCAGATTTTGATGATCATTATATTTTGCCCGGTTTCACAGATGTACACGTACATTTGAGGGAACCGGGTTTTTTATATAAGGAAACGGTAAAAAGCGGTACAATGGCCGCAGCAGCCGGAGGATTCACAGACATATTCTCGATGCCAAACCTCGACCCATGTCCTGACAGTCCTGAGCATCTGGATGTGCAGATGAAGGCCGTGGAAAGGGACGCGCAGGTGAGAGTCCATCCATTCGGAGCCATAACAAAAGCAGAGGCGGGGAGCGAGCTTGCAGACATGGAAGGGCTGGCGCCGCATGTATGGGGATTTTCCGATGACGGAAAGGGAGTCATGGCAGACGTTATCATGGAGGAGGCTATGAGAAGGGCGGCCGCTCTGGGAAAGGTCATAGTGGCTCACTGTGAGGATGAGAGGTTCCCAAAGGACAGCGCTGAGGCTGAGTGGAGACAGCTTGAAAGAGATCTTGCGCTTGTACGGAAAACAGGCTGTATGTATCACATGTGCCATGTATCCACACGCGAATCCGTTGATCTCATAAGAAAGGCAAAGGCAGACGGGCTCGACGTCACATGCGAGACAGCGCCTCATTATCTTGTGTTTTCTTCAGATGAAATACAGGACAGCGGAAGGTTCAAAATGAATCCGCCCATAAAGGGAAAGCGAGACAGGGAAGCTCTTACAGAGGCTGTAGCCGACGGTACGATAGATATGATAGCAACGGATCACGCGCCTCACAGCAGAGAGGAAAAATCAGGAGGGTTCGCCGGGAGCGCTTACGGCATAACGGGCCTTGAGACAGCCTTCCCGGTCGTTTATACAAAGCTGGTGCTTGAGGAAATAATATCCATGGAAAGGCTCACAGAGCTCATGTACATAAACCCGGGCAAACGCTTCGGGCTTCCCGTAAAGGGATTAAATGAGGAGCTTTGCTCGGATGGTCCCGATTTCACACTATGGGATCTTGACACCGGCTTCACAGTTGATTCCGAAAGCTTTTTTTCAAAGGGAAAAAGCACGCCCTTTGACGGCATGGTGCTGAGAGGCAGATGCGACGCAACAGTGGCCGGCGGCAAAACAGTATGGAAAAGAAAGGCAGCAATATGAAGGAATCGATATTTGAAATAACGGAAAATATGTCTCTGGCTTCCGGGATCTATCGCATGAGGCTGAGAGGCGATCATGGCATAGAGAGGCCCGGACAGTTTGTGAACGTGAAGCTTGACGGGCTTTTCCTGAGGAGACCCATATCGGTCTGCGATGTAAGAGAAAGAGATATGGATATCATATATAAAGTGGCGGGGAAAGGGACAGAACAGATGAGCCGCATGAGAAGAGGCGGGGAGCTTTCGCTGCTGACGCCTCTGGGAAACGGGTTCCGGACAGAAAAAAGCGGCGAAAGTCCTCTCATTATAGGCGGAGGAGCAGGCGTTCCTCCTCTTTACGGGCTTTGCCGGGCGCTCGTCGGCCAGAAAAAGAACGTCAGCGCCGTGCTGGGTTTCAACAGCATTGAAGAAGCATTTTATATGGACGAATTCAGGGCTCTTGGAGTAAACGTCACCATAGCGACCGCTGACGGATCCTCAGGTGAGAAAGGGCTCGTGAGCGACTTTCTGAAAGGAAGGGAGTGCACTTCATTCTACGCCTGCGGACCCACGCCTATGCTAAAGGCAGTGGATAAGGTCATGGACAGTCGGATAGAGGGATATATGAGCATGGAAGAACGCATGGGCTGCGGCTTTGGAGCATGTATGGGCTGCTCATGCCAGACAAGATCGGGAAGCAGACGCATATGCAGAGAAGGCCCGGTATTTGAGAGGAGTGAGATAATATGGGAACAGAAGTGATGCTTTGCGGCGAAAGGCTTGACAATCCGGTGATGGCGGCAAGCGGAACATTCGGATACGGATATGAAATGGCTGAGCTTTACGATATAAACTGTCTGGGAACATTTTCATTCAAGGGAACCACATTAAGGCCCAGATACGGCAATCCTCTGCCGCGCATAGCGGAATGCGAAGGCGGCCTTATAAACTCCATAGGAATGCAGAACCCGGGAGTGGACAAAGTAATAGAGGAAGAGCTGCCGCTTCTGGCAAGGTGTTTACATAAAAAAGTTATTGCAAATATAGGCGGAGATACTGAAGATGAATATGTGCTCACAGCTTCAAAGCTTGACAAATGTTCTCAGATAGGATGGCTGGAGTTGAACCTCTCGTGCCCCAATGTATCTCACGGAGGCATGGCGATGGGTACTGACGAAGGGACAGCTGCTTCAGTCGTTGCCGCTGTAAAAGCTGTCGTAAAAAAGCCTGTGATCGTAAAACTTTCTCCCAATGTGACGGATATAGTCTCCATAGCAAAGGCATGCGAGGCTGCCGGCGCTGACGGACTGACTCTCATAAACACTCTGCTCGGCATGAGGATAGACCTCAGGAGCGGGAAGCCTGTTATAGCCAATAAAATGGGTGGTTTTTCAGGCCCGGCAATATTCCCCGTAGCTCTGCGTATGGTTTATCAGGTATATGAAGCTGTCAGCATACCGATAGTGGGAGCGGGGGGCGTATCATCGGCTGCCGATGTCATTGAAATGATGATGGCAGGAGCGACGGCAGTACAGATAGGAGCCGCGAACCTGCGTGATCCCTGGATATGCAGGGATATCGTAAGGGAGCTTCCGGCTGAGATGGAAAAGTACGGAATAACTGAACTTGCAGATATTACAGGAGGTGCACACTGATGGGAAAAGACGTTATAATTGCCTGCGATTTCGCTACGGGACGCGAGACGATGGATTTCCTTGGAGAGCTTGAAGGGCTGGATCCTTATATAAAGATAGGAATGGAGCTTTTTTACTCCGAAGGCCCGGGATTCGTCACAGAGCTCAAAGAAAAGGGATACAGGATATTCCTGGATCTGAAGCTCCACGATATACCGAACACAGTGGAAAGAGCCATGAGATCCATTGCACGATTGGGAGTTGATATGTGCAACGTACATGCTGCCGGAGGCATAAGGATGATGGAGGCTGCTGTGAAAGGACTTGCGGCTGAGGACGGATCGAGGCCCCTTATTATAGCCGTTACGCAGCTCACGTCGACATCGCAGGAACAGATGGAATCTGAGCTGCTCATAGAAAGACCCATTGAAGAGGTGGTTGCGGCGTACGGAAGAAATGCACAGAGAGCCGGTCTTGACGGTGTAGTATGCTCTCCTTTGGAAGCGCCGGACGTTCACAAGAGCTGCGGCAGAGGGTTCATGACCGTAACCCCCGGAGTGCGGTTCAGAGAGGATGCCGCAGGCGATCAGAAGAGGATAACGGATCCTGCCGAGGCTGCAGCCCTCGGTTCTGACTACATAGTGGTCGGAAGGAGCATAACAGGAGCCGCTGATCCGAGAAAGGCGTATGAAAGATGTTTGGCTGATTTTGTCGGCTGAAATACAGGAAAGGAAGGTCATTTATGAAAAGGAAGATAGCAAAGGAGCTGCTTCGGATAGAAGCGGTATTTTTACGGCCTGAGGAGCCGTTCACATGGGCAAGCGGCATCAAAAGCCCTGTTTACTGCGACAACAGGCTGATACTGACAGCGCCTGACAGCCGCAGGATAGTAGAGGAAGGACTTGTAAGCCTTATAAGGGAACATTATCCCGAGGCTGAGATCCTCATGGGGACCAGTACGGCAGGCATACCTCACGCAGCCATAGCTGCTCATATCATGGGGATCCCCATGGGATACGTGCGTTCAGGATCAAAGGATCACGGCAGGAAGAAGCAGATAGAAGGCCGCCTGGAAAAAGGACAGAAAACCGTTGTTATCGAGGATCTCATATCCACTGCCTCAAGCGCCGTAACAACTGTGAGGACGCTGAGAGAGGCCGGCGCCGATGTGCTGGGGATAGCAAGCATATTCACATACGGGATGAAAAGAGGAACAGAGGCTCTTGAAGCAGAGGGCGTGAAAAACGTCAGCCTAACGGATTTTGACGCGGTCGCGGAGGAAGCAGCTTCCGCCGGATACATAGACAGAGAAGATATATCAAGGCTCATAGCCTTCAGGGACGATCCTGATGACGAAAGCTGGATAAGGAGGCAGAAATGAAGCATCTCATAGACATAATGGAGCTGACAACAGGTGAAATAGACGAAATGATACATACTGCAACGGATATAATCGCAGACCCGGAAAAGTACAGCGCGAAATGCCGCGGTAAAAAACTGGCAACGCTGTTTTTCGAGCCTTCGACACGCACGCGCCTCAGCTTTGAGGCAGCCATGTACGAGCTCGGTGGGAATGTCCTGGGATTTTCCGAGGCCCAGAGCTCTTCGGCAGCAAAAGGCGAAAGCGTTGCAGACACGGTGAGGACGGTAGGAGCATACGCTGATATAATCGCCATGAGACATCCCAAGGAGGGAGCTCCTCTCGTGGCGGCGGCCAGATCGACGGTGCCTGTGATAAACGCCGGCGACGGAGGCCACAATCATCCTACCCAGACTCTTACGGATCTTCTGACCATATGGAGGGAAAAGGGGAGGCTCCACGATCTCACTGTCGGCTTCTGCGGAGATCTTAAGTTCGGCAGAACCGTCCACTCCCTCATAGGCGCCATGTCAAGATATGAAAACGTGAGATTCATACTCATATCGCCTGAAGAGCTGAAAATCCCCGAATACCTGAAAAAAGAGGTCCTGGAAAGAAAGAACATGGAATATACCGAAACTACCGATCTTGAAGGCTCTATGAAGGAGCTGGACATACTTTATATGACAAGGGTCCAGAGGGAGAGGTTTTTTAACGAGCAGGATTACATAAGGCTCAAGGACAGCTATATACTTACCCCGGAAAAGCTGGCGGATGCGCGAAGCGATCTTTCCATACTGCACCCGCTTCCTCGCGTGAACGAGATATCCGTTGCAGTGGACGATGACCCAAGGGCAAAATATTTCGAGCAGGTCCTTAACGGCAAGTTCATAAGAATGGCTCTCATATTGAAACTTCTGGAGGTGAGATAGATGATAATAGGAAAAATCGAAAACGGCATAGTCCTGGATCATATAAAGGCCGGAGAGGGAATGAAGCTGTATAAGATACTGGGACTCGATGCTCTTGACTGTCAGGTGGCTCTCATAAAGAACGCCGAGAGCAAGAAGCTTGGAAGAAAGGACATCATAAAGGTGGACAGGATGATAGACGTCGATCTGGATGCCATAGGATATGTGGATCCCGGTATAACCGTAAACATAATACGCGACGGAAAGCTGGCCAAACGCACTCATATAGATCCTCCTCATGAGATAGTGGATATAATAAAATGCAAAAATCCGCGCTGCATCACTACTACGGAGCAGGAGATCCCTCACGTCTTCAGGCTTACAGACAGGGAAAACCGTGTATACAGATGCATATACTGCGAAAGCAAGGCTGAATGATGAATATATCGCCCCTCTGCTGCTCATAATAACATAAGAAAACACGGATTTTTGAAAAGGAGGTAGTGTTATGGGAAAGGCCGGAAGCGCATTCCTGGGTCTGGGACTGGCCGGAGCCGCTGTGGGCATATACGCATATATGTCTTCAAGCCCCAGAGACAGGCGCGACATGAAGAGGGATCTTAAAGGAGCGGTAAACGATATAAAGAGGGCCGCTGACAGGATCGTTGATATGGACTGAAAAGAGGAGGCGAAGAAATGAATATCAAAGACAGAAAAAAATCAAAACAGGATATAATGAGAAGCGGCGCGGAGCACGTGGATGATCTTCCGGATTATGAAGCGCTCGGCATATCGGAAATCGATCTTGACAGGATAAAGGCCGAGATAGGAACGGAAGAGGAACGATAACACATAAGCGCCATATGAAACGCAGCCTGCGGCCATGAATGCCAGGGCTGTTTTTCAGTTGATGCCTTTATGTGTCTCAGAGAGATTAAATCATTGAAATACCAATGTTTTTTTGCTATAATTAATAGCTGAGAATTCAGGAGGAAGAATGTAATGGAAAAACTTGGTTTAAACAAGATAAGAGAATTGTTTTTAAGCTTTTACGAGTCAAAAGGACACTACAGGAGACAGAGCTTTTCCCTCATTCCGGAAAAGGACAAGAGCCTGCTCATAATAAATTCGGGAATGGCGCCTCTCAAGCCGTATTTCTCGGGGCTTGAGACTCCGCCCAGCAAGAGGATGACAACCTGTCAGAAATGTATAAGGACGGGAGACATAGAAAACGTCGGCTATACGTCGAGACACGCCACATTCTTTGAGATGCTGGGAAGCTTTTCTTTTGGAGACTATTTTAAGAAGGAATCCCTGCAGTGGGGATGGGAGTTTATAACACAGGTGCTCAAAATGCCTGTTGACAGACTCTGGGCCACTGTCTATCTTGATGATGACGAGGCATATGACATCTGGAAGAACCTTATAGGGCTTCCTGAGGAGAGGATAGTCCGCCTGGGTAAGGACGACAATTTCTGGGAAATAGGAACAGGACCGTGCGGTCCATGCTCTGAGATATATTTTGACAGGGGAGAAGAATACGGATGCGGCAGTGAAGACTGCAAGCCGGGATGCGAATGCGACAGATACGTTGAGTTCTGGAACCATGTTTTCACACAGTTCAGCAGAGACGACGAAGGCAACTACACAGATCTGGCTCACCCGAACATCGATACAGGCATGGGACTTGAGAGACTTGCATGTATCATGCAGGATGTCGAGTCCATATTCGATGTGGATACGATGCAGTACATAATGGAAGGCGTTGTGAAGACATCGGGAGTCAGATACCGCAGGGGAGAGGCTGATACGGATGTTTCCATAAGGATAATAACCGATCATCTGAGATCCATGACATTTATGATCGGCGACAATATACTTCCGAGCAACGAAGGAAGAGGATATGTGCTCAGAAGGCTCATAAGAAGAGCCGCCCGCCACGGCAGGCTTCTCGGGATAGAAGGCACGTTCCTTTCCGATCTGTGTGAAAGGGTCATAGAGATATCAGGCAGCGCTTATCCTGAGCTGGAGGAAAGGCGTACCATGATAAGAAAGGTCATTGCCATAGAGGAAGAAAAGTTCGCAGCCACCATAGATCAGGGCCTTAAGATCATAAACGGATACATGGAAGAACTGAAGGCCGCGGGAAACACTGTTCTTGACGGTAAAAACGCTTTCAAGCTCCACGATACATACGGATTCCCTATAGAGCTCACGACCGAGATACTTGAGGAATCGGGATTCACGGCTGACCTTGAAGGGTTTGAGGCTGAGATGGAGGCTCAGAAAAAGCGTTCACAAGCAGAGCAGGACATGGAAGACGCAGGCTGGGAGGAGGCTGCCGCCGATTTTGTCATCGAAGGCGCAACTCAGTTCACAGGATACGATACGTTTGTCGAGCACAGCAGGATACAGGCCATGTTCTGGAACCAGAAACCGATGAGCTCCGTAAAGGAAGGCGAAGTGTGCAGGATAGGCCTTGACAGAACACCGTTTTACGCTGAGAGCGGCGGTCAGATATACGATATAGGCGCTATCTACAATGACAACGGAGAAGCGGAGGTAACGGAAGTAATAAAGGTCCAGAACGTGTTCGGACATAAGGTGAAAGTCGTAAGAGGAGAACTGAAGGTAGGAGACGAGGTCGTATGTATGGTGCGCGTTCCGCGAAGAAATATGACTTCAGCAAACCATACTGCCACACATCTCCTTCACAAGGCTCTGAGAGAGACGCTTGGCGAGCATGTAAAACAGTCGGGATCTTCTGTTACTCCTGACGGACTGAGGTTTGATTTCAGTCATTTCCAGCCTATGTCAGATGAAGAGATCGCAAGGGTCGAAGACATAGTGAACGATAAGATAAGACGTTTTATGGATGTGACCACAGAGGAAATGACTGTAAAGGAAGCTGTAAAATCAGGAGCAATGGCTCTGTTTGACGAAAAATACGGCGACAGGGTGCGCGTGGTCTCGATAGGCGACTACAGCAGAGAGCTGTGCGGCGGGACCCATGTGAAGAACTCAGGCCAGATAGGAGCCTTCAAGATCCTCAGTGAATCCGGAATAGCGGCGGGAGTGAGAAGGATAGAGGCTGTGACAGGGCAGGGAGTACTGACAAGATACAATGAGGATGAAAGGCTTCTGGACAGTATAGCAGGCACAGTCAAATCCAACAGGGACAATATAACCGAGAAGTCCGTAGCGCTTATGGATGAGATAAAAGCCCTCAGAAAGGAAATAGAAGAGCTCAAGAAGTCGCAGATGAACGAGGGCCTCGATGACCTCATATCCGGTGCAGAAGAGATAAACGGCATCAGGCTCATAAGAAAGAGGTTCGATGATTTCAACATAAACGATCTGAGGGATCTTTCAGACCAGGTTAAGGCAAAGGAAAAGGATACGGTCATGGTATTTGCCTCGGTAACGGGAGGAAAGGTGACATTCCTCGTATCCGTTACAGACGATCTTGTCGAAAAGGGTATCCATGCCGGAAAAATGATAAAGGAAATAGCAAAGGCCGCAGGCGGAGGCGGAGGCGGTAAAGCGGACATGGCCCAGGCGGGCGCCAAGGATCCGGGAAAGGTTGACGCTGCTTTTGAAAAGGCTGCTGAGCTTTTGTCCTGAAGAGATGATTGTGTGATTTTTTCATGGAGTTGAGGTTATTTCCCTTGTAATCTCATAAACTTAAATGATATAATCTAAATGTATCATTGAACGGGAGGTAAAATAATGGACAGACAAACGAGAATGTATGACAATTTCGACAGGGTCGAGCAGAGAACCATTGAAGAAATTTTAAATATAGTATACGATGCTCTTGAGGAAAGGGGATATAACGCCATAGATCAGATGGTGGGATACATACTTTCCGGAGATCCGTCCTATATCACAAGCCATAACAACGCAAGGAACATAATGGGAAGGATCGAGAGGGACGACCTTGTGGAGGAGCTCATAAGGGCATATCTTAAAAAATAAGGCCGTGAAAACAGAGCTTTCTCCTGAAGGAGCTATGCAATAACAGGCGGGCAGCTATGCCCGCCTTTATTATAATCATATATTGAGAAAGGAATGTGCATGGGAAGAAAAATAGCCCTTGACGTAGGGGACAGGACCATAGGGGTGGCTGTGAGCGATCCTCTCGGAGTTACGGCCCAGGGTATAACAACCATAGAAAGGGTCGGAATAAGGAAGGATTCGGGAAAGGTGATGGATTACATAAAGGAGTATCAGTGCGATACCGTCATAATAGGCCTTCCCAGAATGCTCGACGGAAGCGACAGCCCGCAGACGGAAAAGGTGTATGAGTTCAGAACGATGCTTGAAAACAAAATGAGGAGCAGCGGTCTGTCCGCAGTCAGCATAGAATACTGGGACGAGCGTTTCACAACGGTAATGGCGGAAAAGATCCTGATAGAGGCTGACGTGAGCCGCAGAAAGCGAAAGAACGTCATAGACAAGCAGGCTGCTGTCATAATACTTCAAAGCTATCTGGACGCGCATTCCTGAGCTGTGATATAATTAAGTGCTTTTTTATATAATGGCGTATGTTTACAAAGAGGAGTATCATTATGAAAAAAACAGGAAAGCTTGCGGCTCTTGCGGCTGCTTTTATAATATCATGTCTGACACTGGTCTCCTGCGGAGAGCCAGAGCTTGGCGGAGACGATCCGGCAGTAGGTTCATGGACAATGACCGGAGTGGAATACATGGGCCAGACTCTGTCCACTGATGATATAAAGGAATCAGGCGCTATGGACGAGATGCCGACTTTTAAGATAAACGAAGACGGGACATGCATATTCAAGCTCACGGATAAGGAAAGCAAAGGCCGGATCACAGCCGGTGAAGACAATACATATGAATTTGTCGATGACTCCGATACATCGTATGATGTGAATCTGGATGAGGAAGGAAGCCTCAGGATAAAGTACGATGATATGAGCATGGTGATGATATTCAGTAAATAACAAAAGGGAAGATCTACAACTATTCCTATAATCATAATTTTGGGAATAGTTAATGCTTTTAAAATCAATCCGGCCGGAATTCTGCTTCTCAGGCCGGTTTTTATTATAATAAACGAATCACGTGACTCGGGCTTTGGCCGGTGTATATTATCGTAAATTATTATTTTTGTTATTTGCGCGGGCTCCGAAAAACGAGCCCCTGTTTTTCGATTTAAGAGATTTTTTTATGACATGTGGATGTCAGGTACCTTAAAGATCCTCCGGCACTGATATCATCATGCCCGGAACGAGCTCCTCAGCTTCAATATCATTGATGCTGCATATTTCATAGACAGCCTCTCTTATATCCGTGCTGTCATCCTTATATGTACCTGCGATATCCCAGAGCGTATCGCCGCCGCAGACACGGATATTGACATATTCGGCTTTTTCCGCGGCTGCTGATGCATTGAACCCGGTAAATGCTCCCAGGCCGCAGGCTGCCATTACGGCCATGACCATAACAGAAACCGTAAATCTTATCTTTGATCTTATCCTGTACTTTCTTCTCTTCATATGACTGCTCTCTCCTCTTCCGCTCTTCACAAACATCTGTTCTTTAAACAGAGTATAGCAGAATATATGTTCGCAGTCAAGAGGAAAACGAACTTTTGTTCTTCGAAATCATTCCTTAAATTTCCTACAGCTTCATCAGCTTGTCATAGGCTTTGTCGAGAAATTCCGTGATATGCTTTCTGAAAACGACTCCAAGAGCAAACAGGACAACGGCTACAGCTGCTATGATTATGGCGCTCGTGTAACCTCCTGTACCTATCTGTCTTCCGATGAGAAGGCTTCCCATCATGCCGGGAGATCTTCCTATGAGGGAAACGATGAGAAACGGCTTTAATTTCATTTCGGACAGCCCCGCTGCGTAGTTGCACAGATCCTTTGGAACTCCCGGGATAAGGAAAATGAGAAACACGACCACTATTGCTTTCTTACTGTTTAGACTGGTGAGGATCTTCTGTATCCTTTCCTCGCCGAAAATAAGGTGCATGGCATCATGTCCCAGCACCTTTGCTATATAATAAGTGAGCACGCTGCCGAGAGCTGCGCCCGCAAATGAAAACAGATACCCGAGCCAGAAGCCGTACATGTAGCCGGCAGCAAACTGAAGCCACTGGCCGGGTATTATGCATATGACTATCTGAAGTATCTGCGCTCCTATATATACGAATACGCTTTCTGTCTTATACTGACTGAAAAAAGCATTGACGTTTTCCATGCTGGAAAATTCATCTATAAGATCGTGATGGAAAAAATAGAGATAAAGAGGCAGTCCTATGAGAATGAAGAGAAACAGCAGCATCTTAAAGATAGCGCTGACCAGCTTCACTTTTTTTCTTATCCTGTCCTTTTTATCTCCTGATATCTTCATAAAATATTCCTGTCGTATAACTCCTGAAGAGCTCTTATCACTCCGAATTTTGAATGTTCATATGTAAGGCCTCCCTGAAAATAAACGGTATAAGGAGGTCTTATAGGCGCGTCAGCGGAAAGTTCTATGGAAGAACCCTGTACGAAAGCGCCTGCAGCCATGATGACAGGATCTTCATATCCGGGCATATCCCACGGCTCCGGAGTAACATGTGCGTCAACCGGAGCGGCCGCCTGTATTCCCTGGCAGAACGCTATGACGCCTTCGGGAGTGCCCAGCTTTACAGCCTGTATTATGTCGCTCCTCGTATCGTTCCATCCCGGGCATACATCGTATCCAAGGCTTTCAAACACACGTGCGCAGAGTATTGCTCCTTTGAGTGCACCGTTTACTGTCCTGGGAGCTATAAAGAGCCCCTGGAGCATGGATCGTGTCTGTCCGAACGTGAGCCCGCATTCGCCTCCGATCCCCGGAGACGTCATCCTGTAGGAAACTTTTTCGATAAGATCTTCACGGCCCGCTACATATCCTCCCGTAAGAGCAAGCCCTCCGCCCGGGTTTTTTATGAGTGAGCCTGCCATGATATCGACTCCCACGTCGGTGGGCTCCTTTGTATGCAGGAACTCGCCGTAGCAGTTGTCTGTCATGCAGATTATATCCCTGTCAATGGATTTTACGAATCTTACCCACTGCTCTATCTCTTCTATGGAAATGGCCTTTCTCCAGCTGTATCCCGTCGCTCTCTGCAGGCACACCATTTTTGTCTTTGATGATATGGCCTTACCGAGAGTCTCAAGGTCTACGTTGCCTTCCTCCGTAAGCTCCACCTGCCTGTATGTTATACCGTATTCTCTGAGAGATCCCTTGCCTTCTCCCCTTATCCCTATGACCTCTTCCAGAGTATCGTAAGGAGCTCCGGTACAGTATATGAGCTCATCTCCCGGCCGCAGCACTCCTGCGATGGCGAGGGTGAGAGCATGTGTCCCGTTTACTATGATAGGACGCACAAGTGTTGATTCTGTGTTGAAAACATCGGCAAACACCCTTTCGACCGCATCCCTTCCCGGATCGTCATAGCCGTAGCCGGTATTCCATGAGAAATGCATATCTCTTATATTGTTTTTCTGAAATGCATCCAGAACCTTGTACTGGTTGAAGGCAGCTATATCATCAAGGGTCCTGAACATGGGAGAGACTTCCGACTCGCTTTTTTCCACCAGATCCAGCACATTTTCAGATATGCCGAACCTTTCTTTTAAAAGATCGTATGTGTTTTCAGACATGTATTCTCCTATTCTTCCGTTTCAACAGGCAGCGTGTATTCACCTTCGGAGTCGTATCCTTCAAAGGCGCTTTCCATGGCGCTCTCAGGATTCAGGAAGTGCATTACGATCCTGCCTCTTTCCGATGATTCCTCAAGCACGACAGCCATGCGTTCGCTCAGATATTCCTGTGTTTCTTTTGATATCTCGTCTATATATACCCTCTCGTCGCCGCTGACCTGCTCCTGCCATCTCAGCACAGGATAGCCGCCGTTGCCGTAAAGCCCCGAATGATCTCTCATGAATTCCACTCCGAGTGTGGCGGACATGCCTGAAAGAAAACCTGCTGATACGCTTTCCGCGCTTCTGTTCACATCATCGCCGCCCATTCCGTTATTGTCTCCCACAGCGTTTTCCGCTGAGCTGCTGAGACTGTAACAGTTTTCCACATATCTGCCGAGAGACTCCCTGTCATCGTCATTGGAGGCTATGTAAACTCCGATAACACCCCCTGCTATGTCTGCACCTGTTATGGCGCCGCTGCTGTAGCAGTTCTGTATTATCACTCCGTCCGTTCCCACGATGCCGACAACTCCTCCTGCCGCTGATTCGGAAAGCTTTGCCATGGCTTTTTTGTTTGTTACCTTTATGGCTCCCGTGTTGTAGCTGCTTGTTATAACTGACTTGGAAGCATTGCTGTAGCCGACAACTCCTCCCGTGGCCTCTGTGGCTGAATATATCTCTCCTCTGTTATAGCACATCGATATGCTTGCTGAGCCTGATACGGATCTTCCGGCAACTCCTCCCGTTCCGAATGTCGCCACGCCTCTGACAGATGATTTAACAGAGCCGCTGTTGCCGCATCTGATTATGGATCCTCCCCAGTTTTCGCCTACGACCCCTCCGACCTTTATGGTTCCGGACACGGAGCCTTTATTTACACAGCCGCTGACGGATCCTCCGTTGTTGTAGCCGACGATGCCGCCTGTCTTATCCTTTCCTTTCACGTCTGCTTCGGAAAAGCATCCGGTGACCTTTCCGGAGGCTGACAGCTGGCCGACCACAGCGCCGCAGCTTCCGTATGTGGAGTTGACTGAGCCTTTTACCGTAAGGTTCTTGACCTCTCCCTTAAGATATCCGAAAAAACCCGTGTTGGACGAGCCTGCGTCTATCTCCATGTTGCTGATGGTATGACCGTCTCCGTCAAACACGCCTGCAAAGGATATCGCCTTATCCACTCCTATCGGCGTCCACGGCTGAGTCAGCTCTATATCGCGTGCAAGCCTGAATGTGACACCCTCAAATGTTTCGACCCTTGAAGGCTTCCATCTGTCTGTCTGCGTCTCGTTTACAAGACTGGCGAGCCCCATGAGATCGGCCTCATCGTATATGGTGTACTCCTTTTTTGGGTTTTTGTAATTAAACCATGAAGTATCCTTTGCAGTGGGAGCTTCGGCCCTTTCGCTTCTTTCTTTGTTTCGGCTCTTGCCTTCGGAAGTCTTCTCCTCCCTGCCCTCATCCTGCTGAGTCCTTTCAGAGTCTTTACCGTTTCCGTCTCTGTCGCTTCCCCTGTCATTGTCTGCGAAGGAAAAGGACGAAGACATCACAGTGCCTGCTGCTAATACAAAGCTTATGACAAATACTGATAATTTTTTCATGTTATCTACTCCCTTTCCTTTCTTTCAAGCTCCCATTCCATGTCCTTCACCAGATCGCGCTTCGCGTTCATCCTGTGAGCCGCGTAAAGCTGCGTCGTTGTGACCTGCTCATGATCCAGCAGAGCCTGCACGTCATATATGGAATTGCCCCTGCCTATAAGGCTTGTGGCTGCCGTTGCCCTGAGCTTGTGAGGGCTGTATCCTGACCTTCTCGATGTGGAAAGTCCTATGGACGTGTATTTTTTTACAAGCTGACGGATCTGTCTTTCTGTCATCCTTCTGCCCTGGAGCGAAAGGAACAGTGCGTCGCTGTCAGGTCCGCCGGCTGCTTTTTTTTCATCGCGTTCGTTGTCTATGTAATCCCTTACGGCTTCTTCCGCAGATATGTTGAGGGGCATTACGGATTCCTTGTCGCGCTTCCTGTATATCTTGAATTCCCCTCTCGAAAAGTTGAAGGACGAAACATTGAGCTGGTACAGCTCCGTAAGCCTGAGCCCGTAGGTGAGAAAAAGCAGCAGGATCGCCTTGTCGCGCTTTTTTGTTTTTTCCCAGTACTGCCTTTCCTTTGCCGTGAGATGCTCTCCTGTCGATACGGCATCCAGCATTATCATGACCTCGTCGTCCTGAAGGGCCTTTATCTCTCTTTCCCCTGCCTTTGGAACACGTATGGGATCGAAACCGTCCGTTATGTTATTTTCCATGATGCCGTCCCTGTAGAGCTGTTTGAACATGACGGAAAGTGAGGATTTCTTTCTTGCAAGAGTTCTGTTGCCGTTTTCGTAGATAACGGTCTCACGGTCGGTCTCCACCTTGTATCTGCGGCAGTAATCCAGGAATATGTTGACGTCTACTGCTTTTATTTTATTAAAATCAGCCTGTTTTATGTCGGATATCTTCTCCGCCTCCGTAAGTTCCGTCTCATTTATAAGGTAGCTGCAGAAAAATTTTATGTCGCCCAGATACGAAAGCCTTGTCATTGGGAGGACATTGCCCTTAAGATACGTGAAAAAGCCCCTCAGAAAGCTGGGGAGCATGTTTTGTATCTCCTGACATTTTTCCTCTGTTTCGTGTTCTCTCATCACTATGTTGTCAGGCTTGTCGCTTTTGTTATGGAGTTTTATATTCTTTTCTCCAGCCATGACTTTATTTCTCCGACAGCACTTTTATCGCTTTCAAAATCCGATATATTATACCATTTCATTTTATCATATCTTCTGAACCAGGTTAACTGTTTTTTAGCATAATGTCTTGTGTTTTTCTTTATATTTTCCACTGCCTCATCCAGTGTGCAGCATCCGTCGAGAAAATCCATGAGCTCCTTATAGCCTATGGCCTTCATGGCTGTATTGTCCTTTGTAAGTCCCATGTCTCTGAGGTTCTTCACCTCCTCCAGAAGCCCGCTCTCCATCAGGGAATCCACCCGTCTGTTTATCCTGTCGTAAAGCTCCTGCCTGTTTCTCGTCAGTCCTATGAGCAGAGCGTCATAGCGGAAGGACTGCTTTTCCGCTTCCCTGAAAGGTCTTATGTGCTCCTCGCCGTGTTTTATTCTCTCAAGAGCCCTTATGATCCTCTTTGTGTTGTTGGGGTGTATTTCGGAGGCAGCGTGGGCATCCAGGGATTCCAGCATCTCATGGAGGCTTTTGCTTCCGTATTGTGCGGCCTTTTCCTCAAGGCTTCTTCTGTATGACCCGTCCTCCGGAGCATCAGAAAAATCGAGGTCGTAAAGCAGAGAGTTGAGGTAAAGTCCCGTACCGCCGGAAACCACAGGCATGCGTCCCCTTGCCAGTATGTCGTCTACGGCTTTTAACGCCATTTTCTGATAGGCGGCAACGGAGAAGCTGTCCCGGGGATCCGCCGCATCCACCAGGTGATGAGGCACCTGAGCTCTTTCGGCAGGCGTTGCTTTGGCGCTGCCTATATCCATATACCTGTATATCTGCATGGAATCGCAGGAAACTATCTCGCCGTTGAAGTATGAGGCTATTTCTATGGAAAATTTTGTTTTTCCCACTGCAGTAGGTCCTGCTATGACAATGATCTTATCCATATCCGTCAAACCCTTTTGAACATTTTTTCTATCTCATATCTTGTCATTCTTACGAATGTAGGTCTCCCGTGGGGGCATGAAAAAGGATTGGCGCATTCAGCCAGCTCTGCCATGAGCGCGGCTGTTTCTTCCTCCTTCAGGATATCTCCTCCTTTTACCGCGCTCCTGCAAGATCTTGTTATGAGGCGTTCAAGGGTTCTTTTGTCGGTAAGATCCAGCCTTTCCTCAAGCTGACTGAAAACATCGTTAAGAAAATCCTCAGCCTCTCCCAGCTCCATAAATGCCGGGACGGAACGGACTATATACGTTCTCTCTCCGAAATTCTCTATATCATACCCCATTTTCAGGAGCTCTCCCAGCCATCTGCCCTCATCTTCCGCGACAGAGGAAGCCACATTGAAGCTTAGAGGGGTGAGAAGCTGCTGAGAAGATTTTTCTTCGGAAGCGTACTGCATCAGGAGCCTTTCATAAAAAACTCTTTCATGAGCAGCATGCTGATCTATGAGATAAAAGCATTCGTCGTCAGCTGCCAGCATATATGTCCTGAATATCGTCCCGATAAGTCTGAGCTGTCGAAAATCAAAAGGAGCGTAAGGCGCCCTTTCGGGGGCGATGGCCTCTTCGAGCTCATATACTGCCTGTTCAGCAACCTCTGCCTCTGCAGTCCTTTCGCCCCGCATATTTGACAATATATTTTTTATGTCAACCTGTTCCGGCTGAAACGTCTCCTTGCTTGACTTTTCCATGACAGTCTGCGGCTTTTTCGGCTGCTCCGGCACGGATCTGACAGACTCAGCCCTTACCTGAGGCAGCGACTCTTTTCTCGAAAGAGCCATGCTCACCGCATCTCTTATAAAATCCTCCACCTGGAAGCTGTCGTCAAAGCGTATCTCCTTTTTAGTTGGATGTATGTTTACATCCGTCTTTTCGGGAGGCATGGAGAGGAACATGAATCCGATGGGATATCTTCCAGGAAAGAGCTTCTCACGGTACGCATCCTCAAGGCCTTTTTCCATTACTTTGCTGGATATGATCCTGCCGTTGACGCAGAATATCTGGCGGCTCCTTGAAGGCGATGAAGCTGCAGGTATTGAGACAAATCCCTTCAGAGTCAGACCGTCTCTGCTCATGTCTACAGGGAGCAGATCCCGTCCTGTGTCGCTTCCGTAAACGCTTATGATATTCCTCAGTATGTTTCCCCTGCCCTGTGTTACAAATACATTTTTGCCGTTGTTTATGAACGACATCCTTATATCGGGATAAGCCATGGCTATCCTTGATACCATATCCGTTATCCTTCTGGCCTCGGAGCTGTCTGAGGAAAGGAACTTTCTGCGTGCGGGCACATTGTAGAAAAGATCCCTTACGGTCACCGTAGTTCCTTCAGGGCAGCCTGTTGCGACGTTTTCCAGTATGTCGCTCCCTTCTGCGGCTATCCTTCTTCCGGTCTTGCTGTTTTTCGTACACGTTGTCATCTCGACTCTCGAAACAGCGCATATGCTGGCAAGGGCCTCGCCTCTGAACCCGAGAGTCGATACCGCGTCCAGATCCTCAGCGGATGATATCTTGCTGGTGGCATGGCGTCTGAATGCTGTTTCTGCCTCGTCAGCCTCTATGCCGCAGCCGTTGTCAGTCACTCTTATATATGATTTGCCGCCGTTTTTTATTTCAACGGTTATGGAAGAAGCTCCCGCATCTATGGAGTTTTCAACAAGCTCCTTCACTATGGATACAGGTCTGTCTATGACCTCTCCTGCGGCTATCTTGTCAGCTATGTTTTTTTCAAGGACACGTATCATATCTGTTTCTTTATATCCTCCAGTATCCTGAGAGCCTGAGAAGGCGTCGTATCCATCAGATCAAGCTCTCTTATGGCAGTAACAAGAGGATCGGGAGCAGTGCTGAAAAATGAAAGCTGCTCCTCTTCCTCAGGCTCTTTTCTTACGTGAGGCGCTGCCGCGCTCTCGGACGATTCCAGCTCCGCGAGCCGTTCCCCGGCCCTGCTGAGAAGCTCCGACGGAACGCCTGCCAGCTTTGCCACATGTATGCCGTAGCTTCTGCTGGCGCTTCCGCTTACTATTTTATGGAGGAAAACTATATCGCCGTTTTCCTCCGCAACGTCAACATTGTAATTTCTAACTCCCGCAACAGAGCCTTCCAGAGCTGTCATCTCGTGGTAATGAGTGGCGAACAGCGTCCTTATCATCCTGTTTTTACCGCAGAGATACTCGGCTGCAGCCCAGGCTATGGACAGGCCGTCGTATGTACTGGTCCCTCTTCCTATCTCATCCAGTATGACAAGGCTTCTTTCGGTGGCTGTGTTGAGTATGTAGGCCAGTTCGCTCATTTCCACGAAAAACGTGCTCTGTCCCTGCGAAAGGTTGTCCGAAGCGCCTATACGGGTGAATATCCTGTCGCACACGCCTATGCGGGCGTAATCACACGGTATGAAGCATCCCGCCTGAGCCATGAGCACGAGCAGGGCCGTCTGCCTCATATATGTGGACTTGCCCGACATGTTGGGGCCTGTTATGAGCAGGAGGCTCTGGTCTTTTTTGTTCATGTACACATCATTTTTGACGAATATACCGTCTCTTATGGTCTTTTCCACAACAGGATGCCTTCCCTGTCTTATATCTATTTCATCCCCGTCGTCAACTGCGGGTCTTACATATCCGTTTTTATCGCTCACATCTGCAAAGGCGCAGAGAACGTCAAGCTCAGCGATGGCTTTTGAGGTTGCCTGTATTTTCTCCGTATATTCCTGGAGCTTTTCCCGAAGCTCCGTGAAGAGCCTGTACTCCATTTCGTTTATTTTAGCCTCCGCGTTCAGGACAAGGCGTTCCGTCTCCTTGAGCTCCGGGGTTATGAACCTCTCGCAGTTGGCCAGAGTCTGCTTTCTTATGTAGTCGTCAGGTATGAGATCGAAATACGATTTCGTCACTTCGAGATAATATCCGAATACCTTGTTGTATCCAACCTTGAGGTTTTTTATACCTGTCCTTTCCCTTTCGCTTGCCTCCAGTCCCGCGATCCATTCCCTCGCATCCTTTATGGAGCTTTTGAGGCTGTCAAGCTCCCGGGAAAAGCCTTCCTTTATGAGATCTCCTTCTTTTACCGCAAAAGGCGGATCCTCCGCAATGGCTTCGTCTATAAGGCCGTACACCTCGCTGAGATCATCGCATCTTCTGTATATATCTTTCAGGAGCGCCCCGGAAGAGCCGGCCAGCTCAGCCTTTATATCCGGGAGCACGGCGCAGGAGTTCCTCAGTGCTATGAGATCTCTGCCGTTGGCGCTGCCGCAGGCTATCCTGCCTGTGAGCCTTTCGAAGTCGTATACCCTTTTGAGATGATCTGTTATATTGTTTCTCGCAAGCACATCGTCAAAGAGAAATTCAACGGCGTCCAGACGTTCGTTTATTTTTTCCCAGCTGTTGAGAGGCTCCTTTATCCACTGCTTCATTTTTCTTGAACCCATGGCTGTACGGGTCCTGTCCAGAACTCCGAGAAGCGATCCGTTCAGCTTTTTTTCGAAGAGAGTTTCCGTAAGTTCCAGGTTCTTTATGGTTGATTTGTCCAGCGACATGTGACTTCCCATGGCGTAGACGTCCAGAGTCTTTATGTGGCTGAGAGTCCCCTTCTGTGTGTCGGTGAGGTATATGAGAAGAGCTCCGAGAGCTGTCTGGGCAGGCGAATCCTCTTCTATACCAAGGCCCATGGATCCGGCCACGTCGAACTGCCTGTTTATGGCTTTCTTTACTGCATCGGGCTTATAGCTGTCATCGCTGATAATATTAAAATAAGCCTCTGTGACAGGCTTCATATCTTCTATATCTATGGCGCTTCCCGTTTCCCCGTCGCAGATGACCTCCTTGGCGCTTATTTTAACAAGCTCGTTTAAAAGGCTCTCCCTTCTTCCCTGCCCTCCTATGGATGTGAGGCTTATCTCTCCTGTCGATATATCGCAGTATGACAGCCCTATGGCGCTGTCTCCCGCAAATACGGAAGCGATATAGCTGTTCTCCTTTTCCTTGAGTATGGAGCTGCTGAGGACGGTTCCGGGAGTTATGATCTGTATAACGTCTCTTTTTACTATGCCCTTTGCCTGAGAAGGATCCTCTGTCTGCTCGCATATGGCAACCTTGTAGCCTTTTTCCACCAGGCGTGATATGTAGGAATCGGCGGAGTGGAACGGAACGCCGCACATGGGGGCTCTTTCCTCCAGTCCGCAGTTTTTTCCCGTAAGAGTAAGCTCAAGCTCTCTTGAAGCTGTTTTGGCATCCTCAAAGAACATTTCGTAAAAATCGCCCAGTCTGAAGAACAGGATGCAGTCCTTATAATTTTCTTTTATATCCAGATACTGACGCATCATTGGCGATAGCTTTGCTCCTGCCACATCCTACCTCCTCTTGTATTTTTCAAGCCCCAGCCTTATAAGCTCGACGCCGCGTCTCATATCGTGCCTGTTGAGTACGTATGCCAGTCTTATTTCGTCTTTTCCCAGACCCGGCGTAGCGTAAAAGCCTTCCGCAGGAGCGAACATCACTGTTTCCCCTTTATCCTGGAATTCAGTCAGCAGGAACATGAGAAAATCCTCAACGTCGTCCACCGGCAGCTTTGCCATCATATAAAACGAACCGGCAGGTTTAAGGCAGAAAGCCCCCGGTATCTTACCGAGCTCTTCATAGGCGGCATCTCTTCTTCCTCTGTATTCATCCACCACCTGTCTGTAGTAATCGTCTCCGAGACCGTAAAGAGCGGCAGCGCCTGTCTGCTCAAGAGTAGGGCAGCTGAGCCTTCCCTGAGCTATCTTCATGGCAGCATCCATTATGTCTTCGTTTTTGCTGACTATGCACCCTATCCTGGCGCCGCAGGAAGAGAATCTCTTTGATACGGAGTCGACTATTATGACTCTGTCGCTGAATTCATCCAGCATACCAAATGAGGCCGGCTTTTTTCCGTCATAGACGAACTCCCTGTACACCTCGTCTGATATTATCCACAGATCATGATCTCTTGCCACATCGCCTATAAGCTTCATATCCTCCTTTGAGAGCACTCTTCCCGTCGGATTGCCCGGGGTGGTGCAGCATATGGCGCGCGTCCTGTCTGTTATTGCTGATTCTATGAGCTCTCTTCTGGCGTAGTCATAACCGTCCTCGGCCTTTGTTGTTATCGGCGCTATGACGCCGCCTGCCGCTGTCACGAAATTATGGTAGTTTGTATAAAAAGGCTCCGCTATGATCACCTCGTCCCCTTCATTGAGTATGGAATGAAACACCATGCTGAGAGCCTCCGACCCGCCGTCGGTCACCATTATATGTTCTTTTCCGAAATCCATGTCATACCGTCTGAAATATGACGATATGGCTTTCTGGAGGCTTTCAACGCCTTCGGATTCAGCGTATGCGACCACGTTTTCGTCAAAAGCCCTTACAGCCTCCATAAAGCATTCGGGAGTTTTGACGTCAGGCTGACCTATATTGAGACGGTATACCTTTTTTCCGTTTTTTTCCGCTTCCAGTGCGTATCTGTTGAATTTTCTTATCGGTGAATGCTGCATAACAGCAACCTTTTCAGATAGTTTCATACTTTTTATGCCTTCCTTTCACGCTGCGGCCGTCTATAAAAGCTGTTCATGGGAGGCCGCTACTGTCTGTCTTATATCCTGCTGCGTTATATCGCGCTGAGCAGGTTTTTTCCTGAGATGCATCAGGTATTCTATGTTCCCCTTTGTTCCCTTTACAGGCGAAAAGGACAGTCCCCACATGTAAAGTCCGTTTTCCGCTCCGTAAGCTGCCACGTTTTCTATTACCTCCATGTGTACCGAGGTATCCCTTACTATGCCCTTTTTTCCGACCTGATCTCTTCCTGCCTCAAACTGAGGCTTCACAAGGCAGACTATGCTTCCTTCATACGAAAGCAGTCTGGATGCCACCGGGAGGACCAGTTTGAGCGAGATGAAGGACACATCTATGGTTATGAGATCCAGATCCCCTTCCATGTCATCCGTATCAAGGTACCTTATGTTGGTCTTTTCCATATTTATGACTCTGAGATCGTTTCGCAGCTTCCAGTCAAGCTGTCCGTATCCCACGTCTATGGCCGTTACGCTGACAGCCCCGTTTTGGAGCATACAGTCTGTGAATCCTCCTGTGGATGCTCCTATATCGGCAGTCCTCGCCCCCTCAGGAGATATATGAAACTCCCTCAGGGCCTTTTCCAGCTTCAGGCCTCCTCTGCTCACATAAGGACATGTCTCTTCCTTTACGGATATTTCCGCTTCCGTATCTACAGGAGTGCCCGGCTTGTCCACCCTTATGCCGTCCACGTATACGACGCCTGCCATAATGGATGCCTTGGCCTTTTCCCTTGACGGAAACAGTCCTTTTTTTGTCAGAATCACATCAAGCCTGTCTTTCAAGTTCCTTCTCTATCCTTTCAGCAATGGACTCTGCATCCATGCGGTATTTTCTGTAAAGCTCATCGCATGTACCGTGTTCTATGAACATGTCCGGCCATCCGATGTTTATGATCCTTGCGTTGCTGCCGGATATTACGCTTCTTATCGTTTCCCCCGCTCCTCCTTCAAGCACATTGTCCTCAAGGGTGATTATGAGGGGGTATTTTTCAGCGGATCTGGCGAGCTTTTCTCTGTCGGGAGGCTTTACGAACTCCATGTTTATGACGCTGATGCTTATGTCCTTTTTCTTCAGCAGCTCCGCGGCTGCCACTGCCTTTTCGGCCATGGCTCCAAGAGCCCAGATTTCAGCATCTCCGCCTCTTACAAGCTGATGCGATTTTCCTTTCTGGATCTTGTTCGTCTTTCCCAGATCAGGCGCTATGCCCCGTGGATATCTTATGGCGCACGGCCCTTTTACGGTCAGAGAGTATTCCATCATTGCTTCAAGCTCTTTGCCGTCCTTCGGAGCCATTATGGTCATATTGGGCATATGCTGCAGATAGCTTATGTCGAATATTCCGTGATGAGTCTCGCCGTCAGCGCCCACTATCCCGGCCCTGTCTATGCAGAACACCACGGGAAGATCCTGTAGACATACGTCTTCCATGATCTGATCATATGCCCTCTGCAGGAATGTGGAATATATGGCGACAAAAGGCCTGCAGCCTCCCTTTGCAAGTCCTGCGGCGAATGTCACCGCATGTCCCTCAGCTATACCTACGTCGAACAGTCTCTGAGGGAATTTCCTGCCGAACGTCTCAAGGCCTGTGCCCTCTGTCATGGCCGCGCTTACGGCAACTATCGAGGTGTCATCCTCCGCCATCTTTGTGAGCTTGTTGCCGAATATCCTAGAATATGACATTCCTGCAGTCTTGCCCTTTTCCTTTCCGGTATCCATGTCAAAGGGCCCTATGCCGTGATACATGCCGGGATCCGCTTCCGCCTTGCTGTAGCCCTTTCCCTTTCTCGTCATAACGTGTACCAGCACGGGACCGTCAAATTCTCTGGCCATTTCAAAGGTTTCGCACATCTCCCTTATGTCGTGTCCGTCTATAGGGCCGAAATACTTGAGTCCCAGCTCTTCAAAGAGAACGCCGTCCTCTATGACGGCATATTTTATATAATCCCTGGCATGCTGCATCCCGGCGACAACTCCGTCGCCTATGAGAGGCAGCCTGGAAACATTCTTCTTTATGTGCTCCTTCATGGATATGTATTTTCTCGAACCGCGCAGTCTTCCCAGATGCTTTGAAAGACTCCCTGTATTCGGAGCGATGGACATTCCGTTGTCGTTGAGCACCACCATCATCTTCGTGTCACGGCTTCCGGCATTGTTGAGTCCTTCAAAGGAAAGCCCGCCTGTAAGAGCTCCGTCTCCTATGACAGCCACAACGTCGTAATCCTCACCTGCCAGATCCCTGGCAGTCGCCATGCCGAGTCCCAGAGATATGGATGTGCTGCTGTGCCCCGTATCAAAGACATCGTAAGGGCTGTCGCTGCTTTTGGGGAATCCGCTCATACCTCCCATCTGCCTCAGGGTAGGGAATCTTTCCGCCCTTCCCGTAAGTATCTTGTGTATATAAGTCTGGTGTCCCACATCCCATATAAGCTTGTCCCCGGGAGCATCGAATGTTCTGTGGAGGGCTATGGAAAGCTCTACTACCCCCAGGTTAGAAGACAGATGTCCTCCTGTTTTTGAGACATTATCCACGAGAAAATCTCTTATTTCATATGTCAACAGTTCCAGCTCATCATAATCCATGGTCTTAAGATCATGGGGAAAGCTGTGTCCTTTAAGATATCTGCTCATCCTATTTACCTCTGACCTCCAGCTGTCTGGCAAGCTTCGTAAAAATCTCCGCATTATCGTAATACTGGCTGAGAGCTTCTATTGCTGTATTTGTCAGCTCCTCCAGTCTCTGCTTGGATCTTTTGAGCCCGTATACAGCAGGATATGTCGCCTTGTTGTTCGCTGCATCCATACCTGTTTTTTTGCCCATTTCTTCTTCCATGCCTTCCACATCCAGGATATCGTCGCATATCTGGAAGGCAAGCCCCAGGTTTTCTGCGTATATGGATAGATTCGTCAGTGTCTCGTCATCGGCATGACCCAGCTGCGCCCCTGCCTTTACCGCTGCCGTTATAAGGGCTGCCGTCTTTGTTATATGGATATAATCCAGCATCTCCGGTGAACAGTTTCTGTCCTCAGCTTCCATGTCAGCCACCTGTCCGGCAACCATGCCTCTGCATCCGGAGCCTTTGCTTATCTCATACGCAGCCCTTATGCGTCTGTTGAGAGCCTTTGTATCATCGAGATAAAGAAGCATGTCTCTGTTCATGGCTTCAAAGGCCGCCGACTGCAGCCCGTCCCCTGCCAGAGTTGCCATTGCCTCGCCGTATACCTTATGGTTCGTGGGCTTTCCTCTTCGCAGATCATCATTGTCCATACACGGAAGATCGTCGTGTATCATTGAATAAGTGTGTATATATTCTATGGCGCAGGCATAGGGAAGCGCTTCCTCTATTTTGCCCCCGCAGAAATCGCACGCTGCCATGAGCAGCACCGGCCTTATCCTTTTGCCTCCGGAAGAAAGGCTGTATTTCATTGATTCATAGAGAGTTATGCTTTTGTGATCCACATCGGGTATAAAATCCATAATGTGATCTTCAATAATGTTCCTGTAATCATCAAAAGTATACTCCTTCATTTGTCAAGCACCTCCCTTTTGCTCAGCACCTCGATCTTCTGATTGGCCTTTTCAAGTATGTCCCTGCACTGATCGTAGTACTTTATGCCTTCCTCGTAATACTTTATAGCCTTTTCAAGAGGAACATCATCCTCTTTCAGCTTTTCCGCTGTTTCTTCCAGCTTTTTCATGATCTCTTCGAACGATCCTTCTGATCTGCTTTTTTCAGCCATATCTATTGCCCTCTCACTATATCTGTTATATTGCCCTCAAGAGAGCCGTCTCCTGTCAGGATACCGACTCTGTCTCCCTCATCGATCTGCGCTGCGCTCTTTATTATGTTTCCCTGTCCGTCCGTCACCACAGAATACCCTCTTGCCAGTATCCTTCTGGGGTCTGAAGCTTCAAGGGATTCCCTCAGAGATGACAGTCTGCCTTCCAGAAGAGCTGTTCTCTTGGCAAGCGACTCGCCGGCGGATGCGGCCAGCCTGTCCGCTTTGAGATGTTCAAGAGCTATCCTGGCCTGAAGATCGGATGCCGTTCTCTCAGGATCCAAAAGCCTCAGCTCCCCCTGCTTGAGTCTGACTGTCTTATCAAGATCCCTTCTCATGCCTTCCGCAAGATCCTTGATCTCCTGCATTATAACGTCAGTATCGGGAACTGCCATTTCCGCTGCTGCCGTAGGAGTCTCCGCTCTTACGTCAGCAGTGAAATCCGCTATGGTAAAATCCGTTTCATGACCTACAGCGGATATTACAGGTATATTGGATCGGAAGATGCTCCTTGCCACCTCTTCCTCGTTAAAAGCCCAAAGCTCCTCCATGGAGCCTCCGCCTCGTCCTGTTATTATTATATCCACATCGCCGTGGTTTTCATTTATATCGTCTATGGCTGCCGATATCTCGCCCGCCGCCTTTGGTCCCTGGACAAGCACGGGATATATCAGCACGTCTGTATAGCTGTTCTTCTTTTTGATTATTTTCAGTATGTCCCTTACGGCGGCTCCTGTTTCCGACGTCACCACCGCTACTTTTCGCGGGAATGCCGGGAGCTCTTTTTTATGCGCTCTGTCAAACAGTCCCTCATCCTCCAGCTTTTCCTTGAGCTTCCTGAACGCTTCAGCCAGATCTCCTTCTCCTGCAGGCTCAGCATCCCTTACGTTTATGGAGTAGCTGCCGCCGCGCTGATAGAGATATATGTAGCCTGATACCGTTATCTCCAGACCCTCGCCGAGAAAAGAGTATATCTCCTCTCTGCTGCCGGCGGGCAGGAAACAGTTGATCCTGCTCCCCTCGTCCTTGAGGGAAAAATACACGTGTCCGGAGCCGTGGAATTTGAGATTGGATATCTCGCCCCTTACAGATACGTTGCCCAGAAGAGGATCCGTCTGCAGTACGCGCTTTATGTAGCTGTTGAGCTGTGAAACCGTAACAGGCTTTATCGCCATATCATCCTACCTCCCAGAAGGGCGATGCCTACAGCGTTATCCTGAGAAAGTCCGCTGCTGCCGAAACATGTGTTTATACCGTTTTCTTTCAGAGCCTTCCGGATCCTTTCCCTCATGTATACGCTGGAGGAGACCCCTCCTGCCATTATTATGTCCCTTATGCCGCTCTTCCCGGATGCCTGTGAGACCATTTTCACTGTTGCTGAGACGATTCTGTCAAAAATCTCTCTGAAAAAAGGTCCTTTCATATCTTCCCGCATCCCGCCCTCTATGATCCTTCTGGCCTGGGTATCGATGCCTGAAAGGTTTATCCAGCCGTTTTCCGCCTTTATGGGGCTGAGAAACCGTGTGGGATCATCTGCGGAAAGAGCCAGTCTGTCCGCTTCCTCTCCCGAAGGAAAACTCAGCCCTGATGCCACGCCGGCTCTGTCTATGACCTGACCGAAGGAAATATCCTTTGATCCTCCGATTATATCTATACTGTATATACGTGTCTCTGCCTTTCCGGCAGAGGCGTCTTTTTTCATATCTTCAGATACGTCCTTCACCTTCAGGATCTCGCATGTTCCGCCTGAAAAATGACATGCCAGAAACAGTCTGCTGTCCTTCATGGCTGAAAATCCCTTCACAGCCTCAATATGGCCCTCCTGGTGAGAAAAGCAAAGACACGGGACTCCCGCTGCCGCGCTCACAGACAGCGCGATGGCTTCGCCTGCTCTGAAAACCGGCATGTACGAACCTCTGACAGGTCTCGGCCGTATTGAGCATGCAACAGCTTTTATTGCGATTCCGTCTTTGAAAGCCTCGTCTATAAGAACGGGGAGGTTTTCTATATGCTGAAAAAGGGCGTCTGACTGCCTTAGCCCTCTTTCGCCCTGTTTTACCCTTAAGGGTGTCCTCATATCGCGGATCACGCTGCCGTCTTCAGCTACGAGAGCCACTGAGGTCTTGTAATTGCTGGTGTCTATCCCAAGAATACAGCCTTCTCTCATTTTTTCGTCACAGCCCCCAGAACGCCGTGTATGAATTTTGAAGACTGACCGGTGCTGTACTTTTCCGCTATGGAGATGGCTTCGCTTACTGCGACCGCATCGGGTATATCGTCGCAGTACTTTATCTCACCGACAGCCAGTCTCATTATGGCAAGATCCACTTTGGGCATCCTGCCTGTCTTCCACAGCCTGCTGTTTCGGTTTATTTCCTCATCTATATGATCCATGTTTTCAATGATCTTCCCGAGAAGAGTCCTGCCTCTTTCTATATGATTGCCCGAAAGCCTCTCTTCACACAGTCTGTCTGCGGTCTCCCTGTCCATGGATCCTGCCGCGTCCATCTCGTACATTATCTTCATCATGTTCTCGCGTGCTTCATTTCTCGTCATGTGATCCTGTCCCTTCCAAAGCTTCCGGTATCTCCACACCCTGTACATGTATGTTGACGGCAGCCACGTCAAGGCCTGTCATGGACTGCACCTCGTTTTTTACGTTTTCCTGTATATCCCATGCCACTGCCGGTATCTTGGCGCGGTATCTCACGGTGATATAAACGTCTATCTGTACGCCTTCATCGCCCTGGCTGACCTTTATCCCCTTTGACATGAGCTCTTTTCCCAGGAAATTTTTCGAAAGAGCGTTGGAAAATCCCCCGGAAAGACCTGCGACGCCTTCCGTTTTAAGGGCGGCGTTGACAGCGCAGACCGCTATGACTTCATCGGACACCTTTATGGCGCCTTCCGCCTGCCGTCCTGTTCCGATCATACAATCACCTCAGGAAGTATTATACCAAATCTGCCCGTAAAAGACAAATATGTTTGCACAGACTATGATACATCCTGTACCACTATCTCGCTTGCCTTCCTTCCCGTCTCCCTCATGACTATATCGCATATCTTTGTCACTGTGGACTGGTCAAGATCATCTGTGTTTACTGTTACGTTCACTCCGCTTTCCGTTATAACGACGAATGTTTCCGGGAGCCCCTTGTTTTTTATCAGAGTCTCAACTGTCTTTTCCTGTTCCATATACCGCATGAGCTGAAGCTTTTCCCCTGATGCGTTTTCCTTTTCGGCTTTGGTCGACGAGGAGGCTTCCGAATCTGTCAGCATCGATATTATCTTGTTTCGCTCCATGTCCAGGGTGGCGCGAAGCTCCCGGAAATACGAGTCGGTATTATCAAGCTCGGAAACATCGTCAGATGTGACGAGAGCGGACTCATCCGTCTCTCCTCCCTCTTTTTCCTCTTCAACGCTGAGACTGTCTACAAGAACGTCTCCGTCGTGGATGGGGATATCGCTTCCGGCTGCTTTATCGTCGTCTCCGGCTCCTGCCGCAGCTATGTAACCTCCGGCGCATACCGCCATTATCGCCATGACTGATATTTTCTTTTTATTGTTCTTCATAAAAGAAAAAAAGGATCCTCTACCTTTCATTTTCACGTTCCTCCTTCACATGTCCATCCGTCTTTTTCTCAAAGACCTCCACATTTGACGCCGAAATGCCGAACACGGCGGTAACAGCGTTTATAAGGTCGTTCTGCACTACGGGATTTCCCGCTCCCGCCGCAGTCACTATGACTCCTGTTATGTTTTCATCCTCATCATACTGCAGCATGACGTCCACCTCGCCCACGCCTTCTATATCGGAGAGTATGGCGCAAAGCTCCGTCTCGGTGCCGCCGTCATCATCCAGTATCTGGCGGCGGCCGTCTCTGCTTTGAGTAAAAACGTCAAATGACAGGAGTATGACCGCCAGTATTATGAGAAGAGCCGCACACTTAAGAGCCCTGTCTCTTAAAGCGGGATCTTTTTTCAGTTTTTCCAGCAACTTCTTTTCCTCCTTTTAAAATATATATTTGCGATACGCGTCAATATTCCCCTGCGAGATAAATAACGGGATAAAGTACGGCAGCCATTATTACAAGAGAAAATATGTATCTGACGTATTTTCCTACCGAGCTGTCTGGAAGAAGAAACTCCATGAACGTCATCACAAGTATTATTATAAAAAGGCTTCTCACCCAGTCCTTCAGGATGTCCAAAGTCCGCCACCTCCCATTCCCATTATTACTGTTATGAATATCAGAAACATCAGCGCTCCCATAGCCAGCACCACTGTCATAGTCACTGCTGCGGCGCCTATCTCGCTGAGGCTGTCAGATATGTTTTTTGATGACACGGGTTCTGCCGCCACGGCTGTAAGCTTGTATATGAGAGCCACGGAAAGTATCTTGAGTACAGGTATGGCCAGCAGGGAGAGTATGGTTATTATTCCCATGAGGCCTGCGGCGTTTTTTATAAGTCCGGCACAGCTTATGACCATATCCAGTGAATCGGCCGCGAAGCCGCCGACTATAGGAACGAAATTATCCAGAGAAAATTTCGCACTGTTTACCAGTATGTTGTCAGCTGATTTTGTGACAACTCCCTGTATGGCTGTTATGCCTGAAAAAACCGTGACTGAAAGGCCGGTTATGAACAGGGCTGCTCTTCGCAGGAGAAGGGCCAGCTTTTTGATGTAATCTCTTTCCGTTATGCTGTTTATAAGAACAAAGACCGCCGAAAGAAACACCATAGGCAGCACCACATGCTGCATTATAAAGTTGAATCCCGTTACAGCGCTTATTATTACCGGGTTCATCATTCCTCCCGAAGATATCCCTCCCATGGCTATGAGAAGCGGGATCATCACAGGCAGAAGTATCTCCATGACAGAGGTCATCGTATCCATTGAATCCTGGCAGTAGCTGTATGTCCGGAAAAAGCTGCCTATACATAGAGCCGTTATTATGCAGCCGCATATGACAGCTCCCAGGGATGACACGGTTCTTCTGCCGAATGTTCCGGAAAAATTGGTCAGAAGCCCTGTCACCACGCACACGGCCAGTATTTCACATCCCAGAAAAACAGCGGAGTTTATCTCTGCGAGAAACAGGCTAAGCAGATTTTCCAGTATGCTGTCGGAATCAAGCACAGGCCTGCCCTGCAGCAGAGAGCTCACCATTTCGTCCGCTGTCATCGACGGAAACACGCCGCTTTCTTCCGATGCGCTTTTCATCATGTCTTCGAGCCCGCTCATATCTATACTTTCAAGCTGCCCGTCCAGTATCTCTTTGTAATCCATGTTGTTTTCTCCGGTCCAAATCACTGCAGAAGGCTGCTTATCATCTCAAGTATGGCTGTAAGCACGGGCATTGAAACGGCAAATATTATCACCTTTCCCGCAAGCTCCACCTTTGATCCTATGGCCCCTTCCCCCGCATCTTTGCAAAGCTGGGCTGTAAGATCCGTTATATACGCAACAGCAAGCACCTTTATCATCACAGGAAAAAACGTTCTTCCGTACGCCACGCTGTCGTACATATCTTCAAGGAACGTGAAAATATCCGCAAGTCTGTCTATAACGGAAAGGAATATTATAATGACCGTAGCGAACACCACATATATGGATATATCCCTGTTTACGCTTTTAAGAAGCGCAGCTGTCATCACACCGGCCAGCGCCACTGCTGTTATCTTAAGAAGCTCCATACTGCCACCTAAAACTGAAGAAAGGCCATTACAGTGTCAAAGAATTCACTCACCATCTGGATTATGAGCATGAGTACGATTATCACCCCTGCCAGAGTCGTAAGCATGGCCTGCTCTTCTCTCCCCGCTTTTATAAGTATCTGGTTGAGAAGAGCTATGGCTATGCCTATGGCGGCTATTTTGAATATTATATCCACATCCATGAAACTTCTCCTCATATCAGCATTATGCTTATCACTGTTCCGGCGGCTATTCCAAGACCTCTGTACATCCTTCCCTGAGACAGCTCCTGCTCTTTAGCCTCTCTGACATTCTCCTCCAGGCGAGCGATTGCCGGCATCAGCAGGTCTTTCTGGCTTCCTGCATCACTTCGGCCAAGCCCCATGGATATATCGCCCAGGATCTCAATGTCCTTTTCCGCCAGAGGACAGCGGGACTCAAGCTCTTTCAGGCTGCTGTTCCACGCCTGCGTAAGCGGCACATGCTCTCCCATCATCTTTCCGCATTCGGACAGAATAGATGCGAACCAGCATTCTTTTCTCGATGATACGGTCTCAAATGTCTTTTTAAGGGAATCCTTCCTGTAACAGATCTCCATTCCCAGCAGCCTCACCAGCTCAAGGGTGTTTTCAAGCTCCGCCCTTCTGGCTCTGTAGGAAGCTGCCTTTATGAATCCGGCTCCGCAGCAGCTTGCGAAGATCAGTATACATCCTGCTATCTTCAGCATTTTTCTCCCCTCCCCGGAATTTTAGAAAGCTTCATTATTCTTCTGACTGTTCCAGTGGAAGGGTTCGATGAGAGAAATATCAGAGTATCGAACACCCTGCTTGTTACCAGTTCTCCAACCGATGAGGAGGCCACGTCCTCATAGCTGTTTCCGTGTATCGTGGTTATGATCTTTACGCCTGCACAGAGCGCGGCCTCTATTGCTTTCACGTCTTCTTTCCTGCCTATCTCATCGGTTATTATCACATCAGGAGACATGGCTCTTATGAGCATTATTATCCCTTCAGCCTTAGGACATCCGTCGAGTATGTCTGTCCGGTTCCCCAGATCATAGCTGCTCCTTCCGTTGCAGCAGCCGGCTATTTCTGAGCGTTCGTCGCATACGCCCACTCTGTATCCTCTTTCGCTCAGAGCTCTGGCCAGATCCCTCAGTATCGTGGTCTTGCCGCACTTTGGAGGTGAGATTATGAGAGTGCTGTTCAGTGTTTCTCCGCATACCGAGTCTATTATACGGTCGGACGCTCCGAGTATCTGACGGCTTCTCCTTATATTGAGAGACGATACATCCTTTATGAGACACACCTTGTCCCCTTCAAGAGTAACGCGCCCGCATACTCCCACACGATGACCGCCTTCTATGGTTATGTACCCTCTTGAGAGCTCCTCCTCGTAAGCGTAATACGAATAATCCAGAAGCCTGTTAAGTATATCCTCCAGCACCTCCGGAGTAACGGCAGGTCTGTCGTGAAGATTTATCTCCCGTCCTCCGCATATGAGAAGGCTGTCCTCATCTGCCTTCAGCCGTATCTCTTCCAGCTTGTCTGTTGTTGATGAAGGAAGGTTTTCTATCATATTCCTGAGCTCCTCCGGCAGTCTGCATATTATCTTTTCGGTATTGGCGTCCATATCATTACCTCTCTTTTCTCATGTTTGTATAATGATATTCCTTGTCCATGAAAATATGACTTCTTTTAGGAAGGCTTTTGAAATCGTGCTTTACTTTATAATTTATAATATGTATAATAATAAGTATGATAATATTCTTGCTGGAATAACAAAAACCAAACACCATAAGGAGGAAGTCATGAAAAACATAACAGTCGTAGGCTGCGGAGTCATGGGCAGCGCCCTTATAAACGCTCTCATGACCGCGGGATTTCAGGTCACCATAGTCGACCTTGACAAAAAGCAGGCAGAGCCTTTCATAGAAAGAGGCGCAGGATATTCTTCTTCTCTTGAAGGCGCAGCAGAAGAAGATTTCATACTCCTGAATCTTCCTACCCATGATATCGCAGCCTCAGTGATAAAAAGCACACCTGAGGATAAGCTTGCGGGAAAGATACTGGTAGACACAACAACATCCTCCCCTGCAGAGGTAAAAGATATGGCTTCAATCGCGGCGGATATGGGAATGATACATCTGGATGCTGCGATAGAGGTCTATCCGGGAGATATAGGAACGCCTACAGGCTATATCGTTTATGCCGGAAGCAAAAATGCGTTTGACGAGACAAAACCTGCTCTTGAGGCTCTCGGAAAAGCCGTATATCTGGGAGATAACATCGTCGGCGCCAGCGTGACGGATCTTGCAGTGCTGCAGGTACACTTTGCCGCTATCGCAGGTCTTGCCGAGGCTGCCGCCTTCTGTATCAAAAACGACTATTCGGTAGAAAAGTTCATAGACCAGACAAGGGAAATACTTCCGATAATGCTGGAAGGAAATCTCCGCTCCTTTGCTTCCGAGCTTAAAGACTATGACAGGAGCTTCGATGATGCCAGCGAATGCACTTTGAACATCGAAGCCACAGCAACTGAAACCATACTTCGAGCCATGAAATCGGACGGAGTAAAAACGCCTTGCGGAGATGCTGTCCTGAAACTGTTCAAAGACGGTATAGAGCACGGCTACGGAAACAAAAATGTATGCTCTGTAGTAAACGAGCTTATATAGAACTCACATTTCGGGGAGCAGAGCGTGCAGCCGGGCGTGCTCTGCTCCCTGCTTTTATATCAGATCATGGAAAGGAGGATGTAAATGAGTCAAAGAGAACGCTTCACTGCGGAAATATCGACAGATGAATTTATTGAAAAGTATTTCAGAGGAGATGAAGTACTTGAAAAGTGCAGAGAATGCCCGTCATTTTCAAAAACATGGTCCTGCCCTGCCTTTGACTTTGATCCCATAGACTACTGGAGAAGCTTTAACACATATAAAGTCATATGCGACAGGCTGTTTCTGTGTGGAGCGGATACGCCGGAGGAGGCGGAAAAGATCCTGTGCAGGGAAAAGTCTCTCTTTGACGGAGAAATGCTGGCGCTTGAAAAAAGCTCACCGGGAAGCGCTGCGCTGTATGCCGCAAAATGCCGGCTTTGCAGCGTCTGCTCACGCAC